>JAIEOO010000346.1 GCA_019750475.1 Acetobacteraceae bacterium | reverse complement strand
CGGGCCGCGCTCGCCCTCGGCGTGGCCCTCCCCGCCGTGGCGGCGGCGCAGGAGGCGGCGGCCCCGCCGCTCCGCCAGGCGGCCCTCGCCCGCGGGATCACCTTCGGCGCCGCGGTCCGCTCCGAGCTGCTGCGCGCCGATCCCGCCTACGCCGCTCTCTTCGCGCGCGAGGCCACGCTCCTCGTTCCGGAATGGGAAGCAAAGTGGGAGGCGCTGCAGCCGCGGGAGGGCGAATTCACTTTCGACGCGCTGACCGAGATCCTGAACTTCGCCATCGGGCACAACCAGCGCCTGCGCGGCCACGCCCTCGTCTGGCATGAGGCCATGCCCGCCTGGCTGCCCCCCGCCATCGCCGAGGGGCGGGCGCGGGCCCAGGCGCTGCTCGAGAACCACATCCTCCAGGTGCTGACGGCGACGCGGGACCATATCCGCGACTGGGACGTGCTGAACGAGCCCGTCTCCAACCCGCCCGGCAGCGACCAGCCCAGCGCCACCGACGGCGACCTCCGCCCGACGCCGTGGCTCGCGGCGCTCGGGCCCGCCTATCTCGAGATGGCGCTCAGCACGGCCCGCCAGGTGGACCGCACCTTGCGGATCACGCTGAACGACTACGCCGTCGAGGAGGACACGCCCTGGGCGGCGGAGAAGCGCGCGCGGCTGCTGCGCGTCGTCCGGCGCCTCGTCGAGCGGCGCGCGCCGCTCGACGCCATCGGCATCCAGGCGCATCTGCAGCTCCGCAACCCGTTCAGCCCGGCCCCGTTCATCGCCTTCGTCCGCGCCCTGCGGGAGCTCGGCCTCGCCGTCATGATCACGGAGCTCGATGTGCGCGAGGCCGACGCGTTGCCCGACGGCGTGGCCGCGCGCGACGCCGCCGTCGCCGAGCGCGTGCAGGCCTTCGTCGCCGCGGCGATCGAGGGGGGCGCGCGCACCGTCATCACCTGGGGCCTGACCGACCGCGATTCCTGGCTCGTGCGGCAGGCCGACGTGGCGCGACGGGACGGCGTGACGACGCGCCCGCTGCCCTTCGACGACCAGCTCCGCCCCAAGCCCTTCCGCGACGCCCTGCTGCGGGCCTTCGGCGGTTGATCCGCCGCCGCCCGCCGGTCCATCCTCCCGTCCTCGCCGCCGGACGCCCGACATGACCCTCGCCCGTCGCCCGCTCCTCGCCGCCGCCCTGGCGCTCGGGACGCCCTCGCTCGGCCGGGCCCAGCCCTGGGCGCCGTCGCGCCCGGTGCGTCTCGTCGTGCCGATCGCGGCGGGCGGCGCGCTCGACATCACGGCGCGCCTCCTGGGGGAGCGTCTGCAGCCGATCTACGGCCAGCCCGTGGTGGTCGAGAACCGCGCCGGGGCCGGCGGGAACATCGGCGCGCAGCACGTGGCCCAGAGCGAGCGCGACGGCCACACCATCATGCTCGCCGCGGCCAACACCCTCGCGGCCAACAAGTTCCTCTACGGTCCGCGGATGGGGGGCTTCGACCCGATCCGCGACCTCGCGCCGATCACCCGCAGCTCCACCGGCACGATCCTCATGGTGGTGAACAGCGCCCGCCCCTGGCGCAGCGTGGCCGAGCTGATCGAGGCCGCGCGCCGCGCGCCGGGCCGCATCACCATGGGCAGCAGCGGCACCGGCACGACGAGCCACCTGTTCATCGAGACCTTCAAGCGCGCCGCGGACGTGGACATCACCCACGTCCCGTATCGCGGCGGCGGGCCGGCCATCCAGGATCTCGTGGCCGGCAACATCGACATGATGTTCGACGTCATGCCCGCGCTGATGCCGCATGTGCGGGAAGGGCGGTTCCGGCCCCTGGCGGTCGGTTCGGCCCGGCGCGTCACCTACGTCCCCGGGCTCGAGACCGTGCCCGGGATGGACGAAGCCATGCCCGGCGCCGGCATCGACGCGCAGGTCTGGTACGCCCTGGTGGCGCCGGGCGGCACACCGGAGGCGATCATCCAGCGCCACCACGAGGCGCTGACGCAGGTGATCCGCGCCCCCGAATTCGCCGAGCGCCTCGTGCCGCTCGGCTTCCAGCCCGCCGCCGACGAGAGCCCGGCCGCCTTCGGCCAATACTGGCAGGCGCAGGAGGCGGTGTGGCGCCGCCTCGTCGAAGTCTCGGGCGCGACGGCGGACTGAGACGGACGGCCCTGGGGAGGCACCCGCCGAAGGGGCGCGGCTCGTGCCTGGGCGGTTCGGATCGAGCGCGCCGGGAAGGGCTCGCACGGGCGGCCCCACCGACCGCCACCGGCCAGCGCATGGGGCCCCCGCATGAGCGCGGACCGCTGACATTGCCGGGCGGGCGGGGCCGTGGCATGGCCCGCCCCTCCCATGGCCGTGCTGCCCCACCTCGCCTTCGCGTTGCCGCTCGCCCTGCTCTCGGCGCTCGCCGTGCGGGCGATGATCGCCTGGCCCATCCTCGACCACCCGGACCGGCGCAAGGCGCACACCCGCCCCACGCCCAAGGGCGGCGGCGTCGGCCCGGTGCTGGCCTTCGTTGTCGGCATGCTCGGCATCTACCAGCTCGCGCCCTTCGCCCCGGCGGCGGAGCCGCGCTTCCTCGGCGTGGTGCTGGCCGCCGTCGCCATCGCCGCCGTCGCGCTGCTCGATGACGTGCGGGATTTCCGCTTCACGGTGAAGCTCGCGGCGCAGGCGCTGGCGGCGCTGGTCGCCATCGCCTCCGGCCTCGTGCTGCACCGCCTGGCGCTGCCCTGGGTGGGGGAGGTGCCGCTCGGCCCCTTCGGCGTGGCGCTGACGCTGTTCTGGATCGTCGGCTGCACCAATGCCGTCAACTTCATGGACGGCATGGACGGCCTCGTCGGCGGCGTGGTGATGATCGCCGCCGCGGCCCTCGGCGTGATCGCGGCGCTGGAGGGCGGCTGGTTCATCCACGCCTGCGCCCTGTTCCTGTTCGCGGGCTTCGCCGGCTTCCTGCCCTTCAACCTGCACCCGGCGCGGATCTTCATGGGCGATGTCGGCAGCCAGTTCGCGGGCTTCCTGCTCGCGGTGCTGGCGGTGGCGGCGGCGGGGTTCGAGGCCGACCAGGTTTCCTTCCTGATCGTCCCGCTGCTGCTGTTCGGGCTGCTGTGGGACGCGGCCTTCACCCTCGCGCGGCGCGCCGCCATGCGCGAGCGCGTGAGCACGCCGCACCGCACGCATCTGTACCAGATGGCGCAGCGCAGCGGCCTGCCGGTGCGCGCCATCGCCGGGCTGCACTGGGGCTTCGCCCTGTTCCATGCCGGGCTGGCGCTGCTCTTCCTGCACCTGCCGCCCGGGCAGAAGCCGCTCGTCGTGCTGCCGGCGCTGGCCGTGCAGCTCGCCTGGACGCTCTATGTCGCGCGCCGCGTCCGACGCGCCGGGCTGTCCTGGCGGGCGTGACCCGCCGCGCCGTTCAGTGCAGGTCGCGCTTCGCGCGCTCCTGCTCGCGCAGATAGTCCTCGGTCGTGCGGGTCTTCGGGCGCTCCGGCCCGGCATAGGGGTCCACGCCGCCCAGCGTCGCCTCGATGGCGCGGCAATCCTCGCACATCTCCAGCACGGCCAGCCGCTTCGGGTCCTGGAACATCCAGTGGCCCGAGGACACGAGCTTCGCCTTCACCCGCTCCACGCTGGACTTCGTGCCGAAGGGCTTGGCGCAGCGCGTGCAGCACAGCGGCTCCTCCTCCTTCACCACCTGGGGCTTCGCGGCTTCGGGCGCGAAGTTCAGCCGCGGCTCCAGCGTGATGACCTTCTCCGGGCAGGTGGCGGCACAGAGGCCGCATTGCACGCAGGCATCCTCGAGGAAGTTGAGCTGCGGCTTGTCCGGGTTCGAGGTGAAAGCCGAGGTCGGGCAGACCATGGTGCAGGCCAGGCACAGCGTGCAGCCGCCCGTCTCCACGCGCGCCAGGCCGAAGGGCGCGCGCTTGGGCATGGGGATGGTCGTGGCCGCGCTGCCCGACGCCGCGTGGAGCGCCCGGAAGGCCTGCCGCATCACCTCGCGCGGGGCGCCCATGGGCAGGAAGGCGGCGGCCTCCCAGCTCGCGCGCAGGCCCTTGCTGGCGGCCAGCAGCTCGCCCGCGGTGAACGGGTCGTCCGTCTCGATGGCGACGGCGCGGCGGGCGGTGCCGATCCCCAGCCCCTCCAGCGCGGCGTCGAGGTAGGACAGGTTGCGGAACACCCCCTCCGTCCCGTGCGGGCGGCGTTGCGGCAGCAGCAGCCGGACGCCGGCCGCGCCCCAGGCGAAGGCCCCGGCGAGCAGCGAGAGGTCGAGCTGCGAAACCTCGTTCACGCGCAGCGGCAGCACATGCGCCGGCAGCCCGTCGCCGTGGCGCGCCAGGGCGTCGAGCAGCGGCTCGCCATGCGCCTCGTCGTGGAACAGGACGACGGCGTCCTTGCCGCCGGCGGCGGCATAGGCCGTCAGCATGGCGCGCAGCCGCCGCGCCAGCGCGTCGGCCGTGGGCAGGGCGTAGGTGATGGCGCCGGTCGGGCAGACGGCGGCGCAGGCGCCGCAGCCGGCGCAGATCTCGGCCGAGACCAGCACGTGATCCTTGCCGGAGGGCGTGATGGCCCCCGTCGGGCAGAGGTCGAGGCAGCGGGTGCAGCCGGTGCGCTTGTTGCGGCTGTGGGCGCAGAGCCCCTCCTCGAAGGCGACGAAGCGCGGCTTGTCGAAGGTGCCGACGAGGCCGGCCGCCTGCCCCACCAGCCTCTCCACCGCGGCGCGGTCGGCCGGGTCGGCCCGCAGGTAGCCCTGCCGCGTCTCATGCGTCGGGAACAGGGCCGGCCGGCCGGAGAGGTCGAGGATCAGGTCCGCCTGGCTCTTCGCGCCGTCCTTGGCCGGGCCCCAGGCATAGGCCCCGCGCGAGGCGGGGGAGGGGGCGGCGAAGCCGTCCACCGTGACGGCGAAGGCGCCGAGCCAGCCGACAGCCGCGGCGGCCCGGCCGCGCATCACCGGGAACTCGGCGCGGCGCGGCGGCTGGACCGGCTCCTCCCCGGTCAGCAGCACGGTGATGTCGAGCGAGTCCGAGAGGCGCCGCGCGACCTCCAGCGCCACCTCGTTCCGGCCGAGGATCAGCGCCACGCCCTTGCTCTCCAGCGTGACGAGCGGCACCGCCGGCATGGGCACGGCGGCGGCGGCCAGCAGCGCGGCCATCTTCGGCCCGGCCTTCGCGCCCTCGTCCGACCAGCCCGCGTGCTCGCGGATGTTTGCGAAGTCGAGCGGCGCCGCGAAGCCGGCTTCCTCCGCCTCCTGGGCGAACAGGGGGGCCTCCTGCGTGCAGGCGACGGTGACCGGCTTCCCTTCGCCCATCGCCCTCAGGAAGCGGTCGAGCTGCGCGCGGCAGAGCTGCTCGGCGGTCCGGACGTCGCAGCCGGTGCCTTTCGCGATCGCGCGCTCGTCGAGCGTCATCGTGTCCTCGCAGGAACACACGAACACGGTGCGGGACATGTCTGGCGCTCTTTCTTCCCGGGGACGGCGCTTCCAGATATAGCCGACCCCCCCTGTCAGGAAGAGGGCGCGCTTGCCGACCACCCTTGCCATCAGCGACGGCCTGCCGCCGCTGCCCAGCGTCTTCACCCCCGTCATGCTGCGCGAGGGCGGGGACGCGCTGGCGCGGGCGGTCGAGCTCGCGCCCGCCGAGGGCGAGGGCTTCGCCCCCAGCCGGGGCGCCGGGACGCTCGTCTGGGTGCGGAGCTACGGCCGCGCGGAAGCCGCGGTGGTGCTGGAGCCCGACCGGGCGCTCGGCCCGGCGCGCCTCGCCTTCCACGCCGCCTGCAACGCGCTGGCGGACGCGCTCGCCGCGCTCTCGCCGCCCGAGCTGCCGGTGCGCTTCCGCTGGCCCGGCACGCTGCTCGTGAACGGGGGGGCCGTCGGCACGGTGCGCTTCCGCCACCCGCCGGTCGGGCATGACGACGAGATCCCGGAATGGCTCGTCGTCGCCTTCGAGGCGCGCATCGCCTGGCCCGAGGGGCTGGAGCCGGGCGCGCATCCCGGCGAGACCTCCCTCCAGGAGGAAGGCTTCGAGGATCTCACGCCCGCGTCGCTCACCCATGGCTGGGCCCGGCATCTCATGGCCGGGCTCGACGAATGGCAGGCGCGCGGCCCGCGCCGCGTCGCCGAGCGCTACCTCGCGCGGCTCGAGGATTTCGCCGGGGAGAAGCGCGGCATCGCGCCGGACAGCGGGGCGCTGGTCATCGAGCGCGAGGGCGCGCGGCAGATCCTGGAGCTGTCCTGATGCCCCGGCTGCTGCGCACGCTCCGCCTCGACCCGTCGGACACGCTGGTCTTCCCCCGCGCGGCGGAGCCCGGGGAGTGGGCGGTGCCCGGCGGTTTCTGCTTCTGGGACGACACGCCGGAGACGCTGACCGGCAAGCGCCAGCAGGCCTTCCGCGGCGGCTTCCTCGGTCTGTCCAGCTTCGGCTGGTCCACCCTGGTCGAGGTGACGGAGGCGACGGCGGCGGAGCGCGATGCCGCGCTGACCGCGCTCGCCGATCACATCCGCGCCGCCTACGGCGCGCCCGATGACGCGGCCGCCCGCGGCGCGGCCGAGGAGGAGCTCCGCTTCGCCGAGAGCCTCTGCGACCAGCCGCCGGGCACCGTGCTGGCGCTGACCCGCCGCAACGAGGCGGGCGAGGTGCGCGAGGCCTTCCGCACGCTGCATCGCCGCGAGACGCCGCATCGCGACTTCGGCGCGCTGCCCGTCTTCGCCATCGCCGAAATCGAGGAGGACGGGCCGGAGGAACGGCCCGACCTCACCCGGATCTCCCGCTCATGAGCATCAGCCTCTCACCCGGCGATTTCTGGGTCGCCTCGGGCCACCATCTCTGCGACCTCGACGAGGCGGGGCGGCTGCGCGCCACGCCCGATCTGTGGCGCGCCTTCCTGGCGCGGCCCGAGCTCCTGCCGCCCGAGGAAGCCTGCGACGCCGAGCGCGCCCTGCACGCCCGGCTGCTGGAGGACCCGCTCGGCGCGGCCGATGCGGCGCCGCTGGCCGATCCCGACGCGCGGGAGAACTGGCAGGTCTTCCTCTCCTTCCGCGACCGCGTCGCGGCGGAGCCGACGCTCGAGGCCGCGTGGCTCAAGCTGTTCCGCGGCGATGTCGGCGGCATCCCGCCCATCTTCCTGCAGATGCTCACCCATCTCGTCGCCCGCGCGGCGATGGAGGGGGAGGGGGACGCCTTCACCCTCCGCGCCGCCGAGTGCCTGTTCCGCACCCAGCGCGTCGCCATCACCCAGGGCGCCACGCTGCTCGCCGACGAGGAGATCGTGGACGCGCGGCACGCCGACGGCGACCTCGGGCCCCTCGGGCGGATGCTGACGGAGGCCGGCGCGCCGCCGCGCGAGGTCGAGCTCGACGTGCTGAGCGAGGAGACCGCGCCGCTCTATCGCGGCCGGTCGGACGCGCACGACTTCGCCCTCGACATCGCGGAGAACCGGCCGGGCCAGCACGGCATGGCGCGGGCGCTGGAGCGCTTCATCCGCCACATGCTGGGCGAGGCCTGCACGATCCGCCCGGTGCCCGTCATCGAGGACCGCAACTGGACCTGGCATGTCGGCCTCGACGCCGAGGCGACGCGCATCGCCAACGCGCTGTGGGACGGCCGGAAGGTGAAGCAGGCGGACCTCGCCCGCATCCTCTGGCTCGGCGTGCTGGAGTTCGAGGACGCGACGCGCGTCCTGCCGCGCGTGAAGGGGCGCCCCGTCTACCTGGCGCTCGCGATGGACGTCGCGAACAAGGTGCGGTTGAAGCCGCAGAACCTGGCGACCGGCCTGCCGCTGATCGAGGCCGGGAAGGCGGCATGACGATGGAGCCGGTGCTGTCCTTCCCCGTCGCCGTCGTCGCCGAGCGCCGGCCCGGCGTCACGGCCTGGGCGGAGCATGTCTGGCAGGTGGTCGGCGTGCAGGAGGAGGTGCCGCCGCTGGCGCCCTGGACGAGGCTGCGCGAGGACGCCGGGCGGGAGCTGTTCTTCGCCGGCGCGGCGACCGTCACGCTGCACCGGACCGACACGCCGAACTACAAGGACAATCTCGAGGCGCCGCAGCCTCGCATCTGGGCCCTGCTGCGCCCGGCCGACACACCCGCCGGGATGGAACTCGTCGCCGCGACGGTGGATCCGGGCGAGGCCGAGATCCTGGCGGAGAACCCGCACGACACGCTGGAGGCGCTGCCCCTGCCGCCCGGCCTCGCCGCGCTGCTGACGGCCTTCGTGGCCGCGCACCACGTCGAGCGTCAGTTCCACAAGCGCAAGCGCGACCGCGCCGACACGGAAGCCCTGGGGCGTCGCCCGCGCGGGGACGCGCCGGGATGAGCGAGGGGTTCTTCTCGCGCTGGTCCCGACGGAAGCAGGCGGCCGAGAAGGGCGCCGAACTGCCCGAGGACGCGACGCGTCCCGCGGAGCCGCCGGCGGCCGAGGCGCCCCGACCCGCGCCCGTCGCGGAACAGCCGCCGGAGCCCGTCGCGGCCGCGCCCGAGGCGGCGGCGGAGGAGGAGGCGTTCGACATCTCCTCCCTGCCGCCGGTCGAGAGCCTGACGGCGGAGAGCGACTTCTCCGCCTTCCTCAAGCCGGGCGTGCCGGGCTGGCTGAAGACCGCGGCGCTGCGCAAGGCCTGGGTGCTGGACGCGGCGATCCGCGACTACCGCTCGCCGCTCGACTACGGGTGGGACTTCAACACGCCGGGCGGGCTGCCTGCCGGCTTCAGCGCCGATCTTGGCGTGGTGGGCGAGCAGCTGAAGAAGCTCATCGCCCAGGCGGTGGGCGCGCCGCCCGAGCCCGCCGAGGAGGCCACCCCGGCCGAGGCGGCGCCGGAGCCGCGCGAGACCCCGGACCCCGAGCCGCCGGCCATGGTGCCGCCCGTCGCGGTCGCGGAGGAGGCGCGCCCGCCGGAGGACCCTGAGACCGGGCTCCAGATGCACGCCATGTCATACGTTCCGGCGCCGGAGCCCGTGCCGGAACCGCGGCGCCGCCATGGCGGCGCCTTGCCGTCCTGAGTGCTTCTGTAGATGAAATTTCCGCAACCATCCAAGGATTGCAGCTTTCCGTGATGCAACAAAAGCGCAGTATTCCTGCACCGTCTCGTGGCCGGAACATGGTGCGGTGCACCGCTCGACATTGACGGGTGCAACTTTCCTGCACAAAGCATGGGACGAAACGCCGGGACTTGAAGGCAGATATGCCCAGTCATGCTCCAGCCACCCCTGAGCCGGGGGGCACCGCGCACCACCCGAACGGGGTGGATGCGGCCATTGCCGCGCTCGGCGGCATCGAGGCGTTCCAGGCCGCCGTCGGAATCGCGCGCCGCACCGTGTTCCTGTGGAAGCAGAACGGCATCCCGGCCGAGCGCGTGCCGGAGGTGGAGGCGCTGAGCGGCGTCTCCCGCCAGCTGCTCCGCCCCGATCTCTGGCCGGCCGCGGCGCCGGCCCGCGTGCTGGCGAGCGATCCGCTGCGCGACGGGCGCGCCAACCTGCACGCGCTGCTGGGCGCCTTGCTCTCCGCCCCGGCCGACGACGCGCTGCTCGCGCGGCTGCGCGGCCTTCCGGGCGACGAGACGCCGGTCGGCCGGGCCATCGCCGCGCTGGCCGAGGCCGCCGCCCGCACCGATGCCGCGCGGGTGGACCGCGAGTTTTTCGACCTCTTCATCGGCGTCGGCCGCGGCGAGCTGCTGCCCTACGCATCCTACTACCTGACCGGCTTCCTGCACGAACGCCCGCTGGCGGAGCTGCGCGGCGACCTGCGCCGGCTCGGCATCGCGCGGGCCGAGGGCGTGCCCGAGCCGGAGGATCACGTCGCCTTCCTGCACGAGGTGATGGCGGGGCTGCTGCGCGGCGAGATGGGGCCGGGGCCCGAGGAGGCGGACGCCTTCTTCGGCCGCCACATCCGCCCCTGGGCGAACCGATTCTACGCGGATCTGCGCGTGGCCGAAGCGGCGGATTTCTTCCGCGCCGTCGGTGGCCTCGGCCTCGCGCTGATGGATGTCGAACTGGCCGCGGCCGAGCTGCCGGGCTGATGGATCTCGAGGGAAGAAGGGAGACGCCGAATGGCTGACCAGACCAACGACGCGGTGGCGAAGCGCCGCGGCTTCCTGAAGACGCTGGGCCTCGGGGGCGCGGCCGCTGCCGCGGCGGCGACCCCGGCGCTCGCGCAGCGCGCCGACAGCGTGCCCTCGCGCGACGCGCGCAAGGAGAACGCGCAGCAGCGCACCGCGGCCCGCTACCAGGCCAATTCGGCCCATGTGCAGGCCTTCTACCGCACCAACCGCTACGAAGTCTGAGAGCGGAGGAACGACGAGAGATGCTCATCAAGCGCACCGACGGGCGGGCCGCCAAGCAGCGCCTCGCCTCGGCCTATCAGGGCCTGTCCTCCGGCGGGCTCGACCGCCGCTCCTTCCTGAAGAACGCCGGCCTCGCCGGCGTGGGCGTCGCCGCCCTCGCGGGCCTCACGCCCCGCATGGCGACCGCCGCCGGCGCCGCCACCGGCGTCGTCAACCATGAGCAGCCGGTCCAGCGGATCAAGAACATCTGCACCCACTGCTCGGTCGGCTGCACGGTCACGGCCGAGGTGCAGAACGGCGTGTGGGTCGGCCAGGAGCCGTCCTGGGAGTCGCCGATCAACCGCGGCACGCACTGCGCCAAGGGCGCCTCGGTGCGCGAGCTGGTCCACGGCGACCGCCGCCTGAAGTTTCCGATGAAGCTCGTCAACGGCCAGTGGCAGCGCCTGTCCTGGGACGTGGCGATGAACGAGATCGCCGACCGGATGATGCAGATCCGGCAGCGCTCGGGCGCCGATTCCATCTTCTGGCTCGGCAGCGCCAAGTTCTCGAACGAGGGCGCCTACCTGTACCGCAAGTTCGCGGCCCTCTGGGGCACGAACAACGTGGACCACCAGGCGCGCATCTGCCACTCGACGACGGTCGCCGGCGTGGCGAACACCTGGGGCTACGGCGCCCAGACCAACTCCTACAACGACATCCGCAATTCCAAGACCATGATCATCATGGGCGGGAACCCTGCGGAGGCGCACCCGGTCTCGCTCCAGCACGTGCTCGCCGGCAAGGAGCAGAACCGCGCGAACCTGATCGTCATCGATCCGCGCTTCACCCGCACGGCGGCCCACGCGAACGAGTACGTCCGCATCCGCCCGGGCACCGACATCCCCATCATCTGGGGCATGCTCTGGCACATCTTCCAGAACGGCTGGGAGGACAAGGAGTTCATCCGGACCCGCGTCCACGGCATGGAGGAAGTCCGCGCCGAGGTCGCGAAGTGGACCCCGCAGGAGGTCGAGCGCGTCACCGGCGTTCCCGGTGAGCAGCTGCGCCGCGTCGCGCAGATGTTCGCCACGCAGAAGCCCGCGACGCTGATCTGGTGCATGGGCGCCACGCAGAAGACGGTCGGCACGGCCAATGTCCGCGCCTTCTCGATCCTCCTGCTCGCGACGGGCAATGTCGGCGGCGAGGGCAACGGCGCGAACATCTTCCGCGGCCACTGCAACGTGCAGGGCGCATCCGACTTCGGCCTCGATGTCGCGACGCTGCCGGCCTACTACGGCATCGACGAGAACGCTTGGCGCCACTGGGGCCGCGTCTGGGAGGTTCCCTTCGAGGAGCTCCGCGGCCGCTTCGACACGCCGCAGATGATGAATACGCCGGGCATCCCGACGACGCGCTACTTCGACGCCGTCACGCTGCCGCGCGACCAGGTGCAGCAGCGCGACAACCTCAAGGGCATGATCGTCTTCGGCCACGGCGGCAACACCGTGACCCGCATGCCCGAGGCGGTGAAGGGCCTCGAGGCGCTGGAGCTGCTGGTCGTCGCCGACCCGCACCCGACGACCTTCGCCGTGCTCGCCAACCGGCGCGAGAACACCTACCTCCTGCCGATCGCGACGCAGTTCGAGTGCGACGGCTCCCGCACCTCGTCCAACCGGTCGGTGCAGTGGGGCCACAAGGTGGTGGATCCCATCTTCGAGAGCCGCACGGACTACCGCGCGATCCATCACCTGGCCGAGGCGCTGGACGCCGCGGCGCAGCGCCGCAACATGCCGGTCCGCTTCCGCGAGCCGATGTTCAAGAACATCGAGGTGCGGAACGGTGCCCCGGTGGCCGAGAGCATCCTGGCCGAGATCAACCGCGGCGCCTGGGGCTCGGGCTATTCGGGCATCAGCGCCGAGCGGCTGAAGCTGCACATGCAGCATCAGGACCAGTTCGACCTGAAGACGCTGCGCGCCCTGCCGACGGCGCCGGCCTCCATCCGCGGCGACTACTACGGCCTGCCCTGGCCGTGCTGGGGCACGCCGGAGATGCGCCATCCGGGCAGCCACATCCTCTACAACACGAACCTCCACGTGAAGGAGGGCGGCGGCACCTTCCGCGCGCGCTTCGGCGTGGAGCGCAACGGGCAGACGCTGCTGGCCGAGGGCTCCTTCTCGAAGGGCTCGGACATCCAGGACGGCTACCCCGAGTTCACGGTGGCGGTGCTGAAGCGCCTCGGCTGGTACGACGAGTTGACGGCCGAGGAGAAGGCGACGATCGCCCGCGTGGGCGAGGGCAACGAGGACCGCGTGTCCTGGATGACCGACCTCTCGGGCGGCATCATCCGCGTCGCGCTCGAGCATGGCTGCTCGCCCTTCGGCAACGCCAAGGCGCGCGCCGTGGCCTGGAACCTGCCGGACCCGGTGCCGGTCCACCGCGAGCCGATCTACACGCCGCGCACGGACCTGATCGCGCAGTACCCGACGCTGCCCGACCGCCGCGGCTTCCGCGTCCCGCATCTCGGCCAGAGCGTGCAGGCCCGCAGCAACGAGGTCGCGCGCGACTTCCCGATCGTCCTCACCTCCGGCCGACTGGTCGAGTACGAGGGCGGCGGCGAGGAGACGCGCTCTAACAAGTGGCTCGCCGAGCTGCAGCAGGACATGTTCGTCGAGATCAACCCGGCCGACGCCGCCGCGCGGAACATCCGCGACGGCCAGTGGGTCTGGGTGACCGGTCCCGAGAGCGGCAGCCGCGCCCGGGTGAAGGCGCTGGTGACGGAGCGCGTGGGCCGCGGCGTGGCGTTCATGCCCTTCCACTTCGCCGGCTGGTTCCAGGGCGAGGACCAGCGCCGGAAGTACCCGCAGGGGACGGACCCGATCGTGCTCGGCGAATCCGTCAACGCGGTGACGACCTACGGCTACGACCCGGTGACCTTCATGCAGGAGACGAAGGTCACGCTCTGCCAGATCCGTGCGGCATAAGGAGAACCAGCAATGGCCCGCATGAAGTTCCTCTGCGACGCCGAGCGCTGCATCGAGTGCAACGCCTGCGTCACCGCCTGCAAGAACGAGCACGAGGTGCCCTGGGGCATCAACCGCCGGCGCGT
>JAIEOO010000121.1 GCA_019750475.1 Acetobacteraceae bacterium | reverse complement strand
ACGCGCCGCGCGGCAGCACGAGCAGCCGCGAGGGCGCGAGGACGGCGACATCGGCCGTGCGCGGCTGCCCGTCGAGGCAGCCGATCTCGCCCACGCACTCGACCGGCTCGACCAGGCGGAAGGCGAGCGGGCGCCCCTCGGCCGAGACGGTCGAGACCCGCAGCCGGCCCTCGAGCAGCACCATCAGGTTCCCGCCGGGATCGCCGCGGCGCATCAGGGTCTGGCCCGGCGCGGCGCGGAGCGGCGAGGCCCCCTCGGTCAGCGAGGCGAGATCCTCCGCTTCGAGGTCGCCGAACCCCGGCAGTCGGCGCAGGGCGGCTGCGATCTCGGGGGCGGGAGGAGCCATCACCCGCGAGTTAGCCGCGTTTCGTCGCGGCAAGGCAAGGAGCGGGAGCGCGGCCGGTGCCGGCCGCGGGAGCCCGCCCATCCGGGACCACGCCGCCGCCGCTCGTGGGAGACCGATTCACCGCCCGGGCGCTGCCGCCGTCGCGGGTCGCGCGCTCAAGCGTGATCCCGTCCCCGGGGTCACGCCTCCGCCGGTCGTGCGAGACCGATTCACCGCTCCGGCGGTGCCGCCGTCGCGGATCTCGCTCTACCGCTGGCAGCGCAGCAGCAGAGTGGAATCATGCGCCGCCTCGCCGACCGCCGCCGCGTCCCGCACCGGGCCGGCGTCGCCCAGGCGGGGCGTGACGCCGTTCTCCCGCAGGAAGGCGAGGGCCTGCTCGCCCTTGATCGCGAAGTTCACGTTCTGGGGGATGTCGCCCGTCACCTGGGCCACCCGCTGCGCGTTCAGCTTGGAGGTGACGATCCCGGCGACGAGGCCCGAGCGGTCGAGCAGCGGCCCGCCCGAATTCCCCGGCTGCACGGGCGCGCTGATCTGGATCTGGGCCGGGTTGTCCCGCAGCCCGGACAGCGCCGAAACCTCCCCCGTCGTGAGGGTGGGGCCCGAGGACAGGAGGCCGGCGAGCGGGAAGCCATAGGTCACGACGCCCTCGCCGCGCCGCAGCGGTGGCCCGCGGCGGAAGGCGAGGGCCGGGCCGGGATCGCCCTCGGCCACCAGCAAGGCGAGGTCGCGCTCCGGATCCTCGGCGCGGCGGGACGCCGGGAACTCCGCGCCGCCGCTCGTGCGGAGGCGGATGTCGCGGCAGCCCCGGATGACATGCGCGTTGGTGAGCACGAGCCGCGGCCCGATCGCGAAGGCCGTGCCCGACGAGATGCCCCCGCGCGGAAGGGTCGCGCCGGGATCGCGCGCCGCGCCCGGCTGGCCGACGCCCGGTTGTCCCGCGCCCGGCTGGGCCGCGGCGAAGGGGTTGTAGGGCAGGGGCTCGGGCTTGCGGGTCGGCAGCGGCTGCGCGGCGGCGGGCAGGGCCGCGAGCAGCAGGACCGCGACGGCGCGCCTCACAGCAGCCCCTCCGCCCGGAAGGAGAGATGCCGGCCGAGACCCATGATGACGTGGTCGTGCAGCGCGATGCCGAGGGCGTCGGCCGCCTGCTTCACCTCGCGCGTCATCTCGATGTCGGCGCGCGACGGGGTGGGGTCGCCGGAGGGGTGGTTGTGCACGAGGATCAGGGCCGTGGCTCGCAGTTCGAGGGCGCGCTTCACCACCTCGCGCGGATAGACCGGCGTGTGGTTGACGGTGCCGCGGGCCTGAACCTCGTCGGCCAGCAGGCGGTTGCGCGTGTCGAGGAAGAGGACGCGGAACTGCTCCTCCCGCTCCCGCGCCATGGCGGCGTGGAGGTAGTCGAGCAGCGCCGGCCAGTTGCTGAGCTGCGTCAGGTCCCGCCGGCCGGCGCCGGCGACGGAGAGGCGGAGCGCCGCGGCCTGCACGGTCTTGATCGCCGCTACCCCGGCCTCGCCCAGCCCCTCCACCTCCCGCAGCTCCTGCGCGGGGGCGCTGACGGCGCCGGGGAAGTCGCCGAAGCGGGCGAGCAGCGCCCTGGCGATCGGCTTGGTGTCCCGCCGGGGCAGCGCCAGGAAGAGGACCATCTCCAGCAGCTCGTGATCGAGCAGCGCGGCGGGCCCGGCCTGAAGCAGCCTGGTCCGCATCCGCGCGCGGTGGCCCTCGGCGCCGGCGACCGGCGCGGCGCCGGCGGGCGTGGCCGATGGCGTCTCGATGAGCGGCAGCAGGGCGCCCGCGGCGTCGGAGAAGCCGGCCGCGCGCCGCGCCGCCCCCCGCGCCACGCTCAGCCGGCCCCGTTCGGCGCCGCCTGGTAGGGCGGCTTGTGCAGCCCGGCGGGCGAGAGGGTGAAGATCTCGCAGCCCGTCGCGGTGATGCCCACCATGTGCTCGAACTGCGCCGAGAGGCTGCGGTCCCGCGTCACGGCGGTCCAGCCATCGTCCAGCACCTTCACCTCGGGCCGGCCGGCATTCACCATCGGCTCGATCGTGAAGAACATGCCGGGCGCGAGGCGGGGGCCTTCGCCGGCGCGGCCGAAATGCAGGACGTTGGGCGGCTCGTGGAACTTGCGGCCGATGCCGTGGCCGCAGAAATCCCGCACGACCGAGAAGCGATGCTTCTCGACGTAGATCTGGATGGCGTGGCCGATGTCGCCGAAGGTGTTGCCGGGCTTCGCCGCGGCGATGCCGCGCATCATCGCCTCATGCGTCACGTCCATCAGCAGGCGCGCCTTGGTCGAGGGTTCGCCGGCCACGTACATGCGGCTGGTGTCGCCGTGCCAGCCATCGAGGATGGCGGTGACGTCGATGTTCAGGATGTCGCCCTCGGCCAGCACGCGGTCGCCGGGGATGCCGTGGCAGACGACGTGGTTGACCGAGATGCAGGAGGATTTGGTGTAGCCGCGATAGCCGAGCGTCGCGGGGGTCGCGCCGTGATCGAGCAGGAAATCGTGGCACAGCCGGTCGAGCGCGCCGGTGGTGATGCCGGGTCGGACATGGGCGCCGATCATGTCGAGGCATGCGGCCGCGAGGCGGCCGGCCGCGCGCATCCCCTCGAAATCCTCGGGCGCGTGAAGCGTGATGCGGCGCGATTCGCCGGCCTGGTGTTCCATTCGGCGGGTTCTGCCCCTGGTCATGTCGGAAGTCACGGCAAAATGCGCCCGCAGGGCCGGCCGTTCAACCCGCAACGCTGGACCCGTGAAGCGGGACATGGTTGCACCAGGCGGGACCCAGGAGTGCCAGAGCGCCAGTGCCGGATCGCCACGCCGCCTTTCCCGTCACGCCGGCGCTTCGCGCGCGCGCCGATCCCCGGCCGGCCGAGGTGCCGCCCGCGCATGCCGAGGCGGTGGAACGCTGCTGGGCGGCGGCGCAGGCCCGGGCCGGCGGGCGGCTGTTCGACGGCACGGTGTTCTCCGTGACGGAGCTGGCGCCGGACCGCCTGCTGGCCCGCGCCGTGCCCTATCGCCTGGCCGTCGCCGCCTATGCCGAGCCCGCGCTCGCCGCCGCCCTCGACATCCGGCCGCTCGCGGTGTGCGGGGTGCTGCGCATGGCCGACGGCATCCTGTTCGGCCGGCGGCAGGCCGGGGCCACCTACGAGGCCGGGCTGTGGCAGATGCCGCCCGCGGGCAGCGTGGATGCGGGCGCGCTGCGGGACGGGCTGCTCGATGTCGAGGGCATGATCCGCGCCGAGCTGCGCGAAGAGGTGGGGCTCGCCCGGGAGGAGGTCACGTCCTGCACCCCCTTCTGCGTCGTCGTCCATCCGGGCAGCCGGGTGCATGACCTGGGCTTCGTGATGGAGACGCCGCTGCCCTTCGCCGAGGTCCGGTCCCGCGCGGCGGCCGCGGCCTCGGCCGAGTATCCGGAGCTGGCGGCGGTGCCCGAGGCCGGGCTGCCCGCCTTCCTGGAGGCCCGCGCGGGGCAGGTCGTGCCGACGGCGCGGCTCTTCCTGGAGGCGCTGGGCCTCCTCAGGGGGGGTGGCGCGGCAGCCTGACCTCCCGCGTGCCGAGCGCGTCGGCCAGGCGGGCGTCGGCGCTGCCCGGACGGGCGGGCTTCTGCTGGCTCTCATGCGGGGCCCAGCCGGTCATCACCAGCACCGGCAGATCGAAGGCGAGGGGCATGGCCGCGAAGGCGCGCGGGAAGAGGGCCCGGGGCGGCGTCGCCAGGTCCCGCGCGCGGATGGCGTTGCCCTCGCCCGCCGCGCGGAGGTCGGCGACGAGGCCCATGGGGCTGCGATAGGCGAGAGGCAGCCGGTCCTGGTCGGCGACCGGCAGGGCGAAGCCCGCGCGCTGCAGCAGCCCGGCCAGGTCCCGCAGCTCGGGGAAGGGGGAGATCCGGGGGGAGACGCCGCCCCGCGTCTCGGACTCGGCCGCGGCCAGGGACTCGCGCAGCCCCTGCAACGTGCCGAAGCCGGGCAGCGAGGCCAGGAACAGCCCGTCGGGCGCGAGCGACCGGCGAAGCTGGATCAGCGCCCCCGGCAGGTCATTGACCCAATGGAGCGAGAGCGAGGCCACGATGAGATCGAAGGCGCCCTCGCCGAAGGGCAGCCATTCCTCATCGCCCGCGACCGGCAGCCCGCCCGCGCCCGCCGCCATGCGGGGCGCGAGGTCCATCGAGACCACGAAGGGAATGCCCCGCGCCCGCAGCCGCGGCGCCACCACGCCCCGCCCGCCGAGATCGAGCGCGCGGGAGAAGCGCCGCGTCGTGTCGTCCAGCCGGTCGAGCAGCAGCTCCGCCGCCGGGGCGAGGATCGCCTCGACCTCGCGGACGCGCGTGGCGGCGCGCTCCCGGCGGAGCGCGACGAGGCGGCGGTCGAAGATGTCTGGCGGCGCTGTCATGCGCGCGGCATCTGCGCCCTGTTCCGCCGCCCGGCAAGCGGGAGTAGGCTTCGCGCCCAGCTGAGGAGGAAAGCCCCATGAACCAGATGGATGTGAAGTCGGCCCGCGCCGCGGCGGTCGCCGCCACCATCGAGCGCATCCGCGGCATCGAGCGCAGCCAGGGCGTGACGCGCCCCGCCCTCGACGCCATGCGGGCGGAGCTGCTGAACCTCGCCGCGCAGGAGCACCTCTTCCCCTCGGCCGAGTTCCCGCCGCCGCCCAACGGGGAGAAGGGCAGCAACCGCTACCTCATGCAGATGGACGAGGACGGGCGCTTCGCGCTCTACCTCAACGCGCTGAACCCCGGGAACAGCACCAAGCCGCACGACCACACCACCTGGGCCGTCGTCGTCGCCGTGGACGGGCAGGAGCTGAACAAGGTCTACGACCGCGTGGATGACGGCTCCGACCCCGAGCGCTGCGAGATGCGCGTGCGGGAGGAGATCATGGTGGAGCCGGGGCGGGGGATTTGCCTCATGCCGGAGGACATCCACTCCATCCACACGACGGGCGCGGTGCCGACGCGCCACCTGCACATGTACGGCCTGGCGCTCGAGAAGCTCGATGGCCGCCGCGCCTTCGACGACCAGACGGGGCATGTCAGCTACTACAACAAGAACTTCATGAAGCCGACGCAGTCGGCCCAGGGCTGAGCGGCGCCGCATGACCGTGATAGGTGAGGTGTCGCCCGGCAGGGCGCGGGAAGCGTCGCCCGACAGGGCGCGGGAAGTGTCGCCCGCGGAGGCGCGGGCGGCCCTGCTCTCGGGGCGCGAGGTCGCGCTGCTCGACGCGCGGGAGGAGGGGGAGTTCGGGCGCTCCCACATCTTCTGGGCGGCGCCCGTGCCGCTCTCCAAGAAGGAATGGCGCGCCCGTGCCCTGCTGCCGCGCCGCGACGTGCCCGTCATCTGCGTGGATGGCGGCGAGGGACACGCCGCGCAACTCGCCGCATGGCTGCTCTCGGCCGGCTACACGGACGTCGCGGTGCTGGCGGGCGGGACGCCGGCCTGGGTGGCCGCGGGCTTCGTCGCCTTCTCGGGCGTGCACGTGCCCTCCAAGGCCTTCGGCGAGTGGGTGGAGCACCACTACGGCACCGAGAGCCTGGACCCGCCCGAGCTCGACGCGCTGATCCGCTCCGGCCAGCCGCATGTCATCCTCGACAGCCGGCCGATGGACGAGTTCCGGAAGATGAGCATCCCGGGCGGAATCTGCGTGCCGGGCGGCGAGCTGGCCTATCGCATCGGCGACCTGGTGCCCGACCCGAACACCACCATCGTCGTGAACTGCGCCGGCCGCACGCGCTCCATCATGGGGGCGGAGAGCCTGCGGCAGGCGGGCGTGCCCAACCGCGTCATCGCGCTGCGCAACGGCACGATGGGATGGGAGCTCGCGGGCTTCACCGCCGCGCGCGGCGAGACCGCGACCTACCCGGCCGGCGGGCCGAAATCGGCGGCGCTGGCCCTCGAACGCGCCCGCGCCTTCGCCGAGCGCAGCGGCGTCGGCAGCGTCTCCCGCGCCGAGGCCGAGCGCATGCTGGCGGAGGCGGGGCGCACCACCTACGCCCTCGATGTCCGCGCGGCGGAGGAATACGCGGCCGGCCACATCCCGGGCTTCCGCCACGCCCCGGGCGGGCAGCTCGTCCAGGCGACGGACCAGTGGGTCGCGGTGCGCGGCGCGCGCATCCTGCTCTCCGACGATGACGGCGTGCGGGCGCGCATGTCGGGCTCCTGGCTGCGCCAGATGGGCCAGTGGGAGGTGTTTTGCGTCGAAGGCCTCGCCGACGGGCCGCTGGAAACCGGGCCCTGGCGGGGTGAGATGCCGGAGGCGGACGCCGTGACGCCGGAAGCGATCTCGGCGGAGGAACTGGCCGCGCTGCTCACCGCAGGCCAGGCGCGGGTGGTGGAGCTGTCGCGCTCCATCGATTTCCGCGACGGGCATATCCCGGGCGCGGTCTGGGGCATCCGCGGGCGCCTCGGCGCCCTGGGCGAGGGGCCCTGGGTCGTCGCGGGGCCGGATGAGCGCCTCTGCCGCCTCGCGGCGGCCGAGATCGGGCCGGGGACGCGCGTGCTCGCGGGTGGCGGCGCCGCCTGGGCGCGCGCCGGGCTGCCGCTGGCGAAGGACCGGCAGAACCCGCCGGACGAAGCCTGCGCCGACTGGTACCTGCGGCCCTATGACCGCAACTCGGGCATCGAGGACGCGATGCGCGAGTATCTCTCCTGGGAGATCGACCTCGTTCACGAGGTCGCGCGCGACGGCACCTCGCGCTTCGGGTGAAAAGAAGCGGAGGCGGCCGAAGCCGCCTCCGCCCGGATGCTCACGCGGGGCCGCGGCCCCGCGTCACTTCACGTCGAACCGGTCGAGGTTCATGACCTTCGTCCAGGCCGCCACGAAGTCCTTCACGAACTTCCCGGCATTGTCCGACTGCGCGTAGACCTCCGACAGGGCGCGGAGCTGCGAGTTCGACCCGAAGACGAGATCCACGCGCGTGCCGGTCCACTTCACGGCGCCGGTCGCGCGGTCGCGTCCCTCGAAGGTGGCCTCGGCCGGCGTCGCCGCGTGCCACTCCGTCCCCATGTCGAGCAGGTTGACGAAGAAGTCGTTCGTCAGCGTGCCGACGCGGCTCGTGAAGACGCCGTGCGTCGAGCCGGCGCTGTTGGCGCCGAGCACGCGCAGCCCGCCGACCAGCACCGTCATCTCCGGTGCGGTCAAGGTGAGCAGCTGCGCGCGGTCCACCAGCAGCTCCTCGGCCGTCACGGTGTAGTGCGTGGCGAGGTGGTTGCGGAACCCGTCGGCCTTGGGCTCGAGCGGCGCGAAGGAGGCCGCGTCGGTCTGCGCCTCGGTCGCGTCGGTGCGGCCCGGGGTGAAGGGCACCTCGACGGCGTGGCCCGCCGCCTTCGCCGCCGCCTCCACCGCCGCGCAGCCGCCGAGCACGATGAGGTCGGCGAGCGAGACCTGCTTGCCATCCGTCCGGCCCGTGTTGAACGCGGCCTGCACCTCGCCGAGCTTGGCCAGCACCGCGGCGAGCTGCGCGGGCTCGTTCACCGCCCAGTCCTTCTGCGGCGCCAGGCGGATGCGCGCGCCATTGGCCCCACCCCGCTTGTCCGAGCCGCGGAAGGTCGAAGCGGAGGCCCAGGCCGTCGCGACGAGCTGCGGGATCGTCAGGCCGGTGGCGAGGATCTTCGCCTTCAGCGCCGCGATGTCGGCCGCGTCCACCAGCTCGTGGGTGACCGGCGGCACGGGGTCCTGCCAGATCAGGTCCTCGGCCGGCACGTCGGGGCCGAGGTAGCGGATCTTCGGCCCCATGTCGCGGTGCGTGAGCTTGAACCAGGCGCGGGCGAAGGCGTCGGCGAACTGGTCCGGGTTCTCGTGGAACCGCTTCGAGATGGGCCCGTAGATCGGGTCCATCCGCATCGCCATGTCGGCCGTCGTCATGATCGGCGCGTGGCGCTTCGTCGGATCATGCGCGTCGGGCACCAGCGTCGCGGCCGCGGGATCGGTCGGGATCCACTGCCAGGCGCCGGCCGGGCTCTTCGTCAGGGCCCATTCATAGCCGAACAGCATGTCGAAGTAGGCGTTGTCCCACTTCGTGGGCGTGGGCGTCCAGGCGCCCTCGATGCCGCTGGTGATCGTGTCGGCGCCCTTGCCGGTGCCGAAGGCATTGGCCCAGCCGAGGCCCTGCATGGCGAGCGGCGCGGCCTCGGGCTCCGGCCCGACGAGCGACGCATCACCGGCGCCGTGGCACTTGCCGAAGGTGTGGCCGCCGGCGACGAGGGCGACGGTCTCCTCGTCGTTCATCGCCATGCGCGCGAAGGTCTCGCGGATGTCGCGGCCCGAGGCGAGCGGGTCCGGGTTGCCGTTCGGCCCCTGCGGGTTGACGTAGATGAGGCCCATCTGCACGGCGGCGAGCGGGTCTTCGAGCACGCGGTCGCCGGTGTAGCGCACGTCACCGAGCCAGGTGTCCTCGGCGCCCCAGTAGATGTCCTCCTCGGGCTCCCAGATGTCCACGCGGCCGCCGCCGAACCCGAACGGCTTCAAGCCCATGCTCTCGATCGCGCAGTTGCCCGTCAGCACGAAGAGGTCGGCCCAGGAGAGGCTGTTCCCGTATTTCTGCTTCACCGGCCAGAGCAGGCGGCGCGCCTTGTCGAGGTTGCCGTTGTCGGGCCAGGAATTCTCGGGCGCGAAGCGATGCGCGCCGTTGCCCGCGCCGCCGCGGCCGTCGCCCGTGCGGTAGGTGCCCGCCGCGTGCCACGCCATGCGGATGAAGAAGGGACCGTAATGCCCGTAATCCGCCGGCCACCAGGGCTGGGAGACGGTCATCAGCGCGATGATGTCGCGCTTCACCGCCGCGAGGTCGAGCTTGCCGAAGGCTTCCGCGTAATCGAAGCCCTCGCCCATGGGGTTCGACTTGGCGGAGTGCTGGTGGAGGATCCTGAGGTTGAGCTGGTTCGGCCACCAATCCCGGTTGGAGCGCCCGCCGACGCTGGCGTGCTTCGGGGCACCGTGCATCACCGGGCATTTGCCGGTCGTCTTCGTCAAACCATCCATGGCTTTTCTCCCATCGAACTCGTCACGGGCCGGCGGTGCGAGATGCGGTCAGGCGCCTGCCGCGGCCCCGCGACCATCTCCCGCTCCTCCCGGTGTCGCGTCGTCGGACGCGGCGTGTCTTTCCTGTGCTTGCGCGGCGGGAGCCTAGCCGTCGTCCAACGATCAGGAGAAGCCATTTGATTCAAGCCGATCAATAGACATGATCTATGGACGCCGGGCGACGGCCGGGGCACCTTGCGGGGATGAACCTGCGTGACCTGCGCTACCTGCTCGCCGTGGCCGAGCACGGGCATTTCGGCCGCGCCGCGGAAGCCTGCGGCGTGAGCCAGCCCACCCTCTCCATCCAGCTCCGCAAGCTCGAGGAGACGCTGGGCGTCACCCTGTTCGAGCGCACGAGCAAGGCGGTCGCGCCGACCACCGCCTGCGCGCGCCTCATTGGCCACGCGCGCGCCGCCGTCGCCGAGGCCGATGCCTTGCTGGCGATGGCCCGCAGCCTGCGCGATCCGCTCGCCGGGCGCTTCCGCCTCGGCATCATCCCGACGCTCGCGCCCTATCTGCTGCCGCTGGTCTACGCGCCGCTGCGGGCGGCGCTGCCCGCCCTCGAGATCGAGCCCTGGGAGGAGCAGACCTCCGCCCTGCTGGAGCGGCTGCGCGACCACAGCCTGGATGCGGCGCTGCTCGCCACCGAGGTGGACGGTCCCGACCTGACGAGCCGCGAGCTCTTCGCCGAGCCCTTCCTCGCCGCCCTCTCGCCCGATCACGCGCTCGCCGCGCGGGACGTGGTGGCGGAGGAGGAGCTGGCGGCCGACATGCTGGTGCTGGCGGATGGGCATTGCCTGCGCGACCAGGCGCTGGCCGCCTGCGGCCGCAGCGGGGCGCTCGGCGGGACGCTCCGCGCCTCGAGCCTGCCGACGCTGCTCAACATGGTGGCCGCCGGCTACGGCACGACGCTGATCCCCGGGCTCGCCGCCGGCGCCGCGCGGGATGCGGGCCTCGTGCTGCGGCCGCTCGCCGCCCGGGCGGGGCGTGTGGTGCGCATCGCTTGGCGGTCGCGCTTCCCGCGCCACGCGGCGGTGGAGGGGGTGGCGGACGTCATCGCGACGCGCCTCCGCTCCTTCGCGCGCGGCGCGGCGGCTGGCGCCGTCTAGATCCCGGCCCGCGAAGGCAGGATCGCCGGAGCGGTGAATCGTCCTCCAGGACGCGGCGGAAGCGCGATCCCGCGTGGGACGGGATCGCGCGTCAGCGCGGCACGGTTCCGCCGTTCCGCCGCGCCTCCGCCATGCCCTGGGCGATGAGCTGCGCGAGGCCCTGGCCGATGCAGTCGTTCAGCCGGTCCACCGCGGCCTGGCGCTCGGCCCGCGGCGTGCGCTCGACATCCACCGCCCCCGTCTCGGTCCAGTGCTGCATCAGCTCGTAGCGGCGGAACAGCGGCGCGCCCGCCGCGATGGCCGCCATGCGCAGCTTCTCCCGGTAGGGCTCGATATTGGCGTTGGCGCGCAGGAAGCGGCTGAACTGCTGGTCCACGATGACCGCGTCGGCGCCGCTGCGGCGGATGCGGTCGAGGCCGGCGATCAGCGCCTCGCTCATCTCGTCGGGGTCGAGGCCGCGGGCCGCCTCGACCGTGCCCGCCTGCCAGACGACGAGGGCGACGCCCGGGTAGGGGGCCTGGAGCAGCGCCAGATGCTCGGCCACGGTCACGCCCCGGCCGCCGCGCACCGTCACCTCGATCTGGCGGTTCGGGTAGCGCGCGGCGAGCGCGGCCTGCATGCGCTGCGGCCAGGACGCCTCGGGCGTGCCGCCGCCGCCCGCCACCGAGGCGGAGCCGATCGCCAGGATGTGGAGCGTGCCGGTCGCGAGCGCGCGGGCGGCCTGGGGCAGGGGGCGCGCGGCCCCCGTCATCAGGTCGCCCGGCGTGTCGCACGGCGTCGCTCCGGCCGGGGAGCCGCCGAAGAGGCCGGCGGCGAGGAGCGCCGCCGCCAGGAGGCGGAGGCTTGGCATTGGCACGGACATTACCGGACCTCCACCCGTGCGGGCAAGGCAGCGGGCCGCCCCCCGCGTTCCTGCGCCCGGTACCAGTGCGCGACCTGCGCCACGGCGACCAGCAGCCCGAAGCAGGTCAGGTTGACGTAGAGCTGCGACACCCACCCGTCCGACACTTCGAGCATGAGCCGCCCGAGGAAGGAGATCAGGATGCCGGCGCAGAACACGGGCAGCGAGTGCTGCCCCATGCGCAGGAAGGGAGCGAGCCAGGGGCCGTCCAGCGCCGGCCAGTCCCGCGGGACGTGGTGCCCGATCAGGTAGGCGAGGGCGAGGAGCGAGGCGAGCCGCGCCGGGTGCAGCGCCGTCTTGTCCACGTGGACGACCAGCCCCGCCCAGGCCTCGGGCACCGCCATCTCCCAGCCGGGCAGGCGCTCCCAGGCCTGCATCCAGGCGAAGCCCGAGAACACGACGAGGACCGCGAGCACGGTCAGCAGCCGCGAGCGCGGCGGCAGGCGGGTTCCCGGCCGGCCGCGCACCGCCTGGCCGGTCAGGAAGCCGCAGATGAAGAGCAGCTGCCATCCGAGCGGGTTGAAGAACCACCCCTCGGCGTTGATGCGCGGCAGGTTCACGCCGAACCATCGCGCCCAGGCCCAGAGCGCGGCCGACAGCCCGAGCAGCCACCAGCCCCGGTCACGCAGCAGCAGCGCCGGGATCAGCAGCCCGAGCAGCACGATGTAGAGCGGCAGGATGTCGAGGAAGTGCGGCTGGAAGCGCAGCAGCAGCGCCTCGATCAGCGTGCGGTAAGGGTCCTGCGCGAAGGGATCGAGCGCCAGCTCGTCGAGGTAGAAGGCGCGGTCGAGCGTCGCGGCCGACAGCCCCACCTGCGCGGTGAACAGCACCAGCAGGAAGATGTGCGCGACGTAGAGCACGCCGATGCGGCGCAGCAGCGCGGCGGCGGCGAAGGCGAAGCCCTGCCGGTCGGCCTGGCCGGCATAGGCGAAGGCCCCGGCATAGCCGGCGAGGAAGACGAAGGCCTCGGTCGCGTCGGCGAAGGCGAAGTTCTTGAGCGTGACGGCGCCCAGGAGGTTCCCCGGCATGTGGTTGACCATGATCATCCACAGCGCGAGGCCGCGGCACACATCCGCCCGGAGGTCGCGCGTCGCGCTCGCCATGCTGGCCCTTTCCCTGTCGCTCTGGCACGATAACGCAACCATGCGCCGTGCCGCCTTCCTCATCGCGTGTCTTGCGCTCGCCATGCCGGGCCTGGCGCGCGCCGAGTGCCCCGTGTTCCGCCCGGCCGGCCCGCTGGTCGAGGCGCCGCTGCCCGGAGCCGGCCCGCTGACGGTCGTGGCGCTCGGCTCCTCCTCGACCGAAGGGGCGGGGGCGAGCAACCCGGCCCTGACCTATCCCGCCCTGCTCGAGACCAAGCTCCGCCGCGCCCTGCCGGGACGGCCGCTCCGCGTCGTCAATGCCGGCCGCAGCGGCGAGACCTCGGAGGAGATGCTGGCCCGGCTCGACCGCGACGTGCTCTCGCACCGCCCGGCCCTCGTCGTCTGGCAGGCGGGCGGGAACGAGGTGCTGCGCGGCCGGGACCCCGACAGCTTCCGCGCCGTGATGCGCGCCGGGCTGGAGCGGCTGCGCCAGGCGGGCATCCCGGTCGTGCTGATGGACAACCAGCGCGCCCCGCGCCTGCTCGCCGCGCCGGGCCATGAGCGGTTCGACGCCATCCTCGCCGAACTCGCCGAGCTGCCCGGCGTGTCGCTCTTCTCCCGCGCCGGGGCGATGCTGTCCTGGCAGCGCGCGGGCCACGCGCCGGAGCGCCTGACGGCGCCGGACGGGCTGCACATGAACGACCGGGGCTATGCCTGCCTCGCCGATTCGCTGGCTGCGGCCCTCCTGCCGGAGCTCTCCTCCGCCGCCATGGCCGCGCGGTGATCCGGCGCCCGTGACCCCCACCCGCCGGCGCCTGCTGCACGGCGCCGCGCGGGCCGGCGGCGTGACCGCCGCGACCCTCGTGCTCGAG
>JAIEOO010000351.1 GCA_019750475.1 Acetobacteraceae bacterium | reverse complement strand
CTTCGGCCTGACGACAGTCAGGCCGAAGCCGCCGCCGTGGCGAGGACATAGCTTCTCTTGTCAAGGCGAAGTCTATATTTAAATTTCGTCGAGGATACGTGGCTGTTACTATATCTTGACTGCAACATCTTGTTGCGCAGGAAAGCCCGGCTGCGCAACGTTTGGGCCGGAGCGCTCCCGCTCCGGTCAGGAGATTTGCGACATGCAGAAAACCTTACGGACCTCCCTCGTCGCCGCCGTCCTCGCCGCCATGTCCTGGGCTGGCCCAGCCATGGCCGGGCCCTACATCATCGCCGGCACGGATGCCGACGATCACGGCAGCGTCAGCGGCGGGGTGAACCAGGACGGCTGGTTCTTCATGCAGCGCGCGCTGGAGAACATCGCCCCCGGCGTGACGAACGGGAACAAGTCGGTCGTGTTCCTCGGCACCAATCCCGGCAGCTTCGCCGGCGATGCGGCGTCGTCGGCCTTCGGCCTCTCGGCGCTGGCGGGTCTCGGCTGGACCTCGACCTTCGTGAACGGCGTCACCGACATCACGAACTTCTTCGCCTCCGGCATCAGCTCGGCCGGCATCATCATGATGGATTCGGGCGGCAACGTCTCGGGCGGCATCAGCGACGCCGAGGAAGCGGTCGTCACGGCGAACGCCACGACCATCAACAACTTCCTGGGCACCGGCGGTGGCCTGTTCACGCAGGCGAACTCGCTCGGCTTCCTCACCAGCCTGATCCCTGGAATCGTGATCAGCACTTTCCAGGACCAGGGGCTCGCGCTGACGGCGGCGGGCAATGCCGCCTTCCCCGGCCTGACCAACGCCGATCTCAGCTCGGGGCCGTATCACGCGCAGTTCACCAACACGGGCGTGGTCCCGGTGCTGGCGCGCGAGGACAGCCTCCGCGGGCTGGCCGTGATCCTCGGCGCCTCGGGCGGCACGATCACGGACCCCGACCCGCCGACCGCCGTCCCGGTCCCGGCCTCGCTCGGGATCCTGGGCCTGGGCATCGCCGGCCTCTTCGCCTTCGGGCGGCGCAGGGCCTAGTTCGCCCCCGGCCGGCCCGCGCGATCCGGCCGGCGCGATCATCCCGGACGTCGGGGGGCGTCCGGGTCCTGGCCTCAGAGCTTGCGCTGCCCCAGGCCCACCTTCTCGTAGATCGCGTTGATGTGGTCCTTCACCTCCTGCGGCGTGTCGTCGCGCTCCGGCAGGTGGCGCCAGCCCAGCTTCTCCCGCGCATGCTTGCCCATCACCTCGTCCTGATCCGACGTGCCGCCCGAGATGCCGTAGCACCCGACCATCTCGTTGCCCTTGAAGACCGGCGCGGCGCCGCCGGAGATGAACACCTTGCCGCCGGTGAACACGGCGGCGTTGACCGCGAGCTGCGGGTTGCGCTCGCGCAGCCATTGCTGGGTGACGAGGCCGTCCTGGAAGCGCGGGCTCATCGAGCGGAAGGCGGCCATGGTGAAGGCCTTGGCCCAGCTCGTCTCCGGCGTGATCCAGCCGGCGCCGTCCATGCGCTCGAGCGCGATGAGGTGCCCCTCGGGCCCCACGATGGCGATCGAGACGGGGACCTGCATCTCCTCCGCCTTCTCGATCACCGCGCGGATGAAGCGGCGGCATTCCGCCAGTTTGAGCTTCGCCAATCCTGTCGCTCCTGTTCAGTTCCGCGCGCCCGAGGCGTCCACGACGCGCGCCCATTTCGCCGTCTCCTCGGCGATGTGGCGGGCCAGCGCGTCCGGGCCGCCCTCCATCAGGTCGAAGCCCTGGCCGGTCAGGGCGGCGCGCAGCTCCGCCTGCGCGAGGGCGGCCTGGGCCGCACCGGCCAGCCGGTCCACCACCGGGCGCGGCGTCGCGGCGGGGACCAGGAGGCCGAACCAGACCGCGCTCTCGAAGCCCGCGAGGCCGGCCTCGATCATCGTCGGCAATTCGGGCGCGGCGGCGGTGCGCGCGGCGCCCGTGGAGGCCAGCGCCCGCAGCCGCCCGGCGGCGATATGCGGCAGCACGGTCGAGGCCGGGGAGAACATGACGCCGACGCGCCCGGCCAGAAGGTCGGTCACCGCCTGGCCGCTGCCCGGATAGGGCACATGGGTCATCCGCGTGCCGGCCACGAGGTTCAGCAGCTCCCCCGACAGATGCGGCGCGGTGCCGACGCCGGAGGAGGCGAAGAACAGCGTCCCCGGCCGCTCCCGCCCCAGGGCGATGAGCTGCGCGACGCTCGCGGCCGGGACGGAGGGATGGACGACGAGGATGTTGGGCGCTGTCACCAGCGGGGCCACCGGGGCGAAGTCGCGCGCGAAGTCGAAGGAGAGGTCCCGCTGCAGGCTGGCGTTGATCGTGTTGGCGACCGAGCCGAGGAAGAGGGAATAGCCATCGGGGGCGGCGCGCGCCGCGACCTCCGCCGCGATGGAGCTGCCGGCGCCAGGCCGGTTCTCCACCACGACCGGCTGGCCGAGTTGGGCGGACAGGCCGGGCGCCACCAGCCGCGCGGCCACGTCGGCGGCGCTGCCCGGCGGGAAGCCCAGCGTCAGGCGCAGGGGGCGGCTGGGGAAATCGGCGGCCTGCGCCCAGGCGCGCGTGGCGACGGGCATGGCGGCCAGCGCGCCCATCAGGGCGCGGCGGGTGGACCCCGGCATGGATGCATCCTCCGATCGCCGCGTCGTGCCTCGCGCGGCGGTTCCCGGCAGTCTGCACCGGCGCTTCGACCTGTCCAGCCGACATCCGCCCGCGCGGCCCGCCGCGCAGCACCCACGCGGCCCAGCCGGCCATCACCCACGCGGCCCAGCCGGCCATCACCCACGCGGCCCAGCCGCGATGCCGATTGACGCGCGCGACTCGCGGCGTCCATGAAGGGTGCTGGATTCGTGAGGGAAAGTTGGGGGCTTCGCTCGACCTGCCGCTGGACGAGGTGATCCTGGGGGATTGCCTGGAGGTGCTGCGGAACCTTCCGCCGGCCTCGGTCCACTGCGTCTTCGCCGACCCGCCTTACAACCTCCAGCTCAGCGGGGCGCTGCACCGACCGGACAACTCGCTCGTGGACGCAGTGGACGACGAGTGGGACCGCTTCGCCGACTTCGCCGCCTATGACGCTTTCAGCCGCGCCTGGATCAGCGAGTGCCGCCGGGTGCTGCGCCGCGACGGGACGCTGTGGCTGATCGGCAGCTACCACAACATCTTCCGCCTCGGCACGATCCTGCAGGACCAGGGCTTCTGGATCCTCAACGACATCGTCTGGCGCAAGGCGAACCCGATGCCGAACTTCCGCGGCCGGCGCTTCACCAACGCCCACGAGACGCTGATCTGGGCCGCGCGCGAGCAGAAGAGCCGCTACCGATTCAACTACGCCTCGATGAAGGCGCTGAACGACGACGTGCAGATGCGCAGCGACTGGTACTTCCCGCTGTGCACCGGGAATGAGCGGCTGCGCGACGCCAAGGGCAACAAGCTGCACCCCACCCAGAAGCCCGAGGCGCTGATCCACCGCATCCTCCTCGCCTCCACCACGGAGGGCGACGTGGTGCTGGACCCCTTCCTGGGCTCCGGCACCACGGCGGCCGTCGCCAAGCGCCTCGGGCGGCGCTTCATCGGCATCGAGCGCGAAGCCGCCTACGCGGAGGCCGCCCTGGCCCGGATCGCGGCGACCGAGGCCCTGCCGGAAGCGGCGGTCCAGCCCGCACCCTCCAAGCGGGAGGCGCCGCGCGTGCCCTTCGGATCCCTCGTCGAACGCGGCCTGATCCCGGCCGGCAGCGAGGTGACGGACCGGCACCGCCGCTGGTCCGCCACGGTGAACGCCGACGGCACGCTGAGCTGCGGCACCGCCCGCGGCTCGATCCACGCGGTGGGCGCGGCGGTGCAGCAGGCGCCGTCTTGCAATGGCTGGGTGTTCTGGCACCTCGTCCGCCGCGACGGGTCGCTCACGGTGCTGGACAGCTTCCGGGAAGGCGCCGCCTGAGCGGCGCGGGCGTTACGCCGCCTCCCCCGCGGCCCAGCCGCTCGACCATGCCCACTGGAAATTGTAGCCGCCGAGCCAGCCGGTCACGTCCACCGCCTCGCCCACGACGAAGAGGCCGGGGACTTCGCGGGCCATCATCGTCTGCGAGGACAGGGCGCGGGTGTCCACGCCGCCCAGCGTGACCTCCGCCTTGGCGTAGCCCTCGGTGCCGGAGGGCGTCAGCGTCCACCCCTTGAGAAGCGCGGCCACCCGCCGCAGCTCCGCATCGGCGATGTCGCCCATCGGCCTGGGCGGCAGCTCGGTGGCCGCGAGGGCCTGGGCCAGGCGCGCGGGCAGCCATTCGGCGAGCGCCGTGCGGGCTTCGGCCTTGGGCCGCGCCCGCTTCGCGCCGAGCAGCAGGGCGGCGGCGTCCTTCTCCGGCAGCAGGTCGAGCGTGAGGGGGCCGCCTTCGCGCCAGTAGGAGGAGGCCTGGAGGATCGCGGGGCCGGAGAGGCCGCGATGGGTGAACAGCATCGCCTCGCGGAAGGCAGCCTTGCCGGCGCGGGCGACGCTGTCGAGGGCGACGCCGGCGAGCGGCCGCATCAGCTCCAGCGCCTGGTCCGCGAAGGTGAGCGGCACCAGGCCCGGCCGCGGGGCCACGAGCGGGAGGCCGAAGCGCCGGGCGATGTCGTGGGAGAGGCCGGTCGCGCCCATCTTCGGGATGGAGAGGCCCCCCGTCGCGAGGACGAGGCTTTCGGCTTCGAAGCTGCCGTGGCTGGTGGCGACGCCGAACCGCCCGGCGCGGGTCACCTCCGTGACGCGGTGGCCGAGGCGGAGTTCGACGCCCGCCGCGTCGCACTCGGCGCGCAGCATGGCGACGATCTGCCGCGCCGAGCCGTCGCAGAAGAACTGACCGAGCGTCTTCTCGTGGAAGGCGATGCGGTGCCTGCGCACGAGGTCGATGAAGTCGTGCTGGGTGTAGCGGGCGAGGGCCGAGCGGGCGAAATGCGGGTTGGCGGAGAGGAAGCGTTCGGGCCGGCAATCGAGGTTGGTGAAGTTGCAGCGCCCGCCGCCGCTGATGAGGATCTTCTTGCCGGGCTCCTCGGCGTGGTCGAGCAGGAGGACGCGGCGGCCGCGCTGCCCGGCGCGAACCGCGCACAGCATCCCGGCGGCGCCGGCGCCGAGGATGATCACGTCGAAGGGGGGCATGGGGCGGAGAGGTGGCGCGGCTGGGGCGGGTTGTCGAGCGCGGACTCGGCGCCCCTGTCACTCCGGCAGGGTCTTCTCGCCCTCGCCCAGCGCCCGCTGCATCGTCACCACGTCGAGCCAGCGGCCGAACTTCCACCCCACCGCGCGCATCACGCCCGCCTGGCGGAAGCCCAGCGCCGCGTGCAGCCCGATGGAGCCCGCATTCTCGGAATCGCCGATGATCGCCAGCATCTGCCGGATCCCGGCCTTCTGGGCGCGCGTCACCAGCTCCTGGACGAGCGCCCGGCCGACGCCCATCCCGCGCACGTCCTCGCGGACATAGACGCTGTCCTCCGCGGTGAAGCGGTAGGCGCTGCGGGTGCGGAAGTCGCTGTAATAGCCATAGCCGAGGATCACGCCTTCGGATTCCGCGACGAGCCAGGCATGGCCCGCATCCCGCACCTTGGCGAAGCGCGCGGCCATCTCGGCCTGGTCGGGCGGGTCCTCCTCGAAGGTGCCGGTGCCGGTGAGGACATGGTGCGCGTAGATGGCGGTGATGGCCGGCAGGTCGGCCGTCGTGGCGTCGCGGATCTCCATGCCGGAGCCTATACGGGCAGACCGAGCTCGGCCGCCAGACGCTCCGCGACGCGCAGCAGGGCGCGGTCCCGCCCCGGCGCGCCGACGAGGGAGAGGCCGACCGGCGCGCCCTCCACCCGGGCCGCCGGCAGCGTCACCTCCGGCAGGCCCGCGAGGCCGGCATAGGCGGTGACGCCCATGGTGCGTTCGCGCACCAGGTTCTGCTCCTCCATCGAGGCGGTGAGCAGCGGCGCCGTCATGGGGGAGGTCGGGTAGATCATGATCCCCCCGCCGGCGAGCAGGGCGCGCAGCCGCGCCTGAAAGCCGCGGCGGAAGGCGCGGCCGGCGGCGGCCTTGGCCGGGTCCATGGCCTTGGCGGCGGCAAAGCGCTCCTTCACGCCGGGGCCGAATTGCGGGTTCGTCCGCTCGATCCAGCCGCCCAGCGTCGCCCAGGCTTCCTGCGCCTGGACACAGCGGAAATGCTCGTAGGTCTCGGCCAGGATCTCCGGCACGACGTGGATGTTCACCGCGCGGGAGATCACGCGCTCCGCCGCGTCGAAGGCGGGCTGGAGGGCGAGGGCCACGGCGGGGTCGGCGTTGATCCAGGCGCTCTGCGCCTTCATCAGCGGGCCGAGGTCGTCGCCGCCCGGCATGATGTCGAGCGGCAGCAGCGCCTCGCCCACGCGGCGCAGCACCGAGGCGCGGCCGGCGAACCAGCCCGGCGTGTCGAAGCTCGGCCCGAGGGGGCAGCAGCCGGCCAGGCTGATGGCGCCCCAGCTCGGGCGGAAGCCGAAGGTGCCGCAATAGCTGGCCGGGATCCGGACCGAGCCGCCCGTGTCCGACCCCATGGCGAAGTCCACCAGCCCCTCGGCGGCCGCCGCCGCCGAGCCGCAGGAGGATCCGCCGGGGAAGCGGTCGGGCGCGGCGGGGTTGAGCGGCGTGCCGTGCCAGACATTCTCGCCCGTCAGCCCGTAGGCCAGCTCCACCGTCTTGGTCTTGCCGAGGAGCCGCCCACCGGCCTCCAGCAGGGCCAGGACGGCAGGGGCGGTCGCGGCGGCCGGGCCGTGCGTGCGGGCCCAGTCCGGGTTGCCGTAGGTCGTGACCACGCCCGCGATGTCGTAGAGGTCCTTCACCGCGAAGGTGAGGCCGTCGAGGCCGCCGCTGCCGGTCGGCGCCATCTCCACCCGCGGCCCCGGGACGAACGCCCCCACTTGATCGTCCAGCATCGTTTCCGTGTTCCGCATCCCGATCCGGCGGGAATGCTACGCAAGCCCCGCCATTGGGCAAGACGTCCGGCGGCGGGGCATACATTCCCGCCGCCCGGGACCGATGCTCAGCGGGCGCGCAGGAACTCCGGGACGCGCAGGAGGATCAGCTCGTTGTCGTCGGCGCGGGACAGGTGACGGCCGGCGCTGAAGGGCAGGTTGTTGTCGTTGCCGACGATGATGTGGTCGGCGTCCACCATCGCGACGTTCTCGATGGTGAAGAACGGGAAGGAGAAGACGTCGGCCGGCGCCCCCTCCGCCCGGTCGCCGCGCTGGCGGGCGCGGTTCTCGGGGTCGCGGATCGCCATCAGGTCGATGTGGCCGATCTTCCGGACGAAGCCCTCGCCGTCCACCGCGCCGAAATCCACCAGGCTGATGCGCTTCAGCCGCGCCGGCATGGCGAAGCACGGGGCGGCGGGAGTGCTCTCCACGCCCTGGGCGCAGGCGCGGCCGGCATCGCCTTCCCCGTTGTCGCGCTCGATCACCAGCGCCCGGCGCTCGTCGATGAAGTTGAAATCGCCGATGGCGGTCGCGCCGGGCTCGAGCCGGTAGCGCACGGTGCGGCCGGTCCAGGCCATGCGCGCCACGTCGAGCTCCAGCACGCGCAGGAACTGGCCCTCGGGGTTGTTGCTGTTCGGGGCGAAGAGCGGCTGCTCCATCATCGCCCAGGCCGTCCGGCCGTCGGGCGTGAGCGCCATGCCCTCGTAGCCGCCCGAGCGGCGGACGCGGTGGCCCGTGCCGGCCGTCGGATTGGCCTGCACCTGGAGCGCGTGATGGTCGGGCGTGCGCAGCACCTCGCCATCCATCGTGGTCTCGACCACGCGCAGCAGCCGCCCTTCGGCGTCGAAGTGCAGGATGTAGGGGCCGAACTCCTCGCCGATGAGGAAGCTGCCATCCGGCAGGGGCTGGATGCTCTCGAGGTCGAAATCCGCACCCGTGAGATAGCGGTTGGGCGTCGCCTCGTTCTGGACCGGGAAGGCGGTGACGCGGTTGGGGTCGGAGAGGAACACGGTCCGCTCCACCGCCACGTTGCCGCTGGCCCAGTCCGGGCGGATGCGATGGATCATCAGCAGCGCGTCGGGGCTGTTGCGGCGGTTGCCGAAGCCGTTGTCCCCCGTCACCCAGTAGCTGCCGTCGCCCACCGGCTTGATGCCGGAGAAGCCCTGCACCGGCTGGCCGTTGAAGGGCAGGCTCAGGCCGGTCAGGCGCGGGCCATAGCCGGGCAGGCTGGTCGCCGGCACGCTGCCCGCGCGCTCGTTCCGGACGTTTCCGGTCCCGGTGAAGCGGCCGGACAGGCGGAAATACTCGGGCGCGTCCGCCGGCGGCTGCACCAGCGTGGCGGCCGGCAGGATCGCGTGGCCCACCAGCACGGCCTCGAAGCGCGTGTCGGCGGCGGCGGGCAGCACGAAGCCGACCGCGGCCGCGGTGGCGAGGAGGAGGCGGCGCATCTTGGAATCTCCCGTGTCCCGTTGGGGCGCCGAGCACCTAGACGCGCATCGTTGCGAAGCGATGACGGTGGCGTGTCACGCCCGTTATCGGGCCAGCGAGGCCTTCGGCCGCCCCTGCGCGTCCCAGTTCCCGTCTTCGAGCCACGCCTCGATCGCCGCCCGCCGCGCCGGCCATTCCTCCTCCAGCATGGAGAACCAGGCGGTGTCCCGCTGCCGGCCCTTCACCACCAGCAGGGCGCGCAGCGTGCCCTCGAAGGTGAAGCCGAGGCGCTCGGCCGCGCGGCGGGAGGGGGCGTTCAGCGCGTTGCACTTCCAGGTCAGCCGCCGGTAGCCCAGGTCGTCCATGGCGTGGCGCATCAGCAGGAACATCGCCTCGGTCGCCGCGCGCGTGCGCTGCATGCGCGGGCTGAACCAGATGTTCCCGATCTCGATATGCGCGTGCGCGGGGTGGATCTCCATCAGCGTCAGCCAGCCATCCGCCGTCCCCGTCCGGTGCGGCCGCACGGCCCAGGCCATCGGGTCATGGGTGGTGGCGAAGCCGCCCAGGAAGCCGCGCAGCGCGGCCTCGTCCGCGAAGGGCCCGTAGCCGAGATAGGCCCAGCTCTCGCCCGTGCCGTCGCTCTGGCAGGCGCGCCAGAGGTCGGGCGTGTGGCGGATGTGCAGCGGCTCCAGATCCACGCTGCGGCCCTTGTGCGGCACGCGGGCGGGCAGCGGGCGCGGCGTCGTGTCCACGCGGGGGCCGACGGGGGGGGTGGTGTCAGGATCGGCGGGCTGGGTGAGGTCGGGCATGGGCCTCATGCTCACCCCCGGGCTTGCGTCCGCGCAAGGTGGGGCCAGCCTTGTGTCCGTAAAGCTGGACTCGGGACCCCGGGGGTCCCATAGCAGCCGCCTTCCGCCCTTCCCGTCCGGACCCGAGATGAGCAGCACCGCTGAAGCGCCGCCCCCCTTCGACACCATCACGACCGCCCCCAAGGGCTACCACCTGGAAGAGGTCACCTGGGTTCATCACTGGACCGAGCGGCTCTTCTCCTTCAAGTGCACGCGCAACCCGGCGTTGCGCTTCACCTCCGGCCAGTTCGCGATGATCGGCCTCGTCGTGGACGGCAAGCCGCTGGTGCGCGCCTACTCCATGGTGTCCCCTGCCTGGGAGGAGCACCTGGAGTTCCTCTCGATCAAGGTGCCGAACGGCCCCCTCACCTCCCGGCTGCAGCACATCAAGGTCGGGGAGCCCGTGCTGATCGGACAGAAGCCCGTCGGCACCCTGGTGCCGGAAAACCTGCTGCCCGGGCGGAACCTGTGGCTGCTGGCCACCGGCACCGGCCTCGCGCCCTTCATGTCCCTGATGCGCGACCCCGAGATCTATGACCGCTACGAGCGCGTGATCGTCGCCCACACCGTGCGCGAGGTCGCCGAGCTCGCCTACCGGGACTACATCACGCAGGAGCTTCCCAACCACGAATTGCTCGGCGAGATGGTGGCGGAGAAGCTGATCTACCTGCCCGCCGTGACGCGCGAACCCTTCCCGGTGCAGGGGCGCATCACCACCCGCCTCGAGACGGGTGAGGCCGAGCGCCAGGCCGGCGTCGCGCCGCTCGACCCCGCGCATGACCGCGTGATGATCTGCGGCAGCGAGGCGATGAACGCCGACTGCAAGGCGCTGCTCGAGGCCCGCGGCTTCGTCGAGGGCAACAACGCCGAGCCCGGCACCTACGTCGTCGAGAAGGCCTTCGTGACGAAGTGATCCCCAACCGCAGGAGCGAAGGCGAGTGCGGTCGGTCCCAGCCTTCCATGTCGCTGTGCTTGCCTTCGCAGGTGGCGCTGCCCTCGTGGCAGAGCCACTTCGGGGCACCTCGGCGGGCCCTTGATGCTGGGCGCTTCAGGTACCGGCGCGACCGAATGCGGGGAGGCGCCCCTTCCTTCGGCATCTGCCCGGCCCCCGGCCGTGGCTGGGGTGGACGGTTCGGGCGCCCGGCTTCACCGTGGCGGGACGCGCAGCTCGCGCGCCATCCGGAGAGAGATGCCCGCATGATCGTCGAGGAACGGATCTACACCACCCAGCCCGGCCAGTCCGCGGCCTATGTCGCCGCCTACGCGGCCGAGGGCATGCCCATCCAGAAGCGCATCCTGGGGCGCATGGTCGGCTACTACACGACCGAGTTCGGGCCGCTGAACCAGGTGATCCACATGTGGGCCTACGAATCCCTGGCCGAACGGGCCGAGCGCCGCGCCGCGCTGTTCAAGGACCAGGGCTGGCTGGACTACCTCAAGAAGGTCCGCCCGCTCATCGTCAGCCAGGAAAGCAAGCTGCTGATCCCGGCGCCCTTCATGAACGTGAAGTGGCAGGACTGAGCCCGGTCCCCCCGGAATTCCGGCATGGTCCCCGATCGTGAGACCGTGCTGGCCAAACTCCGCGCGCGAGGCCGAGCTTCGCGCGGCCGGCGTCGCTCCACCTGTTCGGATCGGTGGCGCGCGGCGAGGCGCATGAAGGTTCCGACGTGGACCCCTTCATGGATCAGGCCGAGCCGGAGAGGTTCGGCCTGTTCGCCCTGATGGACGTATCCGACCTGATCGAGCACGCCCTCGGCGCGAAAGTGGAGCTGATGACCCGGGGCAGCCTTCACCCGATGATCCGCCATCGCGTCGAAGCAGCAGCCCTGCAAGTGTTCCGACGTGGCGAAGGAGCGACGCTCGGCGCGCCTTCGGGTGCGGGACATGCTCGACGCCATCGCCGGCATTGCGGGCACGGTCGAAGGCCTCGACCTCTCCGCCGACAGCCAGGATTGGCTCCGCAAGCGCGCCACCGAGCGCGGGTTCGAGATCGTGTCAGGGGCAAGCCGCCGCATCCCGGCAGACCTGAAGGCCCGGCATCCGCACATCCCCTGGCGAAAGATCGCCGGCCTCGGGAACGTGCTGCGCCACGAGGAGCAGCATATCCAGGATGGAATGCTCTGGGCCGCCATCCATGAGGACGTGGTCCCGCTGAAGCGGGCGCTGGTCGCCCTGCGCGACGGCCTGCCGGGCTACCCTACCGGTTCAGCAGCACATCCGGCAGCCAGGTCACGATCGCGGGGAACACCGTGATCAGCACCACCGTCACCACCAGCATCGCGAAGAAGGGCAAGGACGCCATCGCGACCTCGGTCTGCTCCTTCCCCGTCATGGTCTGCATCACGAACAGGTTGAACCCGAGGGGTGGGCTGATCTCCGCGATCTCGACCAGCAGGATGATGAAGATGCCGAACCACACCAGGTCGAAACCGGCATGCTGCACCATCGGCACCACGACCGAGGTCGTCAGCACGATCATGGAGACGCCATCGAGCGCCGTCCCCAGGATCAGATAGACCACGGTCAGGATGGCGATGATCGCGTAGGGCCCGAGGTCGGCCGCCGCCACCGCCTGCGCCAGCGCGGCCGGGATGCCCGTCAGCGCCATCGCCTTCGTCAGAAAGGCCGCGCCCGCGAGGATGAACAGGATCATGCAGGACAGCCGCGTCGCGCCCGACAGGCTCTCGATGAAGCTGCGCCAGGTCAGGCTGCCCGTCACCGCCGCCAGGATCAGGCTGCCCAGCACGCCGAACGCGGCCGCCTCCGTCGCCGTCGCCCAGCCCACGAACATCGTTCCGATCACGCCGACGATCAGCAGCGCGCACGGAATGAGCTGCGCGGATTGCCGGAGCTTCTGACCGAAGGTCAGGCGCTCGCCCGGCGGGGGCTGCTTCGCCGGATTCAGGATCGCCCAGACGATGATGTAGAGGCTGAACAGCCCCATCACGATCATCCCCGGGATCAGCCCCGCGATGAACACCCGCACGATCGAGACCTCGGCCGCGACCGCGTAGACCACCATGATGATCGAGGGCGGAATGAGGATGCCGAGCGTCCCCGCCGTCGCCAGGCTGCCGATCGCCACGCGCTCGTCATAGCCGCGGCGGTTCAGCTCCGGCAGGGCGATCTTGCTCACGGTCGCGCAGGTCGCGGCGGAAGAACCGCTGACGCTGCCGAAGATGCCGCAGGCGAGGATGTTCACGTGCAGCAGCCGCCCGGGCACGCGCCGCACCCACGGCGCCAGACCGTTGAACAGCTCCTCCGACAGCCGGGTGCGGAACAGGATCTCGCCCATCCACACGAACATGGGCAAGGCGGCGAGCGTCCAGCTCCCCGTGCTTTCCCAATACGCGCTCGCCAGGAAGGTGCCGGGCTGCGGATGCACGAGGCTCATCGCCACCCAGCCCGCCCCGGCGAGCGAGAGCGCAATCCACAAGCCGCTGCCAAGCAACAGGCACAGCAGCACCAGCAGCAGCAGCGCGGTTTCGAGCAGGCCCATCCCGTCAGACCTCCGCCGAGAAATCGCCGCGCGCCGCCCGCTCCTCCGCGGCCGCGACATAGGAGGGCTTCAGGCCCATCAGCACCCGGACCAGCTCCTCCACCACCGCGATCAGCAGCAGCGTCGAACCCGCGGGCATGGCGATCTTCGGGATCCAGAGCGGGAAGGCGACGACACCCTGCGCCACCTCCTCGATCTCATGGGAGAACAGCACATCCTGGTAGGTCCACCAGACGATGGTCGCGACGATCACCGTCGCCAGCGCCAGCACCCCCACCTCGACCCAACGGCGCAAACCCGCCGGCAGCTTGTCGATGAACAAGCCGACGCGGATCAACTCGCCGCGCTTGAAGGTCCAGGCCAGGGCGAAGAACGCACTCGCCACGCACATGTAAGCGACGAGATCCTCGGCCCCCGGGAACTGCATGTTGGCCTGCCGCAGGAACACCTGCGCCATCATCGCGGCGAAGATGCCGAACAAGGACAGAGCCGCAACAGCCGCGCCGGCGAGATACAGCCCATCGAGCACGCGGCGGATCATGTGGCCTCCGCGGTCGCCCT
>JAIEOO010000117.1 GCA_019750475.1 Acetobacteraceae bacterium | reverse complement strand
GCGGGCTTTGCCGCGCGATGCGGCAGCGGGGCGGCGGGCGCGGCCCGACACCCCGTTCGCGGCCGTTGCGAGCCCGGGTGCCGGCCGCGCATGACGGCGCCGTCATTCGCCGCTCCGAGGTCCGCATGTCCCTGCCCCGCCGTGCCCTTCTCGCCGCGCCTGCGCTCGTCTCCGCGCTGGGCGCTTCCGTCGCGGAGGCACAGCAGGCCCAGCCGCTGCGCATCGGCATGTCGCTGAACGACATCCCCCGCATGTGGGGCGGGCCGGAGGCGGGGTTCGAAGGGCTGCGCTTCGGCGGCTACCTGGTTTACGACGCGCTTATCAACTGGGACCTGTCGCGGGCCGACGCGCCCTCGGGGCTCGTGCCGGGCCTCGCCACCGCCTGGCGCGCCGACGCGGCGGACCGGCGGCGCTGGGTCATCACGCTGCGGCGGAACGTGCGCTTCCACGACGGCACGCCCTTCGACGCCGACGCCGCGATCTGGAACTTCGACAGCATCTTCAACACCCGCGCGCCCCAGTTCGACGGGCCGCGCGCCGGCCTCGTCCGCACCCGCCTCTCCTCCTACGAGGGGATCGAGAAGGTGGACGACCTCACCATCGCCATCCGCACGACGGAGGTGGACGGGATGTTCCCGTACCAGCTCTCCTTCCTGTTCTTCGCCTCGCCCTCGCGCTGGCGGGAGCTGGGCGGCGACTGGTCGCGCTTCCTGACGCAGCCCGCCGGCACCGGCCCCTATCGCCTGACGAACCTCGTGCCGCGGCAGCGCGCCGAGCTCGAGGCGAACCGCGACTACTGGGACGAGCGGCGCATCCCCAAGGCCGCGCGCACGGCGCTGCTGCCCATTCCCGACCACGCGGCGCGCGTGGCGGCGCTGCGCGCCAACCAGATCGACATCGCCGAGACGCTGACGCCCGACGCCATCCCCAGCCTGCGCGCCGCGCGCTTCCAGATCGTGCAGAACCCCTACCCGCATATCTGGGCCTGGCGCCTCAACGTGCAGGAAGGCTCGCCCTTCCATGACCTGCGCGTCCGGCAGGCGGCCAACCTCGCCGTGGACCGCGACGGCATGGTTTCGATGCTGGCGGGATCCGCCCAGGCGGCGCGCGGCAAGGTGACGCCGGATCATCCCTGGTTCGGCGAGCCGGGCTTCCGCCTCCGCTACGACCTGCCGGAGGCGCGGCGGCTGATGCAGGCGGCGGGCTACGGCCCGCAGCGCCGCGCGGCGGTGAACGTGATCATGCCGGTCTCGGGTGGCGGGCAGATGACGCCCCAGCCGATGAGCGAGGCGATCCAGGCCAACCTGCGCGAGGCCTTCTTCGACGTCACCTTCCAGCCGGTGGACTTCGTCACCGCGCTGAACCTGATGCGGGCCGGCGCGCGCGACCAGGCGAACCGCGGCGCCCACGCGCTCAACATCGCGATCCCCTCGCTCGATCCGACGACGGGCTGGATCATCTACGACAGCGGCCTGGTGAACCCGCGCGGCGTGAACTGGGGCTACTACAACTCGCCGGCCGTGGACGCGCAGCTGCGCGTCGTGCGCCAGCAATTCGACACCGCGGCGCAGGACCGGGAGATGGGGCGGCTGCACAACCTCCTGGTCGAGGAGGCGGCCGGGCTCTACGTGGTGCACGACCTCAACCCGCGCGGCCTCTCGCCGCGGGTGCGCGGCTTCGTCCAGGCCCGCAACTGGTTCCAGGACTACACGCAGATCACGCTGGCATAAGGAGCCGCTACATCACCTCGCGGTGGACGCGCTTCAGGTCCTCGAGGAACCGGCCCCATTCGCGGCGCTTGCTGTCCTCGTCCGGCAGGCGCAGCAGGTAGGAGGGGTGGACCGTCGGGAAGAGCGGCCGCCCGTCCGGTCCCTCCATCACCTCGCCCCGCACCTTCGTCACCGCGAGCGGCTTGCCGGTCAGCGCCTTGAGCGCCGTCGCCCCCAGCGTGACGAGCAGGCGCGGCTTCACCAGCCCGACCTCGCGCAGCAGGAACGGCCGGTAGTGCTTGATATCGCCGGCATCCGGCGTCTGGTGGATGCGCCGCCCGCCCTGCATCTGGTAGCGGAACCGCTTGACCGCGTTGGTGACGTACGCCTCCTCCCGCGGGATGCCGACCTCCTCGAGGGCGCGGTTGAACAGCTTGCCCGCGGGGCCGACGAAGGGGCGCTTCTGCCGGTCCTCCTCGTCGCCGGGCTGCTCGCCCACGAACATCAGCGCCGAGCCGGGGCGCCCCTCGCCGAAGACGAGGTTGGTGTCGCGATACGCATCCCCTTCCAGCTCCGCGCGCAGCGCCGCCAGCGCGTCCGCGGGGTCGTCGCTGCGGGTGAAGAGGTCGTCGGGCATGGTCTCCTCAACGCGCGGCCCGGACGTCAGATGCCGGGGCATCAGATACATGCGGGACTGCCGCACCGGCGCGGGCTCCGAGAAGCCGCGGGCCACCATGGCCTCGACGCGGGCCGGCGCCTCCTGCACGAGGCGCGGGATGTCCTGCGCCTCCGGCAGGTTGCGCCAGAACTTCTTCGGCATGTTCTGGCGCATCGCGGCGGGCTTGAGGCGCGCCGGGTTGAAGATGCTGGCGTAGTAGGCCCGCCACAGCTCCTCTCCGGCATCGGCGGGGGGCATCTGGCCGCGCTCGCCCGGCGGGCCGAAGCGCAGCTCCTGCCGGTCCCAGTGGGCGCTGCCGTCGGGCGTCAGGATGCTCCAGCGCAGCTGGGCGAAGCGGCGGACGAAGAAGGGCGCCTCGGCCTCCAGGATCAGGTGCTCGGGCTCGTACCAGGCGATGTGGTGGGCGTCGCCCTCGGGCGTCGCCGCCGCGCGGAAGCGGACGAAGGCGTGCATCTTGTGCGCGTCGCGGGCCACGGCGCGCTGCAGCCCCTCCAGCCGCAGCACGAGCGCGTCCGTCGCGTCGTCCAGCAGGGCGCGCTCCCCGTGCGTGATGCGCCACAGCGCCCGGTAGAGCAGGGCGTGGCGCTCGGGGTCGCGGTGGCGCAGCACGATCCCGGCCAGCTCCACGAAGGCCCGCGGCACGCGCAGCTCGGGCGGCGCGATGGCTTCCGGCAGCGGATCGGCGGCGAGCAGGCCGGGCTCCCGGGCGACCTCCTCCGGCGGCACCCGCGCCGCGACGAGGGCGCGCGCGGCATCGCGCCAGCAGGCGAGGTCGGCCGGGCGGTCGAGGCGCGCGGCGATCATGGCGCGCCGCCGCCGGCCGCCGGCGTCAGGGGGCGCAGGCCACGGCGAGACCGGTGAAGCGCGCCATCGGGCCGAGCGACATGGGCTGCACCGTGCCCGACGGCGCCGTGACGCGGCCGTTCGGCGCCTGGCAGACGATGGACGTCGTCTGGCCGGGGGCGAGGTGATACAGGAAATTGGCCTGCAGCGGCTGGCCGAGCTGCGCGCTGGCCAGCCCCGCGCCGCCGATGACCGCGCCGATCAACGCCGCGGCGAGGTGGGTGGTCAGGCTCTTCATGCGGCGTCTCCCGTCGGAATCCTTGCAGCGCCGACGGTGCCGGCGATCGCCGCGCCGATCCAGTCTCAGGCATCGATCCTCCCCATCGGGCGCGCCGATGGCCGACCCCCGCGGGCGAGCCGCCGGGCCTCACAGCAGCACCATCTGGCGCGGCGCGGCCGCCGCGGCGAAGGCGGTGCCCGGCAGCACGAGGGAGCGGAGGTCGAGCCGGTCGAGCAGCGCGCCGGGCGTGGCGTCGGCGACGCTCACGAAGGGCCGCAGCCGCCGCAGCGGCAGCCGCATGCGCGCGAGGTCGTCGGTCCGGATCGCCCGCGCCCGCCGCGCCTTCAGGATGCGCTCGACGTTGCGCAGACCGAGCCCCGGCACCCGCAGCAGCATCTCCCGCGGGGCGCGGTTGAGATCCACGGGGAACCGGTGCCGGTTCCGCAGCGCCCAGGCGAGCTTGGGATCGGCCTCGAGGTCGAGCATCGCGTCCGCCCCCGCCGGCACGATCTCGTCGAGGGCGAAGCCGTAGGATCGGAGGAGCCAGTCCGACTGGTACAGCCGGTGCTCCCGCACCAGCGGGGCGGCCCGGGCGGGCAGCGCGGCGGAGGCGTCGGGAATGGGCGAGTAGGCGCTGTAGTAGACGCGCTTCAGCGCGTGCGCCGCGTAGAGCTCCTGGCTCGCCGAGAGGATCGCGCGGTCATCGGCGCCGTCCGCCCCGACGATCATCTGGGTGGATTGGCCGGCCGGGGCGAAGCGCGGCGCCCCCCTCTCCTTCCCCTCGGCGATGCGCTCGGCGAGGCGCGTCATGCTGCGGCGGATGGAGGGCAGATGCTTCTCCGGCGCCAGCCGCTCGAGCGAGGCCGCCTGCGGCAGCTCGACATTGATCGAGAGGCGGTCGGCGTGGCGGCCGGCCTCGGCCAGCAGCTCCGGCGCGGCGTCGGGAATGGTCTTGAGGTGGATGTAGCCGCGGAAGAGGTGATCCTCGCGGAGCGACCTCGCCACGCGCACCATCTGCTCCATCGTGTAGTCGGGCGAGCGGATGATGCCGGAGGAGAGGAACAGCCCCTCAATGCAGTTGCGCCGGTAGAAGTCGAGCGTCAGCGCGACCAGCTCCTCCACCGTGAAGCGCGCGCGCGGCACGTTCGAGCTGGCGCGGTTGATGCAGTAGGCGCAGTCGAAGACGCAGGCATTGGTCAGCAGCACCTTGAGCAGGCTGACGCAGCGCCCGTCCGGCGTGTGGGCGTGGCAGATGCCCATGCCCTCCGTGCTGCCGAGCCCGCCGCCGCGGCTGTCCCGCTTCGGCGCGGCCGAGGAGGCGCAGGAGGCGTCGTATTTCGCGGCGTCGGCCAGGATCTCGAGCTTGCGGCGAAGGGCGTCCGGCATGCCCGGAAATTGGGGGCAAACCGGCGTTTCGACAAGAACAAGAAAGGAACTTCAGCGGCCCCGCATCCCGCCTTCGATCGCCGTTGGACCCGGGATGGGCGCGTGGAGGTTGCCCGGGCCGACCGGCGCCGCCGGGGCGCCGCGCATCTGCACGCGGTCCATCAGCCGGCCGGCGGCCCAGGTCGAGGGGCCGGGCGCCACCTGGCCGAGGACCGACGCGACCTGCGCCTTCATCCCGACCGGGAACTCGCCCGAGGGGGCGTGCAGCGCGGCCCAGACGATGGCGTCGGCCACCGCGCGCGGATCGTCGTAGGGGAAGCCGCGCGGCTGCCGCCCCGCCCGGTTGGCCGCGTGCTGCCAGAGCGGCGTGTCCACGGTGAAGGGCATGATCGTGACGAGGCGCACGTCGCGCAGCCCGGCCAGGCGGATCTCCTGCCGCAAGGCCATGTCGAGCCCCAGCACGCCCGCCGTCGTCGCGGCATAGGCCGCGTGGTAGGCGAGCGGCACCCGCGCCTCGACCGAGGCCATGTTCAGCAGCACGCCATGCCCCTGCGCGCGGAAGCGCATCAGCGCCGCGTGCGAACCGCCCACCGCGCCGCCGAGGTTCACGGTCACGGCGCGCAGGTTGTCCTCGACCGGGATCTCCTCGAAGCGGCCGACGGGCAGGACGCCGGCATTGTTGAACCAGACATGGATCGCGCCGAAGCGCGCGACAGCGGCGCGGGCGAGCGCCTCGGGCGCGTCGGCCGCGGTCAGGTCGCCGGCGACGACGAGGGCCTGTCCCCCGCTCGCCTCGATGCGGCGCGCGACCTCCGCGAGCGCGTCCGGCCGGCGCGCGGCGAGGACGACGTTGCCGCCGAGCTGACCCGCCCGCTCCGCCACGGCGCGGCCGATGCCGGAGGAGGCGCCGGTGATCACCCAGCTGCGCCCCTGCACCGCGGCCCGGTCCGCCTTCGCAAGGCGAGCATGGCGCAGGCGGCGGGCAGCAGGAGCAGGAGAGAAGCAGGAGCAGGACGAGCCGTGGCATCGGGCGCCTCGCAGCGTTGGCCGGCGGAGAACGCCGGGCTTCGCGCCCGGAACGGTCTCCGTGGAAAATTCTCGCGGCCGGCGCCGAGGCTCCGTTACCTTCCCGGTCCGGCAAACGAAGTCCGGACGTCGCAAGGAGAGAGGGATGAACGCCATGTCCACGAGACGCATCGCCCTGGCCGTCATGGCTGCCGCCTGCCTCGCCGTCCCGTCCGCCCGCGCCCTCGATCCCGGCGAGGTGGTGGACGCCTTCGAGGCCGTGCTCGGCCCGGTGACGACCTACCGGCCGAGCCACCCGAAGGGGCTCTGCGCCGCCGGGCATTTCGTCGGCAATGCCGAGGGCACGCGGCTCTCCGTCGCGCCGGTCTTCAGCGGGCAGCGGATCAGCGCGATCATCCGCTTCGGCGTGGCCGGGGCGAACCCCAACGCCTCCGACGTCGCGCGCTCGACGCGCGGCCTCGCCATCCGCTTCGAGACGGCGCGCGGCGAGCAATGGGACATGGCCAACATCTCCGCCCCCATCTTCGGCGCCCGCACGCCCGAGATGCTGGTGGCCGGCCTGCTGGCGCGGCGCCCCGGCCCGAACGGCCAGCCCGACGCCGAGGCGGTGCGCCGCTTCGTCGAGGCCAATCCGGACTCGCAGCTCCAGGGCCGCTGGCTCGCCTCCGTGGCGCCGCCCGCGAGCTGGGCGACGACGCCCTATTGGAGGGTGAACACCTTCCTGTTCCGCGGCCAGGACGGGCAGGTGCGCCCGGCCCGCTGGGTGTTCCAGCCGGTCGCCGGCACGCAGCGCCTGACGGAGGAGCAGATGCGCAGCCTCGGCCCCAACTTCCTGATGGACGAGATGCGGCGCCGCGTGGCGCAGGGTCCGGTCGAGTTCGACATGGTCCTGCAATTCCCCGGACAGGGCGACGACCTACTCAACCCGACCGTCGCCTGGCCCGACGATCGCCCCCGCGCCACCGTGGGCCGGCTGACCGTGACCTCGGTCGAGGCCGGGCCGGGTGGCCCGTGCGACGGCATCAGCTTCATGAATCTCGACATGGAGCCGGGCGTCGCGATGAGCGACGACCCGACGCTGCAGGCCCGCGCCGCGCCCTACGCCGTCTCGCTCAGCCGGCGGACGCGCTGAGCCTCCGCCGCGAGACCGCCTCCCCGGGTCCGCGGCGGCGACAGGCGCGCTCCGTCGTTGCGGCGACGGTTCCGGCCCGCCTAGGCTTCCCTCGCCCGGCGCTCATGACCGGGCGAGGGAGGACGAGGTCATGCAGCGTCGGACGCTGGGTATCCTTTTGGCGGGCGGCCTGGCCGCCCCATCGGTCGCGCGGGCGCAGGGCTGGACGCCGATGTTCAACGGCCGCGACTTCGAGGGCTGGAACCGCCTCGGCAACGCGAACTGGCGCATGGAAGGCGCCGAGGTCGTGGCGGACCGCGGCAGCGGCTTCCTCGTGTCGCAGCGCTCCTACGGCGATTTCGAGATGCGCTGCGACTTCTACGCCGAGCCCAGGACGAACAGCGGCATCTTCATCCGCGCGAGCGACCCGAACCGGATCGCCGCCGCCACCTCCTACGAGGTGAACATCTGGGACGAGCGCCCGGAGCAGCGCTACGGCACGGGCGCCATCGTGGACGTCGCGCCGGTGAACCCGATGCCGCGGGCGGGGAACCGCTGGAACACGCTCGTGATCAGCGCGCGCGGCGACGCGCTCTCGGTCGTGCTGAACGGTCAGCGCACGGTGGACAACGTCCGCGACGCGCGCTTCGCGAGCGGGCCCATCGCGCTGCAGCACGCGGCGGGCGTCAACAACGACGACACGGGCGTCATCCGCTTCCGCGGCGTCGAGATCCGGACGCTCTGACCGCGATCGGCGCGGGCGCGCTCCGCCCTCAGCCGCGCCGGCCGCCGGCCCCGCGCCGCTTCTGCGGGTCGTAGCCGCCGCCGCCGGGGCCGAGGGGCTTGGGGCGCCACTCGGCGCCCTTGTGGATCGTCTTGCCGCGGCCGCCGCGGCGCTGCTTCTCCGAAGCGCCGGCGCGCGGCGTCGCCTCCTGCAGCGACCGCCCCGCGAGGTTCGGCGCCAGCACCCCGTCGAGGCCGAGCTCCATCGCCTCGAGCTTCTTGATCTCGTCGCGGAACCGCGCGGCCTTCTCGAATTCGAGGTCGGCCGCGGCCGCCTTCATCTTGCGCTCCAGCTCGGCGATGGCGGCGCGCAGATCCTTGCCGACGAACTGCGCCTCGGCGTCGCCCTCCACCGCCTCGACGGTGACGTAGTCGCCCTGGCTCACGTCCTTCAGCACGTCGGCGATGCCGCGCACGATGGTGGTGGGCGTGATGCCGTGCTGCTCGTTCCAGGCCATCTGCTTGGCGCGGCGCCGGGCCGTCTCCTCCATCGCGCGGCGCAGGCTGTCGGTCATCCGGTCGGCGTAGAGGATCACGCGGCCCTCGGCGTTGCGCGCGGCGCGGCCGATGGTCTGGATGAGGGAGGTCGTGGAGCGCAGGAAGCCCTCCTTGTCCGCGTCCAGGATGGCGACCAGCGCGCATTCCGGGATGTCGAGCCCCTCGCGCAGCAGGTTGATGCCGACCAGCACGTCGAACACGCCTCGGCGCAGGTCGCGGATGATCTCGATGCGCTCCAGCGTGTCCACGTCCGAGTGGAGGTAGCGCACCTTGATGCCCATCTCCGTCATGTACTCGGTCAGCTGCTCGGCCATCTTCTTGGTGAGCGTCGTGACCAGCACGCGGCCGCCCTTGGCCGTCACCTCGCGGCACTCGGCCAGCAGGTCGTCCACCTGGCCCTCGACCGGCTTCACCTCCGTCACCGGGTCCACGAGGCCGGTGGGGCGGATCACCTGCTCGGCGAAGACTCCCCCCGTTCGCTCCATCTCCCAGGGGCCGGGCGTCGCGCTGACGAAGATCGTCTGCGGCCGGAAGCTCTCCCACTCCTCGAATTTGAGGGGCCGGTTGTCGGTGCAGGAGGGCAGGCGGAAGCCGAAATCGCTCAGGATCTGCTTGCGCGCGTAGTCGCCGCGATACATCCCGCCGATCTGCGGCACGGTCACGTGGCTCTCGTCCACGATCAGCAGCGCGTCCGCCGGCAGGTACTCGAACAGCGTCGGCGGCGGCTCGCCGGGCCGGCGGCCGGAGAGGTAGCGGCTGTAGTTCTCGATCCCTTTGCAGGAACCGGTCGTCTCCATCATCTCGATGTCGAACTGCGTGCGCTGCTCGAGCCGCTGCGCCTCCAGCAGCTTCCCCTCGGCCTGGAGCTGCGCGAGGCGCTCCTTCAGTTCCTGCCGGATGGAGATGATCGCCTGCTGCAGCGTGGGCCGCGGCGTGACGTAGTGGCTGTTGGCGTAGATCGAGACGCGGTCGAGTTCCTGCGTCACCTCGCCCGTCAGCGGGTCGAACTCGCGGATGCCGTCCACCTCGTCGCCGAAGAGGCTGATGCGCCAGGCCCGGTCCTCGAGATGCGACGGCCAGATGTCCACGCTCTCGCCGCGCACGCGGAAGGCGCCGCGCTGGAAGGCGGCGTCGTTGCGCCGGTACTGCTGCTCGACGAGGCCCTTGATCAGCGCGTCGCGCGGGATGCTGCCCCCGCGCTCCAGCTTCACGACCATGTTCGAGTAGGTCTCGACCGAGCCGATGCCGTAGATGCAGGAGACGGAGGCGACGATCACGACGTCCCGCCGCTCGAGCAGCGCCTGGGTGGCGCTGTGCCGCATGCGGTCGATCTGCTCGTTGATCTGCGCGTCCTTCTCGATGTAGGTGTCGGTCCGCGGGACGTAGGCCTCCGGCTGGTAGTAGTCGTAGTAGGACACGAAATACTCGACCGCGTTGTCCGGGAAGAAGGACTTCATCTCCCCGTAGAGCTGCGCCGCCAGCGTCTTGTTGGGCGCGAGGACCAGCGTGGGCTTCTGCACCGCCTCGATGACCTTCGCCATGGTGAAGGTCTTGCCCGAGCCGGTGACGCCGAGCAGCACCTGGTCGCGCTCGCCCTGCTTCACCCCGGCCGAGAGCTCCGCGATGGCCTGGGGCTGGTCCCCGGCCGGGTGCAGCTCCCGCTTGGAGCCGTCGGCCTCCTCGATCTCGAAGATGGCGCGAAGGTCGGTGCCGCCCTGCGGGGTGGGGCGCTTGACCGGCTGGAACAGGACCGGGGCGAGCATGTTCATGTTCTGTATATGGCCCCTCGCGATCGCGCGTGCCATCCCGGCGACGCAGGTCTAAGCTTCTTTCGAACCAAGGAACGCCTGATGCCCGAGGATGTGGATCCCGACGATCTCTACGTGACGGACGACGCCTACGAGGCGGGTCGCCGCGCCTTCGCCGACGGCGCTTCGGTCCTCGAGAACCCGATGGCCCAGACGGGGGACTGGGGGAAAGCCTGGTTCGCCGGCTGGCTCGACGCCCTGGCCGACGCGGTGAGCGGCACGGACCGCAGCAAGGCCGGGTTCGCCCGGCTGCTGCGTAAGGATCGGGCCGAGCCGTTCTGAGCGGCCCCGGCGCCAGCGTCCCGGTCGGGTCCTTCCGCCTGCCGCTTGACGGGCGGGAGGTGCGCGTCTCGGGCGGCCCCTTCGAGGCCTGCCCGGCGGAGGCGGCCTTCTCCGTCTGCCTGGAGAGCCGCGCCGCCAACGCCGCCCAGGCCTCCGTGCTGCTGCCCACGCGGGATTTCGGCCTGCCCGACGCGGCCGCCCTGCGCGCGGCCGTGGCCGCGGCGCTGACCGCGATGCGGGCGGCGCCGGTGGGCGAGGTCTTCGTCGGCTGCCGCGCCGGCCTCGGCCGCACCGGGACCTTCCTCGCCTGCCTCGCCGTCGCGGCCGGGGCGGTGCCCGAGGGCGAGGACCCGGTGCAGTGGCTGCGCGCCCGCTACGACGCCCGCGCCGTCGAAACGCCGGAGCAGATGGCCATGGTCCGCGGCTTCCGCCCGGGCTGACGGCGCCCGGAGGCCGGACCCCGGCCGCGGCCGGGACGCCACCGACGATGCCTCCCGCCTGCCGCGCCGCCCTTCGCGCAGGGGCGGTTCCGCGGCGGCGCCGAGGCGCTCGAGGGCGGGCGCTCCGGCCAGGTGGGCGTGATCGCCGGGAGCCCGGTCTGGGCAGCGGCGATGCCGGCCGGGCCGATGCGCCTCCTCACCGTCTGGACCGCCGCCGATGGCCCCCGGCATCGTCGGCGCGCGGCTCAAGCCGCGGATCGGGGCGGCCTCGCCCGGTAGAGAAGGTGCCGGCGGAGCCGGTGCCCGTCCGGGAAGGCCGGGTGGTCGAACTCGCCCTCCGGCGTCATCCCCAGCTTCTCCATCAGCCGCCAGGACGGCGCGTTGGCGCGGATGGTGAAGGCCACGATCTCCGGCAGGGCCAGCGGCCCGAACCCCCAGGCGAGCATCGCGCGCGCGGCCTCCTCCGCGTAGCCCCGGCGCCAATGCGGCCGGGCCATGCGCCAGCCGATCTCGACCGCGGGCGCGAAGGGCATGGGCCGGTACACCCGCGCCAGCCCGACCAAGCCGATCCACTCCTCCCCGCGATAGACGCCGGCGAGCCCGAAGCCCTCGCGCGCCCAGCGCTGGCGCGTGCGGTCGAACAGCGCGTCCGATTGGTCGCGCGTCATCGGCGCGGTGAAGTAGCGCATCGCTTCCGGGTCGGCGTTCAACGCGGCGAAGGCGGCGCGGTCCCCATCCCGCATCGGGCGCAGCCGGAGCCGCGGCGTGACGATCTCCATCCCGGGGCGTTCCTCCCGCCGATGTCCTACCGCGCGCCCCCCTTTGCGGCCACGGCCCTCGCCGTCGACGCGCCGCCCATTCCCGCCTGCCGGGCCTGGGCCGAGCGGTATGACGGGTGCCACGGGCCCGTGCTCGACCTGACCCAGGCCGTGCCCGGCGACCGCCAGCCGGAGGAGCTGATGGACCGCCTCGCCGCCGCGGCGGGGGACCGCGCCCTGGCCGGCTACGGCCCGCTCGAGGGCGAGCCCGAGCTGCGCGAGGCCTTCGCGGCCGAGACGCAACGCCTGCACGATGGCGACGTGACACCGGCCGATGTGCGCGTCACGGCGGGCGCCAACCTCGCCTTCAGCCTCGCCATGGCGGTGCTGGCGGCGCCGGGGGACAGCGTCCTCCTCCCGGCCCCGTGGTTCTTCAACCACCAGATGGCCCTGGCCCTGCGCGGCGTGCAGGCGATCCCCCTGCCCTGCACCGCGGCCGGCGCCTTCCTGCCCGATCCCGAACGGGCCGAAGCGCTGCTCACGCCGCGGACGCGCGCGATCGTCCTCGTGACGCCCAACAACCCGACCGGCGCGATCCTGCCGCTCGGCCTGATCGCGCAGTTCGCGGAGCTGTGCCGGCGCCGCGGGCTGTGGCTGGTGCTCGACGAGACCTACCGGGACTTCCTGCCCTTCGGCCACATGCCGCATCGCCTCTTCTCGCGGCCGGACTGGCGCGACTTCGTGGTGCAGCTCTACAGCTTCTCGAAGGCCTACGGCGTCCCGGGACACCGCATGGGCGCCGTGGTCGCCGGGGGCGGCTTCCACGCGCAGTTCGTCAAGGCCGTGGACAACATCCAGATCTGCCCGCCCCGCCCGCCGCAACGGGCGCTGGCTTGGGCGATCCCGATGCTGCGCGAATGGCGGGATGCCAGCCGCGACCGGATCCAGTCCCGCGCGCTGGCCGTGCAGCACGCGCTCCGCCGCGCGCCCGCCTGGGAGGTGGACGCGCAGGGCGCCTACTTCGTCTGGCTCCGCGTGCCGTCGGGCGGGCCGGACGCCCGGATCGTGGCCGAGCGCCTGGCGCGCGAGGCCGGCCTCGTCACCTTGCCCGGCAGCGTCTTCGGACCGGGCGGCGAGCGCCACCTCCGCGTCGCCTTCGCCAATGTCGAGGAACGGCTGCTGCCCGCCATCCCGGCGCGGCTCGCGGCCATGCTCGGCCGCCACGGCCCCGCCTCGTCGGGCCGTGCCGGTTTGCCGGCCGGCGGCGCCTGACGTGGCGCGGGCCGCCCGCGGCGGCACCGGCCGGCCATGAAAAAAGGCGGCGGAGCATCGCCCCGCCGCCCGGTTCCGTCCGGTCCCGCAGGACCGGTCCGGCTCACTCGAAGGTGAAGATCGGCGCGCCGCCGGCGCCCGTGCCGACGAAGCGCGGCGTGCCCGCCGGGGAGAGGTCGCCGCGCGGGTCCTGGCGCTCGACCACGACGCGCCCCGACGTGTCGCTGCCCACGCGGCCGATGCGGCCGGCGCTGACGGTGCCCGGGTTCGGCGGGGAGCCGACCGTGACCGTGATGTTCTGGCCGCCGCGATTCACCAGGATGGGGATCCCGTGCGGCGTGCCACGGACCATGGCGGCCGGCACCTGGCCGATGCGCAGGCCGTTCATGTCGAACACCGGCACCGGCGGGTCGGCCGGCCGGGCCGGCGCGGCCGGCGCGGCGGCCGCGGC
>JAIEOO010000006.1 GCA_019750475.1 Acetobacteraceae bacterium | reverse complement strand
GCCGGCGGCGCGGCGCGGGCGGCGGCCCTCATCCTCGCCGCGGGCGCGCTCGGGGCGCTGGTCGGGTGGTTCCTGCTGCGCTGACGGCGTTTCCGAGCGTCACCGTCAGGCTTGCTTAACCGGAGCGGCCCCAAGGAGCGCCGCCTGTCTGGTGGTCGCCGCCCATGCCGCTCGGTCCCCTCACCGTCGCGCTGCTCCTCGCCGTGCCGCTCGCCACCTTCGCGCCGGCGGTCGCGGCCTGGGTGGGGGTCGCGCTCGCGGCTCTCGCGGCCGCGACGGAAGGCGGGCGGCGCCGCGCCGTCCGCCGCCACGCGCTGCTCGCGGAGGTGCTGGCGCATGTCCCCCAGCGCTGCGCGGCCTACGGCGCCGACCGCCGCCTGATCTGGGCCAACGCCGCCTGGCGGCAGGCCTTCGCGCCCATCCTCGCCCGGCTCGGCACGCCGCGCCCGCGATACGACGATCTCGTCGCCCTCGCCGTATCGGAGCTTCCGCCCCTCCAGCGCGAGACCGAGCGCGCCCGGCGCCTCGCGCGGCACCTCGCGGCCGATGGCCGCGTCGAGGAGGACATCGCGCCCGACGGGGCGCGGGTGCGCCTCGCCCGGCACGCCTTGCAGGGCGGCGGCGTGGCGACCGTGGCCGAGGACGTGACGGCGCTGCGGGAGCACGAGACGCGGCTCGCGGAGTCGGAGGGCCGGATGCGCGCCGTGCTCGAGGTGCTGCGCGTCGGCATCTGGCATCTCGACGCCGAGGGCCGCACGGTCTTCGCCAATCCGCAGCTCGTCGCCCTGTTCGGCGGCCGGCTTCCGCCCGGCATCGAGGGGTGCGGGCTCTCGCTGGCCGGGCCCGCCGATCCCTCCGGTCCCTTCGGCTTCCCGATCCGGCACGAGGCCGAGGTCATCCTCGCCCGGCCGGGCGCGGCGCCGCTGCGGCTGCTCGCCACGGCCAGCCCCTGGCTCGTGGGCGCCGATGGCGGGCGGACCACCGTCCTCTCGCTGCAGGACGTGACGCCCCTCAAGACGGCCCAGGCCCGGATCGAGCACCTGACCGAGCATGACGCGCTGACCGGCCTGCCCAATCGCGCCGCCTTCCGCGCCGCGCTGGAGGCCGTGGCGCTCGACAGCCAGGGCGGCGCGCTGCTGCTGCTCGACCTCGACCGGCTGGCCAGCGTGAACGACCAGTTCGGCCATGAGGCGGGCGACCAGCTCCTGCGGGACGCGGCGCGGCGGCTGCGCCAATCCGTCCGGCCGACCGACATGGTCTGCCGCCTCGGCGAGGACGAGTTCGCCATCCTCGCCTTCGACCTGCCGGCCGAGGCCGCGCCCGCGCTCGGCGCTCGCCTGCTGCGGCAGCTGCGGGAGCCCTTCGTGCTCGGCGACCGGGAGGCCTTCCTGACTGCGGGGCTCGGCCTCGCCCGCGCGCCGCAGGACGGCGACACGGCGGAGGCCCTGCTGCGCGCCGCCCAGATGGCACTCGAGGAAGCGAAGGCGCAGGGCCGCGGCGCGAGCGTCCTGTTCGAACCCTCACTCCGCCGCCGCCGGGAGGAGCGCGCCTCGCTCCGCCAGGCCCTGGCGCGCGGCTTCGCCGAGAAGGAGTTCGCGCTCCACATCCAGCCGCAGCGCCACCTCGGCACGGGGATGCTCGCGGGGGCCGAGGCGCTGCTGCGCTGGCACAGCGCCGCCCTCGGCCGGAACGTGCCGCCGCCCGAACTGGTCGCCGCCGCGAAGGAAGCGGGCCTGCTGCGGGACCTCGACGAATGGGTCCTGCGCGAAGGGGCGCGGCTGCTCGGCCTGTGGCAGGGCCGGCCGGATGCCCCGCCCCATCTCGGCATCAACGTCACCGCCGCCTCGCTGCTCGACGGCGGCTTCGCGCGCTCGGTCGCCGACGTCCTCGACGGGGCGGGCATCGCGCCGCAACGCCTCGAGATCGAGATCCCGGAGGACCTGGCCGTGCGGGACCTGCCCGCCGTCGCGCGCGCGCTCTCCGCGTTGCGGGAGGTGGGGGTCCGCCTCGCCCTCGACGATTTCGGCAGCGGCCACACCAACCTGCCGCACCTCGTGAACCTGCCGGTGCAGAGCCTCAAGCTCGATCGCTCGATCGTCTCCCTGCTGCCGGACGACCCGCGGGCCTACGCCGTCACGCGCGCCACCGCGGCGCTGGCCCGGGCCATGCAGCTCGAAATGGTGGGCGAGGGCGTGGAAACCGAGGCGCAGGCCTTCGCGCTGCGCCGCGCCGGATTTCATGTCGTGCAGGGCTGGCTGGTCGGGCGCCCCGTGCCGGCGGACGAATTCCTGCCCGCCGCGCCGCCGCGCCAGGCGGCTGTCAGGTGAAGTGGTCCTCCAGCTCGCCGCGCCGCCGCACATCGAGCGTCGCGCAATGGAAGGCGCCGCCGAAGGGTCCGTAGGCCAGGAAGGGGATCGGCATGGGCTCGAAGCCCCAGTCGCGGAAGGCGCGGATCAGCGTCGGCTGGCTCGCGTCCACCACCACCTTGCGGTGATCCAGCATCAGGACGTTGATGCTGGTCCAGGGGCTGCACATGCTGATCTTCGCCATGATGTCGTCCACCGGATCGGGCCGGGGCGCCACCAGCACGTCCCACCGCTTCAGGATCGGCGGCAGGCGCTCGATATCGATGTAGTCGGGGTTCACCAGCACCTTCCCGGGCGCGAGCGGCATGAAGGAACTGTCGATGTGCATGGGCTGGCGGCAGATCGCGGGCAGCTCGTGCAGGCGGATGCCCCGCGGGCCCAGGTGGCGGCGCAGCCACTCCACGCCCATGCGGTTCGTCACGTTGGAGAGGATGTAGAACCAGTCCCGCCCGCAGCGGACGAAGTCGGCCGCGTCGAACAGCGGCTCGAACTCCGTGACGATGTAGCGCAGCGGCTCGTCCCGGCCGGGGATCGTGTAGTCGAGGTTGAAGCTCTCATCCGTCAGCTGCGGTCGCGGCGCGGCGGTCCAGCGTGCGCCGGCGTCGAAGTACTCCTTGAACAGCGGCCGGTAGGCATCCGCCTCGAAATATCGGGAACGCCAGCACATCGGCGTCTCGATGATCTCGTCCCCGGCGGCGAGGAAGCCGTCCCGGGGGCAGGCGATGCAGAAGCCGCGCGAGGACCATTCCAGGGTGCGGAACTTCCGGCGGTGGTTCATCGCCTCCGGCCGGCGCACGCGGATCCCCTCCCCCTCCATGAGGCGGATGAAGCCGTCCAGCTCGGCCTCGGCGCGCGTCTTCATCCAGCGCGGATAGCGCAGCCCGGCGACGAGGCGATGCAGCTTCGCCGTGAAGGACGGCACGTTGAAGGTGACGCTGACGTGATAGGGCGGGATGACGGCGCCATCGAGACGGCCAACGATCACCTCCTCCAGCGGGTCCCACTCGTTCCAGGACCAGACGGGCGAGGTCCGGGCGGCAACCGGCATGTCCATGGCGAGCCCCTCCACCGGGGCTCTGGCTCCCGCCGAGCCCGGGCGGGGCCGGCATAGCGCGACTTTACCTTGACTGAAATCGGTCAGGGCGACCCTGCGCTCAACGGCGCCGACCGCGGCCCCGGCCTGACGGCCGTCAGGGCCAAGCCGCCGTGGTCGGCCGCCGCGGGACAAGCGCCCCGTTCAGCCGCGCGGCCGGTTCGCCCGCGCCACCACCGCCTCGAACAGGACCTGGCACCCGGCCTCGGCCTCCTCGGGGAGGATGCTCTCCGCCTCGTTGTGGGAAAGGCCGTCCTTGCAGGGGGTGAAGATCATCGCCGTCGGCACGTGCCGGGCGACATAGACGGCGTCATGCCCCGCGCCCGAGACGATCTCCCGCGCCGGCAGGCCGAGCCGCCCCGCGGCCTGGCGCACCAGGTCCACGCAGCCGGCATCGAAGGGCTGATGGGCGAAGCGGAACTTCTCCCGCAGGTCCAGCCGGCACCCCGTCTCGGCGACCAGCGTCTCCGCCTCCGCCGGGAAGCGCGCGGCCAGCCCCTCGATCTCCTCCGTCCGCGGGTGGCGGAACTCGACCGAGAAGCGCACCTCCCCCGGCACCACGTTGCAGGAATTGGGCAGCACCTGGAGGAACCCCACCGTCCCGCGCCCATCCTCGCCGCGCGCGCGCATCAGCTCATCCACGCGCGCGATCACCCGCGCCGCCGCGACCAGCGCGTCCTTCCGCGCCGAAGGGGGCGTCGTGCCCGCATGGGCGTCCTGGCCGGTGATCACCGCGTCGTACCAGACCTGCGCCTGGGCGCCGGTGACGATGCCGATCCGCTTCCCCTCGCGCTCCAGGATCGGACCCTGCTCGATGTGAAGCTCGAAATAGGCATCGGCCGGGAAGGGCTTCGCCGGATGCGGGCCGCGATAGCCGATGGCGTCGAGCGCCTGCCCGACCGTCACCCCCTCCACATCCGTCAGCGCGTTCGCCTTCGCCTCGTCATAGACGCCGGCCCAGACGCCGCTGCCCATCAGCGAGTGCCCGAAGCGGCTGCCTTCCTCGTCGGTCCAGTTCACCAGCTCCAGCGGCGCCTCGGTCTCGATGCCGAGGTCGTTCAGCGTCCGCATCACCTCGAGGCCGGCGATCACGCCCAGCGCGCCGTCGAACTTCCCGCCCGTCGGCTGGCTGTCGAGGTGAGAGCCGAACAGCACCGGCGCGCGCGACGGATCGCGCCCCTCGCGCCGCGCGAACATGTTGCCGATGGCATCCACGCGGACCTTGAGCCCCAGCGCCTCGCACCAGCCGCGGAAGCGATCCCGCCCCTCGCGGTCCACCTCGGTCAGCGTCAGGCGCTTCACCCCGCCCTTCGGCGTCGCCCCCACCTCCGCCATCGCCATGAGGCTGTCCCACAGCCGCACGCCATCGATCCGCCGGTTCGTCCCCTGCGCCATCACCGCGCTCCCCAAACATCCGCGCGCATCATCACGCCACGCCGGCGCGCCGCAAGCCGGGTGGTGGGCTGGCGAAGGGCACTGCCCCTCGCGCTCCCCGCTGGGGAGCCAGTGGCTCCCCAGACCCCTTCCGAGACTTATGGGTGTTGCGGGAGGGGCACGGAGGAGCCGCAGGGCCAAGCGGTCGCGCTCGCCCCTCCCGCAACACCCATCACCAAGTTCTCCGCGGGGGTCCGGGGGCCTCGTACGCCCCCGGCGGGGGCACGGGGGCAGAGCCCCCGCAACCCTCTACACCCGTGCCCGCTCCTGCGCCGTGCGGATCGCCGCGTGCACGCGGCGCAGTTCCTCGGCCAGGGCTTCGCCGCTCAGGGCATCGGCGGTGTAGCCGTCCTCGTCGGCCTTGGACTGGTAGGCGGTCGAGAGGACGGTCTCGCGGAACAGGGTGATGAGGTTGTCGCGGAGCGTCGGGTCGAGGCCGGCGGGGGCGTTGACGTAGGTCAGCAGCGGCATGCGGCCGAAGGGCCAGGGGTTGATGCCGAATTCGCCGATGCGCGGCACGTCGGGCAGTTGGCGGATGCGTTCGTCCTCCATGGTGACGAGGACGCGGAGTTCGCCGGAGCGGATCTGCCCGAAGACGTCGTTCGGCTTGACCATGCCGAGGTCGAGATGCCCGCCCACCAGTTCGGTCGCGATGCGCGAGGCGCCCGGGTAGCCGACATAGGTGAAGTCCCCCCGCGCCTCCTGCGCGAGGCCGAGAAGGCGGAGGTGCCCGACGGTGCCCACGGGCCCGGCCGAGCCGATGGTGGGTCCCGGCGCGCTGCGCAGCGCCGCGAGGACGCCGGCGAAGTCGGTGAAGCGGGAGCGCGCGCCGGTGACCATGATCGAGGGGTCGCCCGCGACCCGGACGAGGGGCGTGAACTGCTCCATCCGCAGCGGGATCTCGCCGGCGGCGATCTGGCCGATGAGGCCGTGCGAGGCGAGGCCAAGCGTGCGGCCGTCAGGGCGGGACTGCGCCAGGCGGTTCATCGCCACCATGGAGCCGCCGCCGGTCGCGTTCTCGACGACGAGCTTCACGCCGCGGGGTTCGAGGCCGGATTGCAGCCGGCGGGCGAGCAGGTCGGTCGCGCCGCCGGCGGCGAAGGGGACGAGGAGGCGGATCTCGGGCGGGAGGCCGGCGGGCTGGGCGCGGGCCAGCCCCGGGGCGAGCAGCGGCAGGGCCAGCAGGGGGCGGCGATGCATGGGCGTCCTCCGTTCCGTGACGGAGCGTAGCGCCGGCCTGCGCGGGCTCGCCAGTGATTTGTCCGGACGGCTCGGTTGCCGGTGCGGCTCATCCGGGCGCATCCTGGCCGCCGAGCCCCGAGGAAGCGCCCATGAAGATCTCCGCCCTCCGCGTCCACCGCGCGGCCTTCCAGCCGATGGGCGAGGGCGCGCAGCACGCCGTCCTGATCGTGGAGGTGGACACGGATGAGGGCGTCTCCGGCGTGGGAGAGATCGGCCTCGCCTACGGGACGGGCGGGCGGGGCGCGGCGCAGATCGTGCTCGACCTGGCGCGGGAGAAGCTGATCGGTCAGGACCCGTTCCGGACCGAGGCGCTGTCGGATGCCATGCGGCGCGGCACCTTCTGGGGCCATGTGCCGGGGCCGATCCTGGGGGCCGCCATGTCGGCCGTGGACGAGGCGCTGTGGGACATCAAGGGCAAGGCGCTCGGCCAGCCGGTGCATGTGCTGCTGGGCGGCGCCTGCCGGGACCGGCTGCGCCTCTATTGCAACGGCTGGTACCGCGCGCTGGCCAAGCCGGAGCAGTACGCCGAAGCCGTCCAGGGGGTGCAGGCGCGCGGCTACGGCGCCGCCAAGTTCGACCCCATGAAGCTCGGGCCCGACGGGCGCGGCGTGAAGGTGAACCGCCACCTGGCGCGCGCCATGGAGGAGCTGGCGGTCGCGCGTGTCGAGGCCGTGCGCGCGGCCGCGGGGCCGGAGTTCGACATCATCCTCGAGCTGCACGGCAACATGTGGCCGATGGACAGCATCCGCTTCGGGCGACGGGTGGCGCATCTCCGCCCCTTCGCCATGGAGGAGGTGGCCGATGCCGAGGACGCGCACGCCGCGCGCGAGGTGGGGGAGCGCACGGGCATCGCCATCGCGGGCGGGGAGCGGCTCTCGACGCTCGGCGATTTCCGCCGCTTCTTCGAGGCACGGGCCTTCGCGCTGGCGCAGCCCGACATGGGGATCGCCGGCGGCTTCACCGGCGTGCGGGCCATCGCGGCGCTGGCCGCGGCGCATGGCGTCTACATCCAGCCGCACAATTGCGGCGGGCCGATCTCGACCGCCGCCTGCGTGCACCTGTCCTTCTCGATTCCGAACTTCCTGATCCAGGAGATCTTCCCGGTCTGGCCGGAGGATGAGCGCCTGGATCTCGTGGATGCGCCCTACGAAACGCAGGTGGTGGAGGGGCACATGCCCCTCCCCACCCGTCCCGGCCTCGGCGTCGAGCTGAACCGGGACTATCTCCGGCGTTGCGAGACGCTGGAGGCCTGATCAGTTGCGGGGCGCGCCGTCGTCGCCCGGCTCCATCTCGTCCTCGTCTTCATCGCCCTCCTCCTCGTCCTCCTCCTCGTCGAGGTCGAGGAAGGCGGCGTCGCGCACCACGGCGAGGCAGGCGGCGTAGGTTTCGAGGAACCACTCGCGGTCGCCCTTGTCCTCCTTGCCTTCGGCGCGGGCGATCATGCGCAGCAGGCCGAGGGCGACGGCCGTGTCGCTGTCGCCCTCGATCTCGATCTTCACGTCGGACATGACGGGTTCCTTCCTGTTCCCGGCGGCCGCTGTCGCATGGGCGCGGCCGGCTCGGGGTGAAGAAGGCGTGACGGATCGGCTGGGTTGCCGCGGGTCAGCCGCGCGGCGCGAGCGTCAGCGGGACAGCCAGGCGGCCAGCCGGCTGTTGTGGTTCTGCACCATCATCGCCGTCAGCAGCGCGTCCACCATCCACCAGAGGAAGATGAAGGCGAGGCCGACATAGCCGACGAGCACGACGGTCAGCAGGAAGGAGACGCCGAAGGTGAAGAGCATGAACAGGCCGCTGATCCAGCGGCCCAGATACATGCGGTGCACGCCGCCATAGCCCAGGAAGAACCAGAGCAGATAGGCGACGAGGAGCGACTTCTTCTCGGCGTCGTAGCGCATCATGGCGCGGGCGTCGGTGGCGTTCACCTGTGGCGTATCCCTTCGCAATCCGGACTTTCCCATCCGGCCGGGGCTTGGTAGAAACGCTGCCGCAACCCCGAGGCTGAAACATGGCGATCGAGCTCTGGACCTACAACACGCCCAACGGGCGGAAGATCAGCGTGGCCCTGGAGGAGATGGGGCTGCCCTACACGGTCAAGGTCGTGGACATCACGAAGAACGAGCAGTTCAACCCCGAGTTCCTCGCCTTCGCGCCGAACAACCGCATCCCGGCCATCGTGGATCCGGACGGTCCCGGCGGGCAGCCCGTCACCGTTTTCGAGAGCGGGGCGATCCTGCTCTACCTCGCGGAAAAGACGGGGCGCTTCATGCCGAAGGATCTTCGCGCCCGCATCCCCGTCCATGAGTGGCTGATGTGGCAGATGGGCGGCTTCGGCCCGATGCCCGGCCAGGTGCACCACTTCCTGATGCAGCCCGAGGGCCCGGCGCGGGACTACGGCTTCAACCGCTATCACACCGAGACGAAGCGCCTCTACGGCGTGCTGGACCGGCGCCTTGCCGGCCGGGACTTCGTCGCGACCGAGGGCGAGCCGAGCATCGCCGACTTCGCCATCCTGGGCTGGGCCTGGCGGCACGAGCGGCACCAGGTTCCCTTCGACGATCTGCCGAACGTGGCGGCTTGGTACGGGCGGATGATGGCCCGCCCGGCGGTGCAGCGGGGCTTCGAGGTGCCGATGACGCGCTGACCGGCGCCCGGTGCATCGCGTTTGACGGGGGGGCTGGGGTTCGTTATCCCCTCCCCCTGCATACGCCGTGTAACTTCGTAAGCACCCGCGGAGGGGTGGCCGAGTGGCCGAAGGCGGCGGTTTGCTAAACCGTTAGGCGGGGATAACCCGCCTCGTGGGTTCGAATCCCATCCCCTCCGCCATTCAACGCTTTCCGACGATCCCGGTGATACCCGCCGAACCACCCACCGGGTGCGGTTATCCCTCCGGTGATACCTGCCCGGGATCATCCAGCATGGCGAGCAGGGTCGTGCAGGCGTCGATGCCGCCTCGCCCTGCGCGTTGGGCAGGAACTCCCCGAAGATGCCGGGCTCGCCCGTCGAAGGGTCGCGCGTGAACAGCACGCCGGAGCCCGAAGCGTCGTTGAAGTTGCCGAACACCATCGCCTGGATGGTCACGGCGGTTCCCATGTCAGCGGGGAGGGTCGTGCTGCGGGGCCGGCTGGGTCCCATCGGCGCGTCCGCGGTTGTCGGGCGCGCCCGCCATTTGGCCACGGTCTTGGGGTTCAGGCCGTAGCGGGCGGCGAGGGCTCGGGTGCGTTCTTTCGCCGCTTGGAGCTCGGCTCGAACACGCGGCTTCGTTCGGGCTGAGCCGTGAAGACCAGCTGCCATAGGGCGTCCTCCTGCTCACGGGCGAACGCACCACCAGACCACGGGACCGAACACCTAAGCTGCTCGCTCACGGTTTCCGGGAACACGTGGCCCGTGAACTTCTGGAACGCGTCCAGGAACTGCTTGATCACCTTCTGCAGGTGCAGGGGGTTGAGGTCCTTGTCCTCCGAGACGCCCGCCTCGACCTTCACCGCCGTGAGCACCGTCTCGAAGCGGTCCGCGGGAACGCCATAGGCCGTGGCGCCGAGCATCTGGATCAACCGGCGGCGGCTGTCGAGCGCGGCGCGCAGACCGATCCGATCCGACCACTCCTGCACGGCCTCGGCCGTCATGCCGACGTTCAAGATCGTGTCCATCATGCCGGGCATGCTCACAGGAGCACCCGACCGGACGGACACCAGCAGCTCGTAGCCGAAGTGCTCGGCCAGCCGCGCATACTGCTGGAGGACGATGGGCATGCCCTCGTCCATCACGCCTTCCGGGACCTTCTCATAGAGACCGCACCAGGGGGTCGGGAGCGTGACGCCCCCGAGCTCGACCCGGCCTGGCACTGGATCTGGCGCGCGTGGTGGCGCCTCCATCCCGATCGGCCCTACATCGGTTCCGGCATGGGCCGGCCCGTCGCCCAGCCGATTCCGTGGCAGCTCGTCATGGAGTGGGTAGACCGTCACGGCTACGTCGATCACGACCGCCGGATGCTCGACGTTTGCATGCAGGCCATGGACAAGGCCTTCCTCGCCAGCGAGGCCGAGCAGCGGGCCGCCGAAGCGGCGAGGAGGGCGAAGCAATGAGCTGCAGCGCCTTCTTCCGCAGCGTGGACGTGTTCGTCTCCCGCGACCTGTCCGACGCTGAGCGCGCCCGTGCTCTGGCGGAGGCGGCCGAGGAGGGGACGCGGGAGCTGATCGCCGCCGGCCGCGCCTCGCCCCGGTTCACCCGCGAGGTGGACGGCGTCGAGGGCCGGCCGGCGACGTCGGTACGGCCCGACGGCGTGATCGTGGACCGCTTCTCCCATCTGGCCGAGGTGATCGTCTTCGCCCTCGCCTTCCTCCGCGAGCGGTCGCCCCAGCGCACCGGCCGCTTCCGGTCGAGCTTCTTCCTCGGCATCTCGACGCAGCGCGGCACCGACGGGCGCTTCGTCCCGGCCGAGCGGTTCAACCCAGCGGCGCTCGGCCCCGAGGTCGAGGAACTCATCATCTCGAACGAGGAACCCTACGCCCGGAAGGTGGACGTGCAGCTCGTGGGCGGGCGGCGGCTGCGGTTCTCGGTGCCGGCTGGGCTCTACGAGGACGCGGCTCGGCAGGTGAAGCGGCGATTCGGCAACTTCGTGGACTGCTACCGCCGCTACACGGTGCGCTTCCCGGGGCAGTACGTGCTCCGGGAGGGCCAGAAGGCCGGGAAGCCGGTCGAGAGCCGGGCGCTGGTCATCAGCCTGCGGCGTTAGGCCGCTTCGGCGCGGCGCCGTCCGTCCGGCGCCTGCGGCGGGGGGTCGGACGCCATCGCGTCGGCGCGGCGCTCCAGCCAGGCCGCGACATCGGCAGGCACAGTTCCCACGCCACGAGCCCATTTGCGGACTCGCGCTTCGTCCATGTCGAGGGCATCGGCGAGGCCCCGCTGCGACCAGCGCAACAGGGCCAGGCACTCCCGCAGGCGGTCGGGGCTCACGGCCCCGCCCCCAGAAAGAAGCGGCCGAACGCGATGCCGGCGGCGAACAGCGCCGCGCCGGCCGTCATTCCAGCAAAAGCGACCTGCCAGGGGGCCAAGCGCATCTCCTGCTGCTTGCGGGCCACGTCCGTCATCGCCTGCGCGATCTTCCAGGCCTGCTCCAGCTGGTCGGTCGGGCTCTTGGTGGTGGTGCTCATCGGTGTCTCCACTCGGTTCGGCGGGGCCAGCCCCTCGCCGTGACCGCAATATGCGGATTTAGTGCCCCCGCGTCAAGCGGAAATCCGCGAAGTGCGGAAAAAGTTGCGGCCGCCTGACGCCCGCCGGGGCGGCGACGCCCTCGGCTACCGGCCCGCCATCGCGTTGGCGACGCAGCTGTCGAAGAAGCTGCGCGACGCGATTGCCCCCTCGAGGTTGAGGATCGAGCGCCGATCGAACATCGAGGCGTCGATCTGGGCCGCCTGGGCCCGGCACGCCGCGATCGCCATCGCCTGACGGCTCTGCGCCTCCTGCTGCTGCCGGGCTGCCAGCGCCTCTCGTCGCCGCCCCTCGATCACGTCCGACAGCCGGGCCTCCTCGGCGGCGATCGCCGTCTCACGGGCCTGGGCCCGCTGGGCCGCCGTGCGCCTGGCCGCGGCCGGGTCGGCTGGTCGGGCATCCACGGCCGCCACGGCCGCGCGACGCAGGGCGGCGGTGTAATCGGGCGAGTTTATGAGGGCGCGCTGCAGCAGGTCCGCCTCGCGCTGCCGCTGTGCCGCGACGGCCGGATCGGTCGAGGCGCGGATGTCCCGCTCCTCTGTATTTCGGCGCTGCGCCTCGAGCCAGCCGGGATCGTAAGCCACGGGCCCGCCGCCGGCGGCACCGGGATCGGCGGGTTGCACGCGGCCAGCGGGATCAGGGCCGCCGTCGCGGCCACACGCGCACCCATTCAGAACCTCCATTCTTGGGGAGAACCGCGACTTGGCAACGCTCTCCCGCATCACCGAGGCCATCTATCGGGGCCGCTTTGACGACCAGATGAGCCAAGGCGCGGCCGCGGCTCAGCGGTCCATGAAGCAGCTTGGCGCTACGGTTGTCGAGACGGATCAGGCCGTTACGCGCGCGACGCGGACGGCCGAAAGCTGGGTGCGGTCGGCGGACCCCATGACGGCGGCGGCCATGGGCAGGCAGCCCGCGGTGATCTCGCGGAGCGCGTTGCACGAGGCGCAGATCATCCGAATGTTGCGCGAGCCGCAGGGCAGCGTGTTCCTGCCGCCATCAGCCTGACGGATGATGTGGTCGCGAGTGAGCTTGGGCACCTCGCGCAGATCACCACAGCTCCTCCGAGAACAGGTCGGTGGGGTGCGATGGGTTCGGGCACTGACCGGTCTCGATTGCCCGTGCGCGAGCTTTCTGGCGCGTCAGGAAGGCCCCGCTGCCATCCACGAAGCCCTGAATGTGCTTGTGATCCAGCAGGTTCAGGTCAAACTCGCGCAAGCAGACGCCATAGAGCGTGGGATGCCGACCCTGAGCGAGCGAGAAGGTCACCTCCAGAATTGGCAGCCGAACAACTCCTTGGCCTTCCCGTGGTGATGAGGTCGATGGCACGAGCGGCCGTGGCCGTCATGCTGGTCAAGCTCTCGGTGGCCCGGGCGTAGGCCCGTTGCGCCGCGACAGCCGCCGCGATCTCGGACGCATGGTCGCGCACCAGCCGCCTTGGAGCGACCTGAGGCGGCTTTCGTCGTTTCAGGCCCCCCTATCCACCCACCGTGCTCGGGCGCCGATCATCCATGGCACCAGACCGGATGAGCCCCCGCCTCTGAGGGTCACGGCTGGCGGAGCGCCGGACGTCGAGCCCCATGCGCCGAGGTCGCGGTCGGGCCATCTTGGCGACCGAGCGCGGGGCGAGCTCACGGCCGATCAACGCCTTGGCCCGGCACGTCGCCTGGCATCCCCTCCGCCATTCAACGCTTTCCGACGATCCCGGTGATACCAGTCGAACCACCCACCGGGTCCGGTTATCCCTCCGGTGCCACCTGCACGCGCGAGCCGGGCTGCCCTCGCCTTCGAGGGTGCTCGTCAGCCGCTCGCGACAACGTGATCCGGTCGTGTCCCAGACCGTGGTGTAGGACCTGACCGCCGGACTTGAGGCGGTCACCGCGGTGGTTCGTGGCAG
>JAIEOO010000270.1 GCA_019750475.1 Acetobacteraceae bacterium | reverse complement strand
TGCATCGAGTGCAACGCCTGCGTCACCGCCTGCAAGAACGAGCACGAGGTGCCCTGGGGCATCAACCGCCGGCGCGTCGTCACCATCAATGACGGCAAGCCGAGCGAGCGCTCGATCTCGATGGCCTGCATGCATTGCACCGACGCGCCCTGCGCCGCCGTGTGCCCGACCTCCTGCTTCTACACGACGGCCGACGCCATCGTGCTGCACGACAAGGACACCTGCATCGGCTGCGGCTACTGCTTCTTCGCCTGCCCGTTCGGCGCGCCGCAGTATCCCCGCGTCGGCAACTTCGGCGGCCGCGGCAAGATGGACAAGTGCACCTACTGCGCCGGCGGTCCCCAGCAGGACAACACGCGCGTGGAGTACACGCAGTACGGCGCGAACCGCATCGCCGAAGGCAAGCTGCCGCTCTGCGCCGAGATGTGCTCGACCAAGGCGCTGCTCGCCGGTGACGGCGAGATGATCGCCCAGATCTACCGCGAGCGGGTGCAGCGCCGCGGCTACGGCTCGGGCGCCTGGGGCTGGCGGACCGCCTACCGCGAAACGGTGAACGTCTGATGCGCCGCTTCCTCCTCCTCGCGGCGATGCTCTGCCTCGCCGTCCCCGCCGTGGCGCAGCAGGCGCCCGGTGCGCCGTCCCCCGGCAGCCCGTCCGTGCAGGGCGGCGCGCCGGAGATCGGCGTCGGTCGCGGCCCCATGCCGGCGGGCAACCCGCCGAACACGACGGAGCCGCAGCGGCCCACCGGCGTCGCCACGCAGCCGCCGCCCCAGGCGGCGGCGCCGACCCCCGTGACGGAACGCCCCGCCGTCCCGCCGCCGGCGCTGCGCAACAGCCCCGACGCGGCCGAGCGCGAGCTGCAGGCCGCCCTCCGCGGCGAGCGCATCGAGGGCCGGATCACCATCCCCGACCCGAAGGCGGCGAGCCTCATCCAGCCCGAAGGGCGGGACTGGCGCCAGTTCCACAACGTGACGCTCACCTGGGTGGGCGGCGTCGCGGTGGGCGGCATGCTGCTGATCCTGGTGGCCTTCTACCTGACGCGCGGCCGCATCCGCATCGAGGGCGGGCGCTCGGGCCGGACCATCCAGCGCTTCAACCTGCTGGAGCGCGTCAACCACTGGATGACGGCCTCGACCTTCATCGTGCTCGGCCTGACCGGGCTGAACCTCACCTTCGGCCGCCACGTGATCCTGCCGCTGATGGGGCCCGAGGCGTTCTACGGCCTCACCCACTGGGGCAAGATCCTGCACAACTACCTGGCCTTCCCCTTCACGCTCGGCATCACGCTGATGCTGCTGCTGTGGGTGAAGGACAACATCCCGAACGGGCGCGACATCGCCTGGTTCAAGGCGGGCGGCGGCCTCATCGGCCACGGCCATGTCGAGGCGGGGCGCTTCAACGGCGGCCAGAAGATGGTGTTCTGGATCACCGTCCTCGGCGGTGCCGCCGTCGCCGTCTCCGGCTACTTCCTGATCTTCCCGTTCTGGGTGTCGAACGTGAACGACCTCCAGCTCGCGCACACGGTGCACGCGCTGATCTCGGTGCTCATGATCGCCGCGATGGTCGCGCACATCTACATCGGCTCCCTCGGCATGGAGGGCGCCTACGACGCCATGGGCTCGGGCCAGGTGGACCTGAACTGGGCGAAGGAACACCACGGCCTCTGGGTGCAGGAGGAAATGGCGAAGGCGCGCCAGACCATCGCCGCGCCCGCCAACGCCAAGGCCGCCGGCGCCGACTGACGCGCCCGGCGCCGCCGCGAACGAGAGGCCCGGTCGCCAGCGCGGCCGGGCCTTTTTCGTGCCCGCGACCCGGCCTAGACCACGATCCGCGACGGCGGAATCGCCGGAGCGGTGAATCCTCCTCTCACATGCTGCGGAAGCGTGACCTCGTCTCGCCGGGTCACGCCGCAAAGGTGCCCCATGAAGATCATCGGCCTCGCGGGATGGAGCGGCGCGGGAAAGACCACGCTGCTCACGCGCCTCATCCCGCACCTCGTCGCGCGGGGCGTGCGCCTCTCCACCATCAAGCACGCCCACCACGCCTTCGACGTGGACCAGCCCGGCAAGGACAGCTTCGTCCACCGCTCCGCCGGCGCGCACCAGGTCCTCGTCTCCTCCACCAACCGCTGGGCGCTGATGACCGAGCTGCGCGGCGATCCCGAACCCGGCCTGGCCGAGCACCTCCGCCGCCTCTCCCCCGTGGACCTCGTCCTGGTCGAGGGCTTCAAGCGCGACTCCCACCCCAAGATCGAAGTCCACCGCGGCGCCAACGACAAACCCTGGCTGCACCCGGACGACCCGCACATCGCCTTCATCGCGACCGACGTGACGCCGCCACCCGGGGCTCCGCCCCACGCCGGCCTCGACGACATCGAAGCCATCGCCGAGGCGGCGCTGCGGCACGCGCGGGCGATGTGACGGGGAGGCGCTGCCTCCCCCTGAACCCCCTCCGCCGGGGGGCCGGGGCGACACGGTCTCCCCGGCGGGAGGGTCCGGGAGGGCAGCGCCCTACCGCCGCCGCGCCGCCCAGACGGTCAGCGCCGCCATCCCCGCGGCGGCCAGGCCGAAGACCCAGGCATAGCCCGCCGCCGCGAGGATGAGGGCGAAGACGAGGGCGCCGGCGGTCTGCCCCAGGAACAGCGCGAGGGCGAAGGCGCTCACCGCCGTGCCGCGGGCTTCGGGCAGGGCCTCGGTCGCGCGGGCCTGCAGCACGCCGTGGAACATGTAGAACGCGAGGCCGGCGAAGGCCTGGGCGAGGGCGGTCAGGTGCCAGTCGGGGCTCGCGGCCGTCAGCAGCAGCAGCACGGCGAGGGATCCGCCGCCCCAGCGCATCAGCCCCGCCTCGCCGAAGCGCCGCACCAGCTGCTTCGCGATGCGCGTGTAGGTGAAGGCGCCGAGGCCGAACAGCGCGACGAGCAGCCCGGCTTCGCCGGCCGAGAGTCCGAACCGCTCGATGACGAGCGAGCCGACGAAGGGAAACGCGCCGCCGAACAGGAAGAACCCGTCGAAGAAGGCGAGCAGCATGAGCGACCGCCCCGCCGGCCGCCGCAGCAGCGTCGCGTAGCCCGAGAGGCCGAGGCCCTTGCCCGTGCTGGTGCCGCGATCGCCGCGCCCGATGCGGTGGAACAGGAAGGCGCCGACGCCGCAGGCGAAGAGCCCGAGCACGAGGAACGACGCCCGCCAGCCGAAATGCTCGCCGATCACGCCGGAGAGCGGCCCGGCGACGAGCTGCGCCATCACCATTCCGGTCGCGAACCGCCCGAGCGCCGCCTGACGCTCCTCGTAGGGGACCTTGTCCCCCACATGGGCGATCATCAGCGGGATCACCGCGCCGCCGAGCGCCCCGGCGAGCACCCGCAGCGTCGTCATCTCGCCCAGGGTGGAGGCGAACACCGCCGCCGCCGTGACGATGCCGTAGAGGCCGAGGGCGACGGAGGCGACGCGCAGCTTCCCCAGCCGGTCGCCGAGCGGCCCGGTGAGGAGCTGCCCCGCGCCGTAGGGCAGCATGAAGGCGGCGATGAGGATGGCGGCGGAGGACACCGAGGTGGCGAAGCCCGCCGCCACCAGCGGCAACAGCGGGTCCAGCAGCCGCATCCCGGCGCCCGTGGCGAAGCCGCCCACGGCCATCAGGCGGACCGGCGCGCTCACGCCATCAGGCCTCGCTGCGTCGCGCGCGTTCGCTCGCGGTCTTGAGCTGCCCGCAGGCGGCGAGGATGTCGCGTCCGCGCGGCCGACGGATCGGCGCGGAGTAGCCGGCCGCGTTCACGATCTCCGAGAAGCGGCGCACCGCCTCGGGCTTCGAGGTCTGGTACGGGCTGCCGGGCCACGGGTTGAACGGGATGAGGTTCACCTTGGCCGGGATGCCGCGGATCAGCCGCACGAGTTCCCGTGCCTCGGCCTCGCTGTCGTTGATGCCGCGCAGCATGATGTACTCGAAGGTGATGCGCCGCGCGTTCGACGCGCCGGGGTAGCGCCGGCAGGCGTCCAGCACCTCCGCGATCGGGTATTTCCGGTTCAGCGGCACGATCTCGTTGCGCAGCTCGTCCGTGACGGCGTGCAGGCTCACCGCCAGGTTGACGCCGAGCTCCGCGCCGCACTTGTCCATCATCGGCACCACGCCCGAGGTCGAGAGCGTGATCCGCCGCCGCGAGAGGCCGATGCCCTCGTGGTCCATGATGATCGTCAGCGCCTTGGCCACGTTCTCGTAGTTGTAGAGCGGCTCTCCCATGCCCATAACGACGATGTTGGAGAGCGCGCGGCCCTCTTCGCCCTTCGGCGTCGGCCATTCGCCGTAGCTGTCGCGCGCCGCCATGAACTGCCCGACGATCTCCGCCGCGCCGAGGTTCCGCACCAGCTTCTGCGTGCCGGTGTGGCAGAAGGTGCAGGAGAGCGTGCAGCCCACCTGCGTCGAGATGCAGACGGCGCCCCGCGCGATCTCGCCCTCCTCTTCCTCGGGGATGTAGACCGTCTCGACCTGCTGGGCGTCGCGGAAGCCGAACAGCCACTTCCGCGTCCCGTCGGTGGAGGTCTGCTCCGTCGTCACGCCGGGCCGCCCGACGGTGAAGCGCTCCGCCAGCTTCGCCTGCAGCGGCTTGGCGATGGTCGTCATGGCGGCGAAGTCGCGCGCGCCCTGGTGGTAGATCCAGTGCCAGAGCTGCTTGGCGCGGAACGGCTTCTCGCCGATGGCGGCCATCTCCGCCGCCAGCTCCTCCCGCGACAGGCCGACGAGGTCCCGCCTGCCCTCGGCGTCCTCCTGCGGGGGCGGGGGGAAGAGCGCCGCCTTGGCGAGGATCCGCCCGCGCTCCGCCTCGGTCAGCCCGTCGGTCGCCGGCAGGCCGCGTTGCGCCGCGGGGAAGGCGCGGTCCGGGCGGGGCGGGAGGGCATTCATGGCGTCATCGCCGCGGCGCGGCGGGCGGGCATTCGCGGCTGATGGCGTCATAGGCCTGACTGAACCCGGCGAGCGGGAAGGTGTCGCCCGACTGGCCGCGGCCGTTCGGCCCCGGGGCGCGCAGCAGGGCGTCGCGCCCGCCGCGCAGCGCCGCCACCACCTCGCGCCCGTTGCGGGCGAAGGCCATGTCCGCGTTGGTGTAGAAGGGCAGCTCGGTCTGGCCGATGAACAGCCGGGCCTCGGCGTTGCGGGCGAAGGTGTAGCCGGCGCGGACCGCCACCTGGTCCCGGCTGCCCGGGCGGTGGGTGACGACGAGCATGACGTTCCGCGCCTCCCGGTTGGGGACGCCCTCAATGGCGCGGGCGCGGGCGAAGGCGTAGCAGACCTTCTGCCCGTTCTCCTGCGTGGTGGCGGCGGTCCAGGACTGGAACTCGCCCATGCGGGTGGCCTGGGGCGCGGCCTGCTGACGGGCCTGCTGCGCGAACGCGGCGGGGGCTGCGAGGAGCAGCGCGACGGCCAGGAGTGCGGGATGCATGGCCGCTAGATACGACCCGCCCCCACCCCCAACAAGTTCCCTATCGTTCACGCAGCGCCGGCATGCATCGCCGCGACCCTCGCGGCGGGCGCCGACGCGGGCTCCCCGCCCGGCCATCCCCCGGGCCCGCTGCCGCCGCGCTACCGCGCCTGGCTGGCCAGCGCCAGGAAGTTGGCCTGCGTGTCCTCGGCCAGGCGGAACCACTGCACCTGGTCCATCCGGTAGCGGTCCCACTCGGCATGGATGCGCCGGAAGCGCGCATTCTGGCCGCCGAGCTCCGCGTACAGCTCCTGGGCGGCGCGGTAGCAGGCCGAGAGGATCTCGCGGTTGAAGACGCGGAGCTGCGTGCCGCCGGCGACGAGGCGGCGCAGCGCCTGCGGGTTCAGCGCGTCGTAGCGCGCCATCATCCAGTGCCAGCCCTCGGTGCACGCGGCTTCCAGCACGGCCTTGTACTGGTTGGGCAGCGCGTTGTAGGCGGCCGGGTTGATCATCAGGTCGATCGAGGGCGCGTACTCCCACCAGCCCGGCGCGTAGTAGAAGCGCGCGATGCGCTGGAAGCCCAGCTTCTCGTCGTCATAGGGGCCGACCCACTCGGTGGCATCGATCACGCCGCGCTCGAGCGCCGGGTAGATGTCCGGCCCGCCGATCTGCTGCGCGACGACGCCGAGCTTCTGCAGGACCGCCCCGCCATAGCCCGCGATGCGGAACTTCAGCCCGTTGAGGTCCTGGACCGAGTTCACCTCGCGCCGGAACCAGCCGCCCATCTGCGCGCCGGTGTTGCCGGCCGGGATCGCGACCACGCCCTGGTCGCGATAGACCTCCTGGAGGATCTGCCGGCCATTGCCCTCCTGCAGCCAGGACCAGAGCTGCCGGGACGACAGGCCGAAGGGCAGGCAGGTCGCGATGGCGAGCGAGGGGTCCTTGCCGAGGTAGTAATAGGCCGAGGTGTAGCCGCACTCGACGGTGCCGCCCGCGACGCCGTCCATCACCGCGAGCGCCGGCATCACCTCGCCGGGGCCGAAGGGCTGGAGCTGGAAGGCGCCGTCCGTCATCTCGGAAACGCGGCGCGCGATGCGCTCCTGCGTGCCGTAGAGCGTGTCGAGGCTCTTCGGGAAGCTGCCCGGCATGCGCCAGCGGATGCGCGGCTGGGCCGAGGCAAGGCTGGGAGCGGCGAGCGCGCCGGCGGCGGCCCCCGCGGCGAGGAGGTTGCGGCGTTCCATCTGGTTCTTGGCCTTCCTTGGACGAAGTGGCGCCGATGCTGCGGCATCGGGCGCGCCGGACGCAACGCCTCTCGCGCAACGGGAGCTTGACGCGGAGCGGCGGCGACCGCGACCTTACGAGGAGGACATCCCAGGGAGAGCCACATGCAACGCCGCGCAGTCCTCTCGGCGCCGCTCGCCGCCGCGCTGCCCTTCGTGCCGGCGGCCGCGCAGGCCGGGCGGACGCTCACCATCGGGATGTCCGGCTTCCCGACCGGCATGGACCCGCATTTCCACTCGACCAACAACAACAACGCGCTGCTGCGTCAGGTCTTCAACCCGCTGCTCGATCTCGACAACGAGAGCCGCATCTTCCCCGTGCTGGCCGAGAGCTGGCGGAACCTCAGCGAGCTGGTCTGGGAGATCCGGCTGCGCGACGGCATCCGCTTCCACGACGGAACGCCCTTCGAGGCGGAGGACATCGCCTTCTCCTTCGCGCGGGTGCCGACCATCCCCAACAGCCCCGGCCCCTTCACGCCGATGGTCCGCACCGTGCGCGAGGTGGAGGTGGTGGATCCGCGCACCGTCCGCGTGCACACGCGGGAACCGACGCCCTTCTTCGACCGCGACATCACCGGCGTCTTCATGCTGTCCCGGCGCATCCACGCCAACGCGACGCTGGCGGACTTCAACGCCGGGCGCGCCATGATCGGCACCGGGGCGTACCGCTTCGTCTCCTACGCGCAGGGCGAACGGATGGAGCTGGTGCGCAACCCCGATTTCTGGGGGCCGGCCCAGCCCTGGGAGCGCGTGGTGATCCGCTTCCTCACCAACAACGGCGCGCGGGTCGCGGCCCTGCTCTCGGGCGACGTGGACCTGATCGACCAGGTGCCGGTGCAGGATGTGCAGCGCCTCACGGGCGACGCGCGGCTCGCGCTGTTCAGCACGGACAGCGTGACGACGAGCTACCTCTTCCCCGACAGCGTGCGCGAGCAGGCGCCGTTCCTGGCCGATCGCCAGGGCAACCCGTTGGCGCGCAACCCGCTGCGGGACCGGCGCGTCCGGCAGGCGGTCAGCCTCGCCATCCCGCGCGACGCGATCGCGAACCGGCTGCTGGCGGGGCAGGGGCGCCCGGCCGAGCAGTTCGCCGCGCCCCCGCTGCCCGACCGCATCCCCGACCAGCCGCCCATCCCCTACGACCTCGACCGCGCGCGCGCCCTGCTGCGCGAAGCGGGCTGGCCCGAGGGCTTCCGGCTGACGCTGCATGGCCCGAACGGCTTCATCCCGGCCGATGCCGACATCCTGCAGGCCATCGCCCAGGGCCTGACGCGCGCGGGCATCGAGACGCGGGTGGAGGTGCTGCCGCCGGCCACCTTCTTCACCCGCGCGACGAACCGCGAATTCGCGATGTTCATGACGACCTTCACCACCAGCACGGCGGCCAACATGCTGCGGCAGGTGGTGATGACGCGGAACGCCGAGACGGGCTTCGGCCCGTTCAACCGCCAGCACTACAGCAACCCGGCGGTGGACGAACCGAACGCGGAGGCGCTGCGCACCATGGACCCGGCGCGGCGCACGGCGCTGACCATCCGGGCGATGCGCGCCGCGACGGAGGATCTCGGCGTGATCCCCGTCCATTACCTGCGGAACAACTGGGCCGGGTTGCGCAGCCGCGTGCGCTACGACCCGAGCCCGGTGTGGTACACCAACGCGCTGCTCGCGACGCCGGCGTGACGGGGGGCGCACCCCCCCCGGCACGCCCGGGCGTCAGGCGAGCGCGCGGTCCGTCGCGCCGGGCAGGAAGCGGTCGGTGTAGAAGCGCTGGAAGCTCGGCATGTCGCCGAGGTTGAAGGCCATCTTCACCGCCTCGACCTGGCGGTTGAAGCGCCCCTCCTCCATCACGCCGAGGCCCAGGCGGCGGACATGGGGGCTGTCCACCAGCTCCGCCATGGCCATGTCCTGGCGGATCGTCTCGATCGCCACGTCGGTCAGCGCCTCGCGGCTGCGCAGCGCCTCGATGGCGGCGGGACGGTTGGCGAAGGCCCAGCGCAGCGAGCGCAGCATTCCGTGCGTCACGGCCCGGACGGCGTCCGGGTTGCGCTCCATGTAGGTGCGGGTCGTGAGCAGCACGGAGCCGTAGAAGAAGTCGAGCCCGTGCTCGCGGTAGCGGAAGATGCGCTGCTGCGGCAGGTCCATCCCCAGCGCCCGGAGCGAGAGCGCCGTCGAGGTGACGAAGCCGGTGATGCCGTCGGCGCGGCGCTGGACCAGCATGGTCTCGCGCAGCTCGGGCGCCACGGACATCCAGTTGATGCTCTGCAACGGGATGTTGTTGACCGCGGCGAAGGCGGGAAAGACCTGGCGGCCGCCGTCGAACTCGGGTGCCGCCAGCGTCCGGCCCGCCAGCTGCGAGACCTGCGCGATCGGCCCGTCGGCGCGGACGGTGACGGAGGTCGGCGCCTGGTCCCACAGCAGGGCGACGGCGATCAGGTCGTTGTTCGGGTTCTGCGACATGAAGCGCAGGACCGGCGTCGGGTCGGCCATGGCGATGTCGAAGGTGCCGGCCGACATGTCGAGCGGCACGCGGGCGGAGCCGAAGCCGCGCTGGATGGTGATGTCGATGCCGAGTTCGCGGAAGAAGCCCTGGCGCTCGCCCGCGATGCCGAAGGCGTAGGGGCCGTTCAGGATCCAGTCATAGGCGAAGCGGACGGTCGGGCGCTGCTGCGCGTGCACGGCGGGCGCCGCGAGCGGCAGGGCCGCGACGGCGCCGAGCGCGGTCCGGCGGGAGAGGCGAAGGTCCATCCGTGGCTCCGTGGGAGGGGTGCGAAGGCTGGCCGGACACTGGCGGCGGCGGGGCTGCCGCAGCAAGGGCCGCGACGGGGCGCTTCGCGGTCGCCGCGCCGCCTTCGCCCAGGGGCGCGGCAACTGCCGCGGACCTTGCCCTTTCGTAAGGCAGTGCCGGCGCCCATCCCCGTCTTTCCCGCGGGCGGACCATGGCGGCCCGGCTTGAGCCCCGTCACGTTCTGCGCCGCGTCGCAGGAAGTGGGCGGGAAGCATGCAGGTCGGCGTCTTCATCCCGATCAACAACAACGGCTGGCTGATCAGCGAGACGGCGCCGCAATACATGCCGAGCTTCGCGCTGAACCGCGACATCACGCTCGCGGCCGAGCGCCACGGCTTCGACTTCGCGCTCTCGATGATCAAGCTGCACGGCTTCGGCGGGAAGACGCGCTTCTGGGACCACGGCCTCGAATCCTTCACGCTGATGGCGGGGCTCGCGGCAGTGACGACGCGCATCAGGCTCTTCGCCAGCGTCGCGACGCTGACCATCCCGCCCGCCATCGCCGCGCGGATGAGCGTCACGATCGACAGCATCTCGGGCGGGCGCTTCGGCCTCAACCTCGTCACCGGCTGGCAGCAGGCCGAATACGACCAGATGGGCCTCTGGCCCGGTGAGAGCCACTTCCACCGCCGCTACGAGATGCTCGACGAATACGCGACCATCCTGCGCGAGCTGTGGGAGCGCGGCGAGAGCGACCTGAAGGGCGAGTTCTTCACCATGGACAGATGCGTCCTGTCGCCGCGCCCATCGGTGCCGATCAAGCTGATCTGCGCCGGGCAGAGCACCGAGGGGCTGCGCTTCACCGCGAGGCACGCCGACTACAGCTTCGCCCTCGGCCAGGAGATCAACCAGCCGCGCGCGCACGAACCGGTCGCGGCGCGCATGCAGCAATTCGCGGCCGCCACCGGCCGCCCCGTCGAGACCTTCGTGCTGACCATGGTGATTGCCGCCGAGACGGACGAGGAAGCCTGGGCCCGCTGGGAGCGGATCGCGGACGGCGCCGATTGGGACGCGATCGCCTGGATGCAGGGCCAGGCCGGGGCCGACAAGCGGGTGGGCGCGGACACCAATGTCCGCCAGCTCGCGGGCGGGGAGCATCCCTGGAACATCAACATGAGCACCTGCGTCGGCAGCCACGCCACGGTGGCGCGCCTGCTCGACGAGGTGGCGGCGGTGCCCGGCACGGGCGGCGTCCTGCTGACCTTTGACGACTTCCTCCGCGGGGTGGAGGATTTCGGCACGCGCATCCAGCCGCTGATGCGCTGCCGCCAGCACATCACGAGCGAGGCCGCATGACCGCAGACGCCCTTCCCGCCGGCTACGTCGCGCCCGAGGACGCGGCGCCCTTCGTCCTGCCCGCCCGGCCGGAGCCCCTGCGGCTCCGCGCCAGCGAGACGGCGCTGATCGTCGTGGACATGCAGAACGCCTACGCGAGCGAGGGCGGCTACCTCGACCTCGCCGGCTTCGACGTGAGCGGGACCGAGGCCGTCATCCCGCGCATCGCGACCGCCTGCCGCGCCGCGCGCGCCGCCGGGATGCCGGTGATCTTCTTCCAGAACGGCTGGGACCCCGATTACCGGGAGGCCGGCGGCCCCGCCTCGCCCAACTGGTACAAGTCGAACGCGCTGAAGACGATGCGCTGCAAGCCGGAGCTGCAGGGCCAGCTGCTCGCGAAGGGCGGCTGGGACTACGCGCTGGTGGATGGCCTCACGCCCGAGCCCACGGACCTCATCGTGCCGAAGCCGCGCTACAGCGGATTCTTCAACACCAACATCGACAGCCTGCTGCGCGCCCGCGGCATCCGCAACATCGTCTTCACCGGCATCGCGACGAATGTCTGCGTCGAGAGCAGCCTGCGCGACGCCTTCCACCTGGAGTACTTCTGCGTGGTGCTGGAGGACGCGACCAAGGCCGCCGGTCCCGACTTCGCGCAGAAGGCCGCCCTCTACAACATCGAGACCTTCTTCGGCTGGGTCAGCACCGTCGCCGATTTCTGCGGCGCCGTCGGCCAGCGCGCCGGATGAACCGAGGAGAGCAACGCCGTGCCCTTCGCCCCCGTCATCCCCGCCGGTTCCGGCAAGCCCCTCGCGCCCTATTCGCCGGGCGCCGTCGCCGACAACGTGCTCTACGTCGCGGGCACGCTCGCCTTCGACCGGGACAACCACGTCCTCTACCCGGACGACGCCGCGGCGCAGACGCGCCACATCCTGGAAACCATCAGATCCGTGGTGGAGACCGCCGGCGGCACCATGGCCGATGTGGTGTTCAACCAGATCTTCGTCACCGACTGGAAGCACTACGCCCCGCTCAACGCCGTCTATGCGGAGTTCTTCCCGGGCGACAAGCCGGCGCGCTACTGTATCCAGTGCGGCCTGGTGAAGCCCGGCGCCGTGGTCGAGATCGCGTCCATCGCGCATCTGCCCCGCCAACGGGGCTGATCGCTTGAAGTTCGAACTCAGCGGGCCGCCCGGGGCGGACGTCGTGCTCGTTTCCGCCGGGCTCGGCGGCCTCGCCTCCTTCTGGGCGCCGCAGATCGCGGAGCTCCAACCCCGGTTCCGCATCCTCCGCTTCGATCAGCGCGGCACGGGCGCCAACCGCGAGGCGCTGCCCGAGCCCTATTCCATCACCCACATGGCCGACGACATGGCGGAGGTGATGGCGTCGGCGGGCGTGTCGCGCGCCCATATCCTCGGGCATGCGCTGGGCGGGATCGCGGCGCTCGAATGCGCGCGGCGGCATCCGGCGCGCGTCGGAAGGCTCGTCCTGGTCAACGCCTGGGCCAAGGCGGACCGGCACACGGAAACCTGCTTCGACATCCGCCTCGGCATCCTGGGCAGCCAGGGCGAGGCGGCCTATGTCCGCGCCCAGCCGCTCTTCCTCCACACGGCGCCCTATCTCTCGGCCCATGCCGACCAGGTGGCGGAGGAGGCCGCGCGCGGCATCGCCGGCTTCCAGGGGGAGGCGACGATCCGCGCGCGCATCGCGGCGCTGCGCGCCTTCGACATCCGCGCCGACCTGCCGCGCATCGCGCACCCGGCACTCGTCGCCGCCGCGCGCGACGACCTGCTGGTGCCCTGGACCGCCTCGCAGGAACTGGCGCGCGGCCTGCCGAACGGCCGGCTCTGGCTGGCCGAGCATGGCGGCCACGCCTTCACCGTCGAGGACCCGGTGCCGTTCAACGCGGCGCTGCGGCACTTCCTGGAGGACTGACGCTCAGTCGAGGCGGAGACCCTCGGCGGCGATGAGCGCGGCCATCGCCGCCCGCTCCTCCGCCAGGAAGCGGGCGAAGGCGGCCGGGCCCTCGGCGGCGGCCGTCATGCCGAGGTCCGGCAGCCGCGCCGCCGCGGCCTCCAGCGACGCCCGCGCCGCGTCC
>JAIEOO010000359.1 GCA_019750475.1 Acetobacteraceae bacterium | reverse complement strand
GCGCTGCGCGCGCAGGCCGCCGCCGGGGGCGTCGAGGTGCCGGAGGCGCTCCGGGCGCAGCTCCATGCCCTGGCCGGGTGACGACGCGCCGCCGGAGCGGCGGCCCTCCGAGCGGCCATTTCGCGCCCCGGAGCTTCAGCGCATCTGCGGCGTGAACGCCGTCCGCGCCCTGTTCCTCCGCCGGCCGGAGCAGGTGGCGCGGCTGCACTACGCGCCGGAGCGGCGGCCGATCGCCGGGCCGCTCTGCCGCTACCTCGCGCGGCACCGCCGGCCCTATCGCGAGGCCTTCGCCGAGGAGCTGGCCCGCATCGCCGGCACCGAGCATCACGGCGGCATCGTCGCCCTCGCCGAGCCGCGGCGGGCGATCCCGCTGCCCGAGCCGCTGCCGCCGATCCTCTGGGCCGCGCCGGTGCTGCCGGTGCTCGACGGCATCGGCAACCCGCACAATCTCGGCGCCATCGCGCGGGGCGCCGCCTTCTTCGGCGCGAAGGCGCTGGTCCTGTCGGGCGATCCGCGCCAGGCCGACCTGTCGGACGCCGCCTTCCGGACGAGCGAAGGCGCGCTGGAGCATCTGGCCGTGTTCCGCGCGCCGGACCTGCCGGGCCTGCTGCGGCGCCTGCGCGGCCGCGTGCTGGCGGCCGCCGCGGTGGCGACCGGCGGGGTGGCGCCGGGGGCCGTGCCGCGCGGCAAGCCGGTGGCGCTCGTCCTCGGCAACGAGGAGGACGGCCTGCCGGCCGAAACGGTCGCCGCTTGCGAGGCGCTGGTGACGCTTCAGGGCTCCGGACTGGTCGAGAGCCTGAATGTCGCCGCCGCTTCGGCCGTTCTGCTGCATAATTTCTCGGCGGACCGCCTTCCTTCCGGAACGCCCGGCGTCCGCCGGACGCCGTAATCCTTCCTGGATTCCGGCGATTTCCGAGTTTTCCTGCGGTTGAAGCGCGGCCGCTTGCCAATGCTGCGGCGCAGCTCGACCATCGCAGGCATGCGCATCCTCGTCCTCGGCGCCGGCGTCGTCGGCCTCTGCTCCGCTTACCGGCTGGCGCGCGAGGGGCACCAGGTGACGGTGGTGGATGCCGAAGCCGGGCCGGGCCTCGGCACCTCCTTCGCCAATGGCGGGCAGCTTTCCTACTCCTACGTCGCGCCGCTCGCCGGGCCGGGCGTGCTCGGCAAGGTGCCCTTCTGGCTGCTGGACCCGGAAGGGCCGCTGCACTTCCGCCCGCGCCCCGATCCGCACCAGTGGAAGTGGCTGCTGCGCTTCGTCCGCGCCTGCAACGCGACGACCGCCGAGCAGACCACGCGCCGCCTGCTGCTGCTCGCCTATCTCTCGCGGGACCTGATGCGGGACGTGGTGGCGACGGAGCACCTCGATTTCGACCATGCCAAGTCCGGCAAGCTGGTGGTGCAGCCCAGCGCCGAGGCGATGGAAGGGGCGAAGCGCCAGATGGAGCTGCAGGCCCGCTGGGGCAGCGAGCAGCAGGCCCTGACGCGCGAGGAATGTCTGGCGATCGAGCCCTCTCTCGTCCACATCGCGCACCGCATCGCGGGCGGCGTCTACACTCCGTCCGAGGAGGCGGGCGATGCCTTCCTCTTCTGCCAGGCGCTGACCGCGCTGCTGCAACGGTCGAACGACGGCGTGCAGTTCGTCTGGGGCGCGGAGGCGCGGCAATTGCTGCGCGTCGGCGGCCGCGTCGTCGCCTGCGTCACGACCAGGGGCGTGATCGAGGCCGATGCCTTCGTCCTCGCCCTCGGCAACGGCGCGCGGGCGCTGGCGAAGCCGCTGGGCGTCGATCTCCCGGTCTATCCGCTCAAGGGCTATTCGCTGACGCTGCCGATCGTGAAGGACGCGGCGGCGCCGCGGATCAGCGTCACCGACAGCGCGCGCAAGGTGGTCTATGCCCGCCTCGGCGACGCGCTCCGCGTCGCCGGCATGGCGGACGTGGTCGGCCCGGACAAGAGCTTCGACGAACGCCGCCTCGACCTGCTGGTGCGTCAGGCGCGCGAGGCCTTCCCCGATGCCGCGCGCTGGGACGTGCTCACGCCCTGGGTCGGGCTGCGGCCCGCCACGCCCACGGGACTGCCCATCCTCGGCCCGACGCGGCAAGCGCCGAACCTCTACCTCAACGTCGGCCAGGGGGCACTCGGCTTCACCCTCGCCATGGGTTGCGCGGCGGTGATCACGGAGCTGCTGGCCAACCGTCCCTCGCCCATCCCGCTCGACGGCATGGTGCCCGGCCTGCGCTGAGCGCGCCGTCTCGGGCCGCTCGGCGCGGGACCTCGCCCGGCGCGCTTCCAGCGCGGCATCTCCCCGCGCGCGTCCAGCGCGGCATCTCCCGGCGCGCGTCCAGCGCGGCATCTCCCGGCGCGCTTCCAGCGCGACGCTCCCCAGCGCGGGCGTCGGGGAACCCGGGCACCGGCGCGACGTTCCAGTTGTGCGGCGCAGCATGATCGCGCCACACTTCCGGGATGCACCCTATGGCAAAGCCTCACCTCCGCCTGCACGAACTGGTCCGCCAGGGCGTGGCGGCCAAGCGCCGCATGGCGGGGCATCCCTCGCGGCTGCGGCCCTTCGCGATGACCGGCGACAACCCGGCAGGGCTCGAGTTCCACGCCTACGCGCCGCCGCAGCTGCCACCGGGCGCCGCGCTCGTCGTCGTGCTGCATGGCTGCCGGCAGCAGGCCCGTCTCTACGACGACGGCACGGGCTGGACGCTCCTCGCCGCCCACGAGGGCTTCGCCGTGCTCGCACCCGAGCAGACGCGGGCGAACAACCCCTATGGCTGCTTCAACTGGTTCGACCCGGCGCAGGTGACGCGCGGCCGGGGCGAGGTCGCGTCCATCGCCGCGGCCACGCGGGCGATGATCGCGGCGCACGACCTCGATCCCGGGCGCGTGTTCGTCACCGGCCTCTCCGCCGGCGGCGCCATGGCGTCCGCCCTGCTCGCCACCTACCCGGATGTCTTCGCCGGCGGCGCCATCCTCGCCGGGCTGCCCTACGGCGTGGCGGGCGATGCGCAGTCGGCCTTCGCCGCCATGCGGGAGCCTCGGGCCGTCACGAGCCGCGCCCTCGGCGACCTGGTCCGCGCCGCCTCGCCGCACCGCGGGCCCTGGCCGCGCGTCTCGGTGTGGCACGGCCTCGCGGACGACACGGTCGCCGCCGCCAACGGAGCCGATTGCGTGCGGCAGTGGCTCGACGTGCACGGCCTCTCCGACGCGGCGAGGATCGAGCCCGACATGGACGGCGCGCGCCACCGCAGCTGGCGCGACGCGAAGGGACGGATCCTGGTCGAGAGCTACGCCATTCCCGGCCTCGCCCACGGCGCGCCGGTCGGTCCCTCCGCGCCCGAGGCTCGCCGCGGCGGCGTGCCCGGCCCGTTCATCCTCGATGCCGGCATCCACTCCACCTGGCACATCGCCCATCGGTGGGAGTTGCTCGACCCGACCCGCGCCCCGGCGCCGCCGCCGCCCCGCATCGAGGAGGACGACCGCGTCCTGCCCGACCCCTCGGCCTGGGCCCGGATGACGCCGGCCGAAGTGATCGAGCGGGCGCTGCGCAGCGCCGGCGTGGTGCGGTAGCGGCGCGGGCCCCGGCGCTGCACGCGCCGAGGCCCCGCCAGCTCAGCCGCGCGCGACCTTCACCGCGTTCTTCGCCGCGGCGACCATCAGCCCGACCTCGTTGGCGATGGTGACGAGCTTGAAGCCCATCCCGATCATGCGGTTGGCGTATTCGGGCGTGCCGTTGTGCAGCCCGGCGGCGATGCCGCGCTTGCCCGTCTCCTCCAGCAGCATCTTGTAGATGTCGAGGATCTCGGGGTCCTCGACGTCGAGCTTGGGCGTCTTCCCGTAGGAGAAGGAGAGGTCCGACGGGCCGATATAGATCCCGTCGATGCCCGGCACGTCGAGGATCGAGCGGATGTTCTCGATCGCCTGCTTCGTCTCGATCATGGGGATGACGAGGATGTCGTCATTGGCCGTCTGCTGGTAGGCGCCGGCGCTGCCATAGGCCCCCGCGCGGATCGGCCCGTTGGAGCGCGTGCCCTTGGGCGGATACTTGGAATACTGCACCAGGGCGCGGGCCTCCTCGGCCGTGTTCACCATGGGGCAGATCACGCCATAGGCGCCGGCGTCCAGCACCTTGCCGACGATGCCCGGCTCGTTCCACGGCACGCGCACCATCGGCACGGCGCCCGAGCCCGAGGCCGCGATGCCCTGGAAGCACGCGACGCAGGAGAGGTAGTCCTGCACGCCGTGCTGCATGTCCACCGTCACGCTGTCCCAGCCGCACTGGCTGTACATCTCGGCGGAAAAGGCATTGGGAATGGCGAGCCACCCGTTCACCACGGCCTTGCCGGCCTTCCAGGCTTCCTTGACCTTGTTCGCCATCGCGCTCGCCTCCCTCGTCGTTGCGTGGGCGGGAGGCTAGGACGGAAGCGCCGCGGCGGGTAGCCCGGGGGTTCAGCCTTCGATGAGCGCCCGGGCCTCCGCGGAGATCCCGCTGCCGGCGAAGGCGGGCACGCCCCGCGAGCGCCGAGCCCGGCGCCATGATCGCGGCCTCGCACCCCGCCAGTGCCAGCAGCGTCGCGTCCCAGACAAGGCCGCGGGGACCTCGGCGGCGGTGATGGTGGTGGCCATGCGGGGAAGCGGCGTGGCGAAGTGGCCCGGTTCAAGGATTCCGTCGCCCCGGGCGACGGCCACCCGAGGCGCGCGGTCCCTCGACCTGGCGAGGCATCGCGGGCGGACCCCAGGCCGTTGCTGCGGCGGAGCAGGAGGAAGACAGCATGACCGAACCCAACCGCGTGGCCCTCGTCACCGGAGGCGCCAGGGGGATCGGGCGGGCGATCGCGGCGCGCCTCGCGCGTGAGGGCTGGCGCGTGGTGACGGCCGACCTCTCCCCGGCGGAGCCTGTTGCGGGCGGGCGGCACGCCGTGGCGGACGTGGCCGATGAGGTGGCCGTGCGCGCCCTCGTCGCATCGGTGCTCGCGGAGGAAGGCCGGCTCGACGGCCTCGTCTGCAATGCCGGGGTCATGGTGCGGAAGCCGCTGCGCGACCTCTCCCTCGCGGAGTGGCAGCGGGTGATCGGGACGAACCTCACCAGCGCCTTCCTGCTGGCCCGCGAAGCCGAGGCGCCGCTGCGCGCCGCCCGGGGCGCCATCGTCACCATCGCCTCCACCCGCGCCCGGCAGTCGGAGCCCGACACGGCGGCCTACAGCGCCTCCAAGGGCGGCCTCGTCGCGCTGACCCATTCGCTCGCGGTCTCGCTCGGACCGGAGGTGCGGGTGAACGGCGTCTCGCCCGGCTGGATCAACGTCTCGGACGAGGCGCCCTCGGCCCGGGACCACGCCCAGCATCCCGTGGGCCGCGTCGGCGTGCCCGAGGACATCGCCGCCCTGGTGGCCTGGTTGCTGGGGCCGGAAAGCGGCTTCGTGACGGGGGCCGAGTTCGTCTCGGACGGCGGGATGACGCGGAAGATGATCTACGAGGCGTGATGCGGCTCAGCGGCACTCGACCTCGGTCATGTTGGGCAGGGCGGCGGTGATCCTCGCAGCGTCGCCGCCCCGCGCGGTGGCGAGGCGGAAGGCTTGGGCCTCGCCGGGGCCCAGTGTCACCGGCAGGTCGCGCGCCATGTCGGCGAAATCCGGCGGGCCGCGGAAGGTCAGCACGGCCGCGACCGCCTGCTGCGTGGTGTTGCGCAGCGTCACGTTGTAGGTCGCCGCGGCCTGGAGGTCCGGACCGGCCGCGACCGAGAACCCTTCGGCGGCGATGCGGCCGCCGCAATAGGCGCGCGTCTGGGCCAGCGCCGGCGCGGCGAGCAGAAGCAGGGCGGCGGCGAGACGGAGCATGGCGGAACCCTCCAGGACGGCAGTCGGCTCCGGTGGAAAGCGCCGGCGGCGCCTCCGTTGCATCGCCGGTCAGCGCGGCGGCGCCCGCCCCTCGAACTCGGCCATGGCCTCGCGGAATTCGCGGCTGGCGCGCAGGCGGGCCATGTCCGTGATGGCGCGGCGGGACGCCGTGGCGAAGCCCATTCCCTCGAACCCGCCGCGGGCGCCGCAGGCGGAGGCGCGGCAGCCGCCATCCGCGTCGCTCAGCGTCGCGCGGCCGCCGTCGAAGCGCAGGCGGAGGGTGCAGGCGGGCTCTCCGTCCCTCTCGCCGCGGCGATGGACCAGCTCGTTCCCCTCGACGCGCGCGACGGCCCGGAGGCTGCAGCCGTGCCCGTTGAAGAAGGTCAGCTCGAGCCGGAGATAGGCCGCCCCGGGGGCGACGCGCACGACCTCCATGGTGTTTTCCGACCGGAAGGTCTCCCCCGTGACCAGGGCGTTCGGGAAGCGGTATCGGTAGACGCCTTCGACGCTCCGCGGATCGAGCGTCTGGCCGGCCGCCGGCCAGGCCGCCATGAGCAGCAGGCAGACCAGTCGCAGCGCCATCCTCGCCTCCCCCGATGGGCCGCTCCATGATAGGCGGGACAGGGAAGGACACGCCATGAACAGCATCACGCCCCGGCCAGTGGACACCGTCATCGCCGCCGCCCGGGCCTTCCTGGGCGAGCGCCTGACGCTCAACGACGCCATCCGCCAGCAGCATGGCCGCGGCGAGGACACCACGACGCCGACGCTGCCCGACGCGGTCGCCTTCGTGGACACGACGGAGGAGGTGAGCCGCCTGCTCGCCCTCTGCCACCAGCACGGCGTGCCGGTGACGCCCTTCGGGGCGGGGACGTCCCTGGAAGGGCATGTGAACCCGGTCCGCGGCGGCATCTCCCTCGATCTCTCGCGCATGGCCGCGATCGAGGAGGTCAGCGCCGAGGACATGGATGGGCTGATCCAGCCCGGCGTCACGCGGCAGCAGCTGAACGAGCATCTGCGCGACCAGGGCCTGTTCTTCCCGGTGGATCCCGGCAGCCATTGCACCATCGGCGGCATGTGCGCGACGCGCGCGAGCGGCACCAATGCGGTGCGCTACGGCACCATCCGCGAGAACGTGCTGGGGCTCGAGGTCGTGCTGGCCGATGGCCGCGTGATCCAGACCGGCGGGCGCACGCGCAAGGCGGCCAATGGCTATGACCTCACGCGCCTCTTCATCGGCAGCGAGGGGACGCTCGGCGTCATCACGCGGATCCGCCTGCGCCTCTACGGCATCCCGGAGGCGATGGTGTCCGCCGTCTGCCAGTTTCCCGACCTGGCCTCGGCCGTGAACACGGTGATCGCCACCATGCAGCTCGGCGTGCCGGTCGCGCGGATCGAGCTGCTGGACGAGGTGCAGATGGAAGCCTGCATCGCCTATTCCAAGCTGGAGGGCATGGCGCCGACACCCACCCTGTTCCTGGAGTTCCACGGGACCGAGGCCGCGGTGGGCGAGCAGGCGGAAACCGTGCAGGCCATCGCCACCGACCATGGCGGCTCCGGCTTCGCCTGGGCCCGCGACGCGGAGACGCGGAACAAGCTGTGGAAGGCGCGGCACGACGCCTACTGGGCCTGCCTCGCCTACCGGCCGGGCAAGAAGGGCATCGCGACCGATGTCTGCGTGCCCATCTCTCGCCTCGCCGAGGCGCTGCTCGGCGCGAAGGAGGACATCCGCGCGAGCGGCCTCGACGCGCCCATCGTCGGGCATGTGGGCGACGGGAACTTCCACACCGTCATCCTCGTCACCGATGGCGACCAGGCCGATCTCGACCGCGCCTGGGAGCTGGACCGGAAGATCGTCCATCGCGCCCTGCAGCTCGGCGGCACCTGCTCCGGCGAGCACGGCGTGGGCCTCGGCAAGCGGGAATTCCTGGAGGTCGAGCACGGGCCGGAGGCGCTGGCGGTGATGCGCAGCCTGAAGCAGACGCTCGACCCGAAAGGCATTCTCAATCCCGGCAAGATCTTCCGGAATTGAGGTGACGCGCTTCGCGGTCTGGGCGCTGCTCGCCCTCGCGCTCGGGCACGTGTTCTCGAACGCGGTGCGGACGCTGCCGGCCGTCGCGGCCGATGTGCTGTCGCTCGACCTCGCCGTCAGCAAGGAGGCGCTGGCCGCCATCACCGGCGCCTTCCCGGCCGCCTTCGCGCTCGCCATGGTGCCGGTGGGCGTCGCGCTCGACCGCTACGGGGTGCGGCCCGTCTCGCTGACGCTGCTGACCATCTCCTTCGTCGGGGCGGTGCTGGCGGCGCTGGCGTCCACCGCGCCGGCGATGCTGGTGGCGCAGATCGTCCTCGGCATCGGCTGCTCGGGCATGCTGATGTGCCCGATGACCTACGCGGCCAAGACGCTCGACGTGCAGCGCTTCGGCCTGTGGTCCGGCCTGATCCAGGCGATCGGCAATTCCGGGATGCTGCTCACCGCCAGTCCGCTCGCCTGGCTGATCGAGGCGGTGGACTGGCGCGCGGGGTTCTGGGCCTGCGCGGCGCTCGCCCTGCTGGCGGCGCTGGCGGTCCGGTCCACCGTGCCGCGCATGGCGCCGCCGGCAGGCCCGCCGCGGCGGCTCCTCGATGACGCGCGGGAGGTGCTGCGCATCGCCGCCGCGCCGCATCTGCGCGGGCTGATGGCGCTCGCCTTCGTGTCCTTCGGCGCGGTGCTCGGCGTGCGGGGGCTCTGGGGCGGGCCCTGGCTGATGGATGTGAAGGAGATGGCGCGGGTCCCGGCCGGCCATGTGCTGCTCGCCGGCACCGTGGCGCTGGTGGTGGGGCCGGCCATCGCTGGATTCACCCTCTCCCGCTTCGGCCATCTGCGCGCGCAGCTCGTGGGCGGGCATCTCGTGGCGGCGGCGCTGATCGTGCTGCTGGTGCTGGGCGCGCCGCTCGGCTTCGCGCCCTGGCTCGACGCCGTGCTGCTCGTCGGTTTCGCGCTGGCCATCACCTACCAGGTGGTGTGCTTCGCCCTGCTGCGCGGCCTCGTCCGGCCGGAGGAGGCGGGGCGGGCCATGTCGGCGATGAACATCTTCTTCTTCGGCGGCGCCGCGGTGTTGCAGTGGCTCTCGGGCGGCGCCGCGGCGCTGGGCGGCGTGGCGGCGGCGCTGCTGACCTTCGCCGCCGCCCTGGTTCTGGGCTGCCTGCTGTTCCTGCGCTGGCAGCCCCGATGAACGCTCAGCAGCTGAAGGTCGTGTGCTGCGGCATCAGGCTGGCCGTGAGCGCGTTCTGCCAATCGCCGTTCGGCAGCCTTTCGACGCCGAGGTCGAAGCGCCGGGTCTGGCCGGCGGTCAGGTTGAGCCGCTGGCCGTTCAGCCTCTCGCTGGCCTTCGGGTAGTCGAACCACAGGCTGAAGAAGCGGAAGTTGTCGGTCGTGTTTCTGATGATGACGTAATAGGTCATCACGGCGGTGCGGCCCTGGAAGCTGCGCTCGACGGCGAGGGTCTGGATCTGGATGCTGCCGCCGCAGAGCACCATGCCGGTCGTGATGCTGCGGCGCTGGGCGGCCGCCGGCGTCGCGGCGGCGGAGAGCGCGAACAGGACGGCTGCGGCGGCGAGGGCGATGCGGGTCATGTGGGGCCTCCTTCGGCAGCGGGACTTAGAAGAGCGAAGCGGGGCCGGGAAGCCGAAGCTCGCCGATCCCCGCCATCGCCGCTGCCGATGGAGCCTCCTCAGCCGCAGTTGATCCGCACCATCGTCGGCACGTCGTGCTGCGGCGACAGCGCCCCGGAGCCCGAGGGATTGCCCAGGATGTCCTGGCCGAGCCGCAGCGTCAGGGACTGGTAGGGCTGGATGCGGTTGGCCGAGCGCCGCAGGTTGTTCTGCGAGCCCTGGTACATGAAGCTCACCACGATGGTCTGCGCCTGCGCGGTCGTGTTCCGCACCTGCATCATGTAGTCCACGGTGCTGCGCTGCCCGTCGCTGCGCACGGTGTTGTAGAAGCTGTCCACCACGAACTTGCCGCCGCAGATCGGCTGGCCCACCGGGATGGGGCCTGTCGGGTCCTGGGCCAGGGCGGGGATGGCGGCCAGCGCGGCGGCGAAGGCGGCGGCGGGCGCGGCGATCAGGAAGCGTCGGAACATGGTCTGGGTCTCCTTCGTCGGGGGGCGGGTGATCCGCCCTGATGAGGAGAAGCTACGCATCGCCGGCGATAGGCTCCAATCCGCAATTCTGCGCGTCCTGATAGGCATCGCCGATGGTTGCGGCCGCCCCCGCGCCGGGCGACAACCGCGCCATGCAGGACCCCGACACGCGCGGAAAGACGCTCGGCGACGCGCCGCTCATCCACCCGACGGCCCGCGTGCGGGACAGCCGCTTCGGCCGCTACGTCGAGGTGGGCGAACGCTCCCGCGTCGCCGAGACCACCATGGGCGACTACAGCTACGTCGTGAACGACAGCGACATCATCTACGCGACCATCGGGAAGTTCTGCTCCATCGCGGCCCATGTGCGCATCAATCCGGGCAACCACCCGCTCGACCGCGCGGCGCTCAACCACTTCACCTATCGCAGCAGCGCCTACGGCATGGGCGAGGACGACCCGGCCATCTTCGGCTGGCGGCGGGCGAAGCCGGTCAGCCTCGGGCACGATGTCTGGATCGGGCACGGCGCCATCGTGCTGCCGGGCGTGACCATCGGGACCGGCGCCGCCATCGGCGCCGGCGCGGTCGTCACCAGGGACGTGCCCGACTTCGCCGTGGCCGTGGGCAACCCCGCGCGTGTCATCCGCTTCCGTTGCGCGCCCGAGGTCCAGGCGGCCCTGCGCCGCATCGCCTGGTGGGAGTGGGAGCACGCGCGCCTCGCCGAGGCGCTGCCGGATTTCCGGGCGCTGTCCTTGGAGGATTTCGCCGCGCGTCACGATCCGGGCTGAGGCGGACCGGCGCCGCGCTCGTGCCGCAGAAGGAACAAGGCGCGGCGGGGCTTCCCGTGCCCTTCGCAACTGCGGCAAAACCCGCCGCGGCAGGCAAGGAACGAGACGCATGGACGGCAGCACGACGAAGACCCGCACCAAGGTGACGGCCATCGCCGGCGACGGCATCGGCCCCGAGGTGATGCGCGCCACGCGCCAGGTGCTGGAGGCCGCCGGCGCCCGCATCGAGTGGGAGGACGCGATGGCGGGGGCGGAGGCCTTCCGCAAGGGCATCGCCTCCGGCGCGCCGCGGGAGACGCTCGACAGCATCGCCCGCAACGGCGTCGCGCTGAAGGGCCCGCTGGAGACGCCGGTCGGCCACGGCGAGAAGAGCGCCAACGTCACGTTGCGCAAGGTCTTCGAGATGTACGGGAACATCCGCCCCGTGCGGGAGATCCCGGGCATCCGCACCCCCTTCGCGGGACGCGGCATCGACTTCGTGGTCGTGCGCGAGAACGTCGAGGACCTCTACGCCGGCGTCGAGCACATGCAGACGCCGGGCGTGGCGCAATGCCTGAAGCTGATCACGGAGGTCGGCTGCGAGCGCATCGTGCGCCTCGCCGCCTGCCTCGCCGAGGCGGAGGGGCGCGGCAAGGTCACCGTCGCCACCAAGGCGAACATCATGAAGCTCACCGAAGGGCTCATGAAGCGCGTGGGCGAGCAGGTGCTGAAGGAGCACGCGAACCTGACCCACGAGCACATGATCGTGGACAATTGCGCCCACCAGATGGTCATCCGGCCGGAGCAGTTCGACGTCGTCGTGATGACGAACATGAACGGCGACATCCTGTCCGACCTCGCGGCCGGCCTCGTCGGCGGGCTGGGCGTGGCGCCCTCGGCCAATCTGGGCGACCAGGTGGCGATGTTCGAGGCGGTTCACGGCTCGGCACCGCAGATCGCGGGGAAGGGCCTCGCCAACCCGACGGCGCTGCTGCTCTCGGCCGTGATGATGCTGCGCCACATCGGCGATTTCGAGACGGCGGCGAAGGTCGAGCACGCGCTCTACGTCACGCTCGAGGAGGGGCGGGACCTGACGGGCGACATCGCGCCCGAGGGCCAGGGCGTGGGCACCGAGACCTACGTCGCCCGCCTGATCGCCAATCTCGGCCGCACCAGCGACAAGGTGCCGGCGCGGGAATATCGCCCGATCGCGATGAAGAAGTGGCCGGCGATCACCTGGTACAAGGCCGCGACCACGCGGGAACTGATCGGGGTGGACGTCTTCGTCGAGAGCGAGCGCGACCCGCACGCCATCGGCATCACCCTGCAGGCCGCGGCGGAGGGCAGCGCCTTCGACCTCAAGATGATCTCCTCGCGCGGCGCGCAGGTCTGGCCGGAGATGGGGGGCAACACCTTCCTCGTGGATCATTTCCGCGCCCGCTTCCTGTTCCGGGAGCGTCCGAAGGGCGATGCGGTCGCCGAGATCACGGACCTGCTGACCCGGATCGGGCGGCAGCACCGCTGGATGCATCTCGAGAAGCTCCAGCGCTTCGACGGGTCCGACGCCTTCACGCGGGCACAAGGGGAAGGCTGAGGGGAAACGGGGGAGCGCCGGGCGGGAAAGCGAAAAAACCTTCCCCGACCGGCGTTCCCGCATTGCCGCCGCCCCGTCGCCGGCTGTAAGCCATTGCCACGGGACAGACATTTGCAGATCGGGGGCCCCTCCGCATGTCCATTTTCGGCAAGAAGAAGGAAGACGGCACGCCTGAGGGCGCGCCGGTGACCGTGCCCGCCGCGCGCGACGCGGAGCTGACGATGCCGGCCTACCGCGCGCCGGCCGCGAACGCCGCCCCGCCGGTCGGCATGCCGCCCAAGCCG
>JAIEOO010000427.1 GCA_019750475.1 Acetobacteraceae bacterium | reverse complement strand
CGCGGCCGCCGGCCTGGCCGGCGCGGTAGGTGGTGCTGCGGAAGGCGCGGTCGAGCGAGCGCAGCCCGCGGGCCGCGACGGGCGAGCGGCGGACCGGGCCGTCGCTGTCCTCGTCCATGGCGTGGTCGCCGCCGCTGGCGGCCGGGTCGGTCATCGCAGCTCGAACAGCATCGCCTTGAGGTAAGCGCTTTCGGGCAGCATCGGATGCACCGGGTGGTCCGGTCCCGCGCCGCCCTGGAAGAGGAGGCGCGCCTCGCGCCGGGCGCGCCAGATGCCGTGCGCGACGGCGTCGGCGAACTCGCCGGGTGCCACGTGGTGCGAGCAGGAGGCGAGGAGGAGGATGCCTCCGGGTTCGACCAGCGTGGCCGCGGTGCGGGCGAGGCGGGCGTAGGCGCGCAGGGCGGCCGGCTGGTCCTTGCGCGCCTTGGCGAAGGCGGGCGGGTCGGCGACGACGACGCCGAAGCGCCGGCGCTCCGCCACCATCCGGTCCATGGCGTCGAGCGCGTCGGCGCGCAGCGCCGTGACGCTGGCGAGGCCGTTGGCCTGGGCGGAGGCGAGCGCCAGGTCGAGGGCGGGCTGCGAGCGGTCGAGCAGCGTGACCGCGGTGGCGCCGGCGCCCGCGGCGGCGAGGCCGAAGCCGCCGGTGTGGCAGAAGGCGTCGAGCACCGTGGCGCCGGCGGCGAGGGCGGCGACGCGCCGGCGGTTCTCCCGCTGGTCGTGGAACCAGCCCGTCTTCTGTCCGCCGGCGAGATCCACGCGGAACGTCAGGCCGTTCTCCTCGACGGTGGCGTGCGGGTCGTCGCCGTGGAGGATGGCCACGCCCTCGCGCAGGCCTTCGAGGGTGCGGACCGCGGCGTCGTTGCGCGCGACGATGACGCGCGGGGAGAGGAGGTCCCGCAGTCCGGCGACGAGGGCGGGCGTGGCCGCCTCCATCCCGGCGGTGTTGGCCTGGAGCGCGAGGGCGTCGCCGTAGCGATCGACGACGAGGCCCGGCAGGCCGTCGGCTTCCGCGTGGACGAGGCGGCAGAACGCCGCGGTGCCGAGCCGTTCGCGCAGCCGCAGGGCGGAGGCGAGCCGCCGCGCGTACCAGGCGTCGTCCACGGTGGCCGCGGGATCGCGGTCCAGCAGCCGGCCGGCGATGAGGCTGTGCGGGTTGAAGTGGAAGAGGCCGTGCTTCACGCCGTCATCGCCCTCGATCCGCACGACGGATCCCGGCGGCAGGGCCTTGGCCTCCGCGGTCATGACGATCTCGTTGGAGAAGGCCCAGGGGTGGCCGGCCTTGAGGCGCCGGTCGCGGCCGGGAAGCAGGCGCAGCAGGGGGTATGGGGTCATGGGCCTCTGGTAGGGCCAGGCGTGTGCTGCCGGAAGGCGGCCGCGCGCCGGTCCTCTCGACCGTGCTCCGGCATTCCTCGACAGATCGAGGCCCGCGCCGGTCGGGTCAGCCTCTCGTGACCGTCGCCCAAGCCGAACCGCGGTGAGAGGAGGTCACCATGCCCGAGGACCGTCGTCCCGCCGAGGTGGATTCGCTCGCCCGCGACGTCGTCCGCGAAGCTCCGTCGCTGGACCGGCGGATGGTTCCGGTCAGCGACGAGGCCGAATGGGCCGTCACCCAGGACCTCCTCGCCGATCGCCGCACGGTGCCCCCGAGGGCGACGCTCGACGCCGCGACGGCGGGCGGGATCGCCATTCGCTGACGCGCGGGCGCCTGTCACACAGGCTTCACTTGATCGGCCGCTGATTTCTACGATTCTGGAAACATGGAAACGGACAGCGCGGCCCAGGCCTTCGCGACGCTGGGCCAGGCCACACGGCTCGACCTCCTCCGGCAACTGCTGAACGCCGGTCCCTCCGGCCTCCCGGCCGGGGAAGTCGCGCTGCGCCTCGGGGTGCCGGCCTCGACCCTCTCCTTCCATCTGCGCGCGCTGGAGCAGGCGGGGCTGATCGCGGCCACGCGCCAGGGACGCTCCCTCATCTACGCGGCGCAGGTGGCGCGGCTCCGCGCGCTGCTCTCCTTCCTCGCCGATGCCTGCTGCGGCGGAGAGCCCGGCCGCTGCGGCGACCTCGCGCGGCTCATCCAAGACAACGGGGAGGCAAGACCGATGCAGGAACCCGTCTTCAACGTCCTGTTCCTCTGCACGCACAACTCGGCGCGCTCCATCATCGCGGAGGCGATCCTCGACCGGATCGGCCGGCCGCGCTTCGAGGGCTGGTCGGCCGGCTCCCAGCCGTGGCCCGAGGGTCCGCTGCCCGAGGTGATGGCGCTGCTCCAGGCCCTCGGCCACGACATTTCCGATCTCCGCTCCAAATCCTGGGAGGAGCTGACCGGACCCGGCGCGCCGCGCATGGATTTCGTCATCACCCTCTGCGACAGCGTGCGCGGCCAGGTCTGCCCCGATTTCGGCGACACCACCGTCACCGCCGCCTGGCCCATGCCCGACCCCGGCAAGTTCACGGGCAGCGTGGCCGAGCGCGCGACCCTGCTGAACGAGGTCTATGCCGGGCTGCGGCGTCGGCTGGAGGCCTTCACCGCCCTGCCCTTCGCCTCGCTCGACCGCATGGCGCTGAAGGCCCGGGTGGACGAGCTCGCCGATCCGCACGCCATGGCGCGCGGCTGAGCGAAGGACGAGCGCGATGCGCGTCGGCATCAACGGCATGGGCCGCATCGGACGGCTCGCGCTGCGCGCGGCGATGGGCGCGGCGGAGCGCCCGGCCGAGGATCCGCGCGGCGGCAACCGCCTGGACGTCGTGCACCTCAACGAGGTGAAGGGGGGCGCCGCGGCGACCGCCCATCTGCTCGCGTTCGACAGCGTCCAGGGGCGCTGGCGCACGCCCATCGCGGCCGAGGACGACGCGGCGATCCGCATCGGTGACCGCCGCCTCTCCTTCACGGAGCACGCGCGGCCCGCCGACATCCCCTGGGGCGAGCTGGGGGTGGATGTGGTGCTGGACTGCACGGGCCGGTTCCTCTCGCCCGAGACGCTGCGCGGCCATCTCGAGCGCGGGGCGAGGCGCGTCATCGTCGCCGCGCCGGTGAAGTTCGACAGCGTGCTGAACGTCGTGGTGGGGGTGAACCACGGGCTCTACGACCCCGCGCGCCACCCCATCGTCACCGCGGCCTCCTGCACGACGAACTGCCTCGCCCCGGTGGTGAAGGTGGTGCACGAGGCGATCGGCATCCGCCACGGGCAGATCACCACCATCCACGATCCGACCAACACCAATGTCGTGGTGGACGCGCCGCACAAGGACCTCCGCCGCGCGCGCTCGGCCATGCTGAGCCTGCAGCCGACGACCACGGGCAGCGCCACGGCCATCGCCCTGATCTACCCGGAGCTGAAGGGCAAGCTGAACGGCCACGCGGTGCGCGCGCCCGTGCTGAACGCGTCGCTCACCGATTGCGTGTTCGAGCTGGCGCGCGAGACCACGGCCGAGGAGGTGAACGCCCTCTTCGCCGCGGCCGCGGCGGGGCCGCTCGCCGGCATCCTGGGCTTCGAGACGCGGCCCCTCGTCTCGGCCGACTACGCGCGGGACACGCGCAGCTCCATCGTGGACTCTCCCAGCACGATGGTGACCGACGGCACGCTGCTGAAGGTCTATGCCTGGTACGACAACGAGATGGGCTATGCCTGCCGCATGGTGGACCTCGCCTGCCACATGCAGGGGGTGGGCCTTTGAGCGCCACGGCCGCGTCCGGCACCCGCGACTACCTCATCGTGACGGCGGCCTATTGGGGCTTCACCCTGACCGACGGCGCGCTGCGGATGCTGGTGCTGCTGCACTTCTTCCGGCTCGGCTATTCGCCGTTCACCCTCGCCTTCCTGTTCCTGCTCTACGAGGCCGCGGGGATCGCGGCGAACCTGCTCGGCGGCTGGCTCGCCGCGCGCTTCGGCATCGCGCGGATGCTGGCGGTGGGGCTCTCGGCGCAGGTGGCGGGGTTCCTGCTGCTCTCGGCCGTGTCGCCGGATTGGGGCGCGGCGCTCTCGGTGACCTGGGTGGTGGTCGCGCAGGGCATCAGCGGCGTCGCCAAGGATCTGACGAAGACGGCGAGCAAGTCGGCGATCAAGCTCACCGCCGGGGATGGTTCGGGGCGGCTGTTCCGCTGGGTCGCCTTCTTCACCGGCTCCAAGAACGCCATGAAGGGGCTGGGCTTCTTCCTGGGCGGCGTGCTGCTGGAGGCGCTGGGTTTCCGCGGCGCGCTCTGGCTCATGGCGGCGGCGCTGCTGCTCGTCCTCGCGGGCGTCGTGCTGGCCCTGCCGCCGCTGATGGGCCAGGCAAAGGCGTCGCGCACGGCGCGGGAGCTGTTCGCGAAGAACCGCGGCGTGAACCTGCTGGCCGGGGCGCGCGTCTTCCTCTTCGGCGCGCGGGATGTGTGGTTCGTCGTCGGCCTGCCCGTCTTCCTCTACGCGAGAGGCTGGAGCTTCGCGGCCGTGGGCGGCTTCCTCGCGCTCTGGACCATCGGCTACGGCGTGATCCAGGCGGCGGCGCCCGGCCTGGTGCGGCGGAGCGCGGACGGGCTGTCGGCGGAGGTTCCGGCGGCGCGCGCCTGGGCCCTCGCCCTCGCGGCCGTGCCGGCCTCGCTGGCCGCGATGATGCTCGGCGGCGTGCCGCGGCCGGACCTGTTCGTGCCGCTCGGGCTGTGCGTGTTCGGCGTGCTCTTCGCCGTCAATTCCTCGCTGCACTCCTACCTGATCCTGGCCTATGCGGGGTCGGAGAAGGCGGCCGAGGATGTGGGCTTCTACTACGCCGCCAACGCCGCCGGCCGCTTCGCGGGCACGCTGCTCTCGGGCCTGCTCTACGCCGCGGGCGGGCTGGTGGCCTGCCTCGCGGGCGCGGCGCTGATGCTCGGCGCGTGCTGGGCGCTGACCCTGGCGCTGCCGCCGCGGAGAGCGTGACCGCTCAGGCCCGGCGCGACTCGCGCGTCGCGAGCGCCACCCCGGCGAGCGTGGCGAGGAGCGCGCCCCCTTCCCGCAGCCCGAGCGGCTCGCCGAGCACGAGCCCGGCCCCGAGCACGCCGATGACGGGCGCGAGCAGCGTGCCGATCGCGGCCGTCGCCGCCGGCAGGCGCTTCAGCGCGCCGAACCAGAAGACGTAGGACAGGCCGAGCGGCACCGCCGCCATGTAGAGCAGGAACAGCCAGCCCCGCGTCGAAAGGGCGGCCGGGTCCAGCTCCTCGATGGCGAGGGAGAGCAGGAAGAGCGGCCCGCAGCCGATCAGCATCTGCCAGGCGACCGCCGCGACCGGGTGCATCGGCAGCGGCCAGCGCTTGGAGAGCACCGTCCCGAAGGCGAAGAGCACGGCCGCGGCGAGCACGAGCAGGAGCCCCGGCAGCTTCGCCAGCCCGACCTCCACCCCGCGCCCGGCGAAGAGCAGCACGACGCCCGCGACGCCGAGCGCGAGGCCCAGGATCCGCGCGGGGTCGAGCCGGTCCTTCAGGATCAGGAAGCCGAGCAGCGTCGCCCAGATGGGCATGGTGTAGGCGGCGATCGCGCCCTCGCTCGCCTTGAGCCAGACGAGGCCGATGGTGGTCAGCCCCATCCAGGCCGCGACGTTGGTGCCCGAATACACCACGAGCTTCAGCCGAAGCTCCGTCGGCACCGCGAGGCTGATGCCGGCTGCGCGGGCGTAGAGGGCGAAGCCCGCCGCGGCCGCGAGCCCGCCCCAGGACCGCGCGGCGAGCGGCGGCAACTCCTCGAGCAGCAGCTTGAGCATGGGCCAGTTCAGCCCCCAGCCGGTCGCGGCCAGCGCCAGGAGCAGCAGGCCGGTGCCGCGCGGGCTCATGCCGGGAAACCGGCCATGGCGCGCACGGCTTCGGGCGTGTGTCCGGCCGCGCGCAGGGCGCGCAGCGTCGGCGCCCGGTCGCGCTTGGCGAGGCGCTTGCCGTCCGCGCCGCGGATCAGCCCGTGATGGTGGTAGAGCGGCTCCGGCCAGCCCATCAGCGCCTGGAGCAGGCGGTGGACCGGCGTCGCGTCCAGCAGGTCCTCGCCCCGCGTCACGAGGGTGACGCCCTGCAGCGCGTCGTCATGGCTGACGCAGAGATGGTAGCTCGCCGGCGTGTCCTTGCGCGCCAGCACCACGTCGCCGCCCGCCCGGGCCAGCGCGGCCGCGTCGCAGGCGATGCGCCCGCGCGCGACGTCGGTGGCGTGCAGCGGCCCCGTTTCCGCCAGGGCCCGGGCCGCGTCGAGGCGCAGCGCGTGCGGCAGGCCCTCGGCCAGGCGGCGGGCGCGCTCCCCGGACGGGAGGCCGCGGCAGGTGCCCGGATAGACGCCCGGCGCCTCATGCGCGGCCGAGGCGGCGGCGGCGATGTCGGCCCGGGTGCAGAAGCACGGGTAGAGCAGCCCGCGCGCCGCCAGCGCGTCGAGCGCCGCGCGATACTGGGCCATGTGCGCCGACTGCACGCGCACCTCGCCCTCGAAGCGGAGGCCGAGCCAGGCGAGATCCTCGATCAGCGCCTGGGTGAAGTCCGGGCGGCAGCGCGTCGCGTCGATGTCCTCGATCCGCAGCAGGCAGCGCGCGCCCCGCGCCCGGGCGAACAGCGCCGAATGGGCGTGGCCGAGATGCAGCAGGCCCGTGGGGCTCGGCGCGAAGCGGGTGACGTGCATGCCGGGGACAGGATAGAGCGCGGCCGCCCCGACGATAGATGGCCGGGCTCGACCCGGCCGCGACGCGAGCGGGGCCGGATGGCGCGCGTGACGCTTGCATGAAAGCGGAAATTTCGCGGCTTGCGGCCCCCCGGCGCCCGTGCCATGCGTGCAGCGCAACAGTGGTGCGGCCCCGACTCGGTGTCCGTCGCTCCTCTCGCGAGCCACGCGCCGCCGGGCCCGGGCTTCGCCGCAAGGCGAAGAGGAGCGACGATTGCCCGACGGCAGTGTGCTTCCCGGTTTCGCGGTCCACGGCCCCGGCGGCTTCCCGGCGCTGGTGTTGAACGCCGATTTCCGCCCGCTCTCCTATTTTCCGCTCTCCGTCTGGTCCTGGCAGGATGCCGTGAAGGCCGTCTTCCTGGACCGCGTCTCGGTGCTGTCGGAATACGAGACCGAGGTGCGCTCTCCGACCATGGCGATCCGCCTGCCCTCGGTCATCGCGCTGCGGGAATACATCCCGGCGGCGCGGCGCCCGGCCTTCACCCGCTTCAACGTGTTCCTGCGTGACCGCTTCGAGTGCCAGTATTGCGGCGAGGGCCGCCCCGCCCAGGACCTGACCTTCGACCACGTCATCCCGCGCAGCCGCGGCGGGCGCACGAGCTGGGAGAACGTGGTCGCCGCCTGCGGCCCCTGCAACCTGCGCAAGGGCAGCAAGCTGCCGCGCGAGTGCCAGATGCTGCCGCGCCAGGATCCGCGCCAGCCCACCACCTGGGAGCTGCAGGAGAACGGCCGCGCCTTCCCGCCGAACCACCTGCACGAGAGCTGGCGCGACTACCTCTACTGGGACAGCGAGCTGGAGGAGTAGGCGCTACCCCAGCGCCTCCTCGACGGCGCGCGAGAGCGCGAAGAGCCGCGAATCGCCCATCGCCTCGCCCATCAGCATCAGCCCGACCGGCGCCTCCCCCGGCGCGTGGCAGGGGACGGAGATGGCGCAGCGGTCGAGGAAATTGGCCACCGAGGTGTTCCGCAGCAGCAGCAGGTTGATCCGGTTGTAGTCGGCCTCGGCCTCCACGGCGGCGATCATCGGCGGGCGCAGCGGCACGGTCGGGCAGACCACCGCGTCGAAGCCCGCGGTGCGGGCCGCGGCGGCGGCGATCATCTCCCGCCGCGCGGCCAGCAGGCGGATGTAGTCGGCCGCCGACATGCGCTCCCCGCGCAGGATGCGCTTGAGGATGCGCGGATCGTAGGCGTCGCGCTGCGCGGCGATCAGCGTCTCGTGCCAGGTCCAGGCCTCGGAGGCCGCGAAGCCCCCGGTCCCGTTCACCGAGGGCAGCGTGTCCAGCTCGGGGATGGTCATGTCCTCGATGCGGGCGCCCGCGGCCTCGAGCTGGCGCAGCGCGGCCTCGAAGGCCTGGGCCACGGCGGGCTCCGTCCCCTCCTCGACGTAGTTGCGCAGCCGGCCGAGCCGCACGCCGGCGAGCGGCAGGGCGGCCGGCGCTTCCTCCCCCTCGCCCGAGATCACGGCGTCGAGCACGGCGCAGTCGGCGACGCTGCGGGCGAGCGGCCCGATGCTGTCGAGCGAGAAGGAAAGCGGCAGGGCGCCCGCCAGCGGCACGCGCCGCGCGGTCGGCTTCCAGCCCACCACGCCGCAGAGCGCCGCCGGGATCCGGCAGGACCCGCCCGTGTCGGAGCCGAGGCCGCCGAAGCCCATGCCGTCCGCGGCGGCGACGCCGGCGCCCGAGGAGGAGCCGCCCGGCAGGTGGCCGATCCCGCGCTCCCACGGGCTCTTCGGCGTGCCGTAATGCGGGTTCACGCCGAGGCCGGAGAAGGCGAATTCCGTCATGTTCGTCCGGCCGAGGATGACGAAGCCCGACCGCTCCAGCCGCTCCACGACGGGGGCGCTGCGCGGGGCCGGGCTCGCGCCGTGCAGCGCGACCGAACCGGCGCGCGTCACCTCCCCCGCCTCGTCGAACAGGTCCTTCACGGTGACGGGAAGGCCCGCGAAGCGGGAGGGCGCGCGGCCGGCACGGCGCAGCCGGTCCTGCGCGGCGGCGGCCGCGCGGGCGCTGTCGGCATGGACCTTCACGAAGGCGCGCGCGCCCTCGCCCACCGGGTCGGCGATGCGCGCCAGCGCCTCCTCGACCAGCGCCTCCGCCGTCACGCGCCCGGCGGCGAGGGCGGCCGCGGCCTCATGGAGGGTCGGGAAGGCGTGGCGCGGCATGGGCGTCTCCTGGCAGGCTCGTTGCTCACATGATGACGGGAGGACGCGGATGACGAAACCCGTGCTGCTCACGGGCGCCTCGGGCGCGCTGGGACGCAGGCTGGCCCAGGGCCTCGCGGCCGGGGGACGGCGCCTCGTGCTGACCGACATCGCCCCCTTCCCCGATCCGCTGCCCGAGGGCGCGCGCTTCGAGCGCGCGGACCTCGAGGACGGCGTCGCGCTGCTGCGCCTCGCCGAGGGATGCGGCGCGATCCTCCATTTCGGCGGCGTGAGCGTGGAGCGCCCCTTCGAGGAGGTGATGGGTCCCAACATCCGCGGGCTGTTCCACGTCTACGAGGCCGCGCGGCGCGAAGGCGCGCGGGTGGTCTTCGCCTCCTCCAACCACGCGATCGGCTTCCACGAGCGCCCGGCCGGGGGCGGGCCGCGTCTCGACGCGCGCTGCCACTTCCGCCCCGACGGGTTCTACGGCCTCGCCAAGGCCTATGGCGAGCTGATGGGACGCCTCTACTGGGACAAGCACGGCGTCGAGAACGTGAATCTCCGCATCGGGTCGAGCTTCCCGGAGCCGGTGGACGCCCGGATGCTCTCCACCTGGCTCTCCTACGCCGACCTGCTGCGCCTCGTCGCGCGCTGCCTCGATGCGCCGCGGGTCGGCCACGCCGTCATCTGGGGCGCCTCGGCCAACCCCGCCGCCTGGTGGGGCGCCGATCACCGCGACCGCATCGGCTGGGCGCCGCAGGACACGGCGGAGGCGTTCCGCGACCAGGTCGGCCGCCTCACCAGCGGCAACCCGGTGGCCGAGCGCTACCAGGGCGGCGGCTTCTGCGCCCAGGGCTATTCGCGAGCGGAGCCGTCGCCGCGCGATCCGTTCGCGTGACCGGGCCCGGCCAGCCGCGCCGGAGCGGGCCGCGGCGCGTTGACGCTCCGCGCGGCCCGACGACCTGCCCGGTGGCACGCGCGGCGCGCCGGGTCGGGCCCCGTTCCGCCGGAGGTGATCCATGCACCTGATCCGTCCCTCGCTGCCACGTCGCCTGATCCTCGCCACGCCGGCCCTGCTCGTCCGGCCCGCCCTGGCGGAGGCGCCGCGCACGCCGGCCCAGATGGAAGGCCCCTACTATCCGCGCATGATCCCGGCCGACGCGGATGCCGACCTCGTGCGCGTCGCCGGCCAGCCGCGCGAGGCACGCGGGCAGCCGCTCCGCTTCGAGGGGACGGTGCGCGGCCGCGATGGCGGGGCGTTGCCGGGAGTGACGGTCCGCATCTGGCAGGCCGACGCCGGGGGCATCTACCTGCATCCCAACGACCCGCGGGTGGCACAGCGCGATGCCGCCTTCCAGGGCTACGGGCGCACGGTCACCGACGCGGCGGGACGCTACGCCTTCCGCACGATCCGCCCGGGCCCCTACCCCGGCCGGACGCCGCATATCCATCTCCGCGCGGCCTCGGCCGACGGGCGGCTCGAACTCACGACGCAGGCCTATTTCCCGGATGCGCCGCAGAACGCGAACGACATGCTGCTGCGCGGCCTGCCGGCGGACCGGCGCGCACTCGTCACGATGCGACTGACCGCCACGGACGCCGGCCAAAGCGGCACGCTCGACCTCGTGCTCGGCTGACCGCCCGGACCGGAACGGGTGGGGCGCGCCGTCCGCGCCCCCCTTGGCCGGCCCGCGCGGCGCCGGGCGACCGGGTCGCCCGACGGCTCAGTGCATGCCGGCGAAGGCCAGCATGGTCGCGTAGACCTCGCGCGTCACGTTGGACAGCGTCCGGCCCAGCTCCTCGAGGTCGGCAACCTGGTCCACGCGCTTCTCGGCCCGCGACTGCTCCTCCGCCGAGAGAATGAGCGGGATCAGCCCGGTGGCGCGGCAGAGCCCGATCAGCAGCGCGTCCTCGGGATCGGGGATCTCGTCGTTGAGGAGGATGTGCCGCAGCCGCGCCCGCACCTCCCGCACCTCGGCCGCGCCCTCCGCCGCCTTGGGGTAGCGCCGGTCCGGGAAGACCCAGAGGAAGCGCCCCTCCTCCCGCCGCAGCACGCCGCGCGCCACCAGCCGGTCGAGCAGCAGGGTGCGGTACCGCTCGCCCTCGCGTCCCAGCTCGACGATCCAGTAGCGGCTGTCATGCATGCCGCCCGTGCCCGCGATGCGGGAGAGCGCATCGTCCAGCACGGCATCGCCGGTCGGCGTCGGATTGGTGAGCATCAGCCGCTCGGCGTCCGTGTCCACGTTCCCGCTGAGCGACAGCTGCATCAGGATCGCGCCCGCCACGGCGTAATCCGCCGCCGGCGCAGGCAATCCGACCGGACGGCCAGTGGTGTCGTCGAGGAGGAGGAGCATGATCTCCTCCGGCATGGTGAGCTTCACGGCGCATCCCTCCGCTGTCGGGCCGATGTTTCCAGCGCCGCCGCGCGCTTGTCCATCGCGCCGAGCCGATCTCGTCGACCGTCCGCGCCGATTTCGGAGCGGGTGGCACATGAATTGCGTGTCATGCCCCGCCGGCCGGGCGATTCCGGCCATTGCGGAAAGGGTGCGCGACCATGGACATCGGCGTCTTCATCCCGATCAACAACAATGGCTGGCTGATCTCGGAGAACGCACCCCAGTACATGCCGAGCTTCGAGCTCAACAAGACGGTCGTGCAGAAGGCCGAAGCCTACGGCATGGAGTTCGCCCTCTCCATGATCAAGCTGCACGGCTTCGGCGGCAAGACGGAGTTCTGGGACCACGGGCTCGAGAGCTTCACCCTGATGGCCGGGCTGGCGGCCGTGACCTCCCGCATCAAGCTCTTCGCCTCGACCGCGGTGCTGACCATCCCGCCCGCCATCGTCGCGCGCATGGCGGTCACCATCGACAGCATCTCCGGCGGGCGCTTCGGGGTGAACATCGTCTCCGGCTGGCACAAGATCGAGTACAGCCAGATGGGCCTCTGGCCCGGGGACGCGCATTTCGGCAAACGCTACGACTACTCGACCGAATACGTCACCATCCTCAAGGACCTGTGGGAGAAGGGGGAGAGCGACCTCAAGGGCAGCTACTTCCAGATGGACAAGTGCAAGCTCTCGCCCCGTCCGTCCAAGCCCATCGAGATCGTCTCGGCCGGCCAGTCCGACCGCGGGATGGAATTCGGCGCCACCCACTGCAACTACAATTTCTGCCTCGGCGAAGGCGTGAACGAGCCGACCAAGGCCGCCTCGGTCCCGGCCCGCGTGCTCGAATGGTCCAGGAAGACCGGACGCGATGTCGGCGCCTACATGCTCTACATGGTGATCTGCGCCGACACGGACGAAGACGCCATGGCGAAGTGGGACAGCTACGAGAAAGGCGCGGACCGCAAGGCCCTCGAACACCTGCTCGGCCACGCGGCCCACGACGTGAACACGCAGGACACCTCCATGGCTGCCGTCGTCCAGCGCAACCCCTCACCCATCAACTTCAACATGGGAACCATCGTCGGCAGCCCGGCCACCTGCGCCCGCATGCTCGACGACGTGGCCGCCATGCCCGGCGTGAAGGGCATCATGCTCTGCTTCGACGACTTCATCCAAGGCATGGACGACTTCGGGACGAAAATCCAACCCCTGATGAAGTGCCGGCAGCACAAGCTCCAACTCGCGGCGTAGGCCGCGGGCCGCGCGGGTGGCGTTGGGAGGGGCGCTGCCCCTCCCAAACCCTCCCCGCCAGGGGGCACGGCCCCCTGGACCCACGGATCGTTTGTTGGGGATTGGGGAGGGGCACTTCGGCCCCTCCCCAATCCCCAAAGGGTTCGCA
>JAIEOO010000347.1 GCA_019750475.1 Acetobacteraceae bacterium | reverse complement strand
CGGCCCGGCCGAGGCCTGGCAGGCCGTGGGCGAGCGGCTGGGCGAGGCCTACCAGGTCGCCGACGACATCGGCGACGCGCTGGCCGAGGCGGACGAGCTGGGCAAGCCCGTGGGCCAGGATTTCCGCCTGGGCCGCCCCTCCGCCGTGCGGGAGCGCGGCCTGCCGGGCGCCATCGCGCATCTCGAGGCGCTGGCCCGGGGCGCGGCCGCCGCCATCCCGCCCTGCCCCGGCGCCGAGGAGCTGGCGCAGCTCATCGCCCTGCAGGCGCGGCGCCTCCTGCCGAAGTCGCTGCCGGCGGCCGTCGCCTGAACGTGACAGGAAAGGTCCGCATGAACTCGGCGCCAGTATGTCAGTTTGGCTTGACACTTTGAGCCCTCTGAATAGATTGACACCCAAGCCCAGCGGGAGGGGTCCAGAATCGTGGACACCGTAGCCGTCCTTCTGACCGAGCCGCGTCACCTCGCGCTCGAAACCGTCACCCTCCTCCCCCCCGGCGAGGCGGATGTGGTCGTGGACGTCGCCTGGTCCGGCATCTCCACCGGCACCGAGAAGCTGCTCTGGACCGGCCGGATGCCGCCCTTCCCCGGCATGGGCTACCCGCTCGTCCCCGGCTACGAGAGCGTCGGCCGCATCCGTCAGGCCGGGCCCGCCTCGGGCCGCCAGGTCGGCGAGCAGGTCTTCATCCCCGGCTCCCGCGGCTTCGCCGATGTGCGGGGCCTGTTCGGCGGCGCCGCCCGGCGCCTCGTGGCCCCCGGGGCGCGCGTCGTGCCCCTGCCCGACCGCCTCGGCGCCGAGGGCGTGCTGCTGGCGCTGGCCGCCACCGCGCACCACGCCATCGCCGGCAACCTGCCCGAGCTCATCGTGGGCCACGGCGTGCTCGGCCGGCTGCTCGCCCGGATCACCCTCGCCTGCGGCGCCGAGGCGCCCACCGTCTGGGAAACCAACCCGGAGCGCGCGCGCGGGGCCACCGGCTACCGCGTGCTGCCCGGCGAAGACGACCCGCGCCGCGACTATCGCCGCGTCTGCGACGCCTCCGGCGCGCCGGACCTGCTCGACACGCTGATCGCGCGCCTCGCGCCGCGCGGCGAGATCACGCTGGCCGGGTTCTACGACCGCCTCTCCTTCGCCTTCCCGCCCGCCTTCATGCGCGAGGCGCGGTTCCGCATCGCCGCCGAATGGGCGCCCGAGGACGTGACGGGGGTCCTCGACCTCCTCGCCTCCGGCCGCCTCTCGCTCGACGGCCTCATCACCCATTCCGAGCCGGCGACCGAGGCGGGTGCCGCCTACCGCACCGCCTTCGAGGACGCCGCCTGCCTGAAGATGGTTCTGGACTGGAGGACGATCCAATGAACGCCGTGCCGGGACGCATGGAACCTGCGCAGGAGGGCTCGTCGCCCGCGCCGGAGCCCCAAGGGGCGCAGAAGAAGACCCAGATCATCGCGATCTACGGCAAGGGCGGGATCGGCAAGTCCTTCACCCTCGCCAATCTCAGCTACATGATGGCGCAGCAGGGCAAGCGCGTCCTGCTCATCGGCTGCGACCCGAAGAGCGACACCACCTCCCTCCTGTTCGGCGGCCGCTCGACGCCCACCATCATCGAGACCAGCAGCCGCAAGAAGGCCGCGGGCGAGCCGGTCTCCATCGGCGATGTCTGCTTCAAGCGCGACGGCGTCTTCGCCATGGAGCTGGGCGGACCGGAGGTCGGGCGCGGCTGCGGCGGCCGCGGCATCATCCACGGCTTCGAGACGCTGGAGAAGCTCGGCTTCCACGACTGGGACTTCGACTACGTCCTGCTCGACTTCCTGGGCGACGTGGTGTGCGGCGGGTTCGGCCTGCCGATCGCCCGCGACATGTGCCAGAAGGTCATCGTCGTCGGCTCGAACGACCTGCAGTCGCTCTACGTCGCCAACAATGTCTGCTCGGCGGTGGAGTATTTCCGCAAGCTCGGCGGCAACGTCGGCGTGGCCGGGATGGTCGTCAACAAGGACGACGGCACCGGAGAAGCGGCCGCCTTCGCCGCCGCCGCCGGCATTCCCGTCCTCGCCTCCATCCCGGCGCATGAGGACATCCGGCGCAAGAGCGCGTCCTACGAGATCGTCGGCACGCCCGACGGCCAATGGGGCCCGCTCTTCGCCGCCCTCGGCGAGCAGGTGGCGACCGCCCCGCCGCTGCGGCCGACGCCGCTGACGCAGGAGGCCCTGCTCGGCCTGTTCAAGGGCGAGACGGTGGGCCGGAACGTCGTCCTCCAGCCCGCCAGCATCGAGGACATGTGCGCCGCCGAGCGCCTGGTGAAGCCCACCCTCGAAGTCGTGTACGAGGGGGCCTGAGCCGTGGACACGCTGCCCCCGCGTGACCCTGCGGCGCCGGATGGCGGTTCCGGCGGCCTCTGCGCCAGCCGCGAGACCATGGCGGACGCCGCCCGCGCCGCCGGCAAGTCCGAGGTGATGGACCGCCTGATGGCGGATTATCCCCGCGGCCCGCACGACCAGCCGCAGAGCATGTGCCCGGCCTTCGGCAGCCTGCGCGTGGGCCTGCGGATGCGGCGCGTGGCGACGATCCTCTCGGGCAGCGCCTGCTGCGTCTACGGCCTGACCTTCACGAGCCATTTCTACGGCGCGCGGCGAAGCGTCGGGTATGTCCCCTTCAACAGCGAGACCCTGGTGACGGGCAAGCTGTTCGAGGACATCCGCGACGCCGTCATCGCGACCGCCGATCCCAAGGACTACGACGCGGTCGTCATCACCAATCTCTGCGTGCCGACCGCCTCCGGCGTGCCGCTCGACCTCCTGCCCAAGGAGATCAACGGCGTCCGCATCGTGGGCATCGACGTCCCGGGCTTCGGCGTGCCGACGCATGCGGAAGCCAAGGACGTGCTCTCCGGCGCCATGCTGCGCTACGCCCGCCTCGAGGCCGAGGCCGGTCCCGTCGCGCGCCCGCGCAACCATGTCGAGGACCGGCGCACCCTCGCCGTGATCGGCGAGCTGTTCCCGGCGGATCCGGTCGGGATCGGGGCGATGATCGCGCCCATGGGCCTCGATGTCGGGCCGCAGGTGCCCTGCCGCGAATGGCGCGATCTCTACGGCGCGCTCGACAGCGTCGCGGCCGCCGCGATCCACCCCTTCTACACCGCCTCCGTGCGGGAGTTCCGCGCGGCGGGCCGGCCCGTCATCGGCTCCGGCCCGGTCGGCGCCGAGGGGACCGATGCCTGGCTCGATGCCGTGGCGAAGGTTTCCGGCGCGACGGAGGCACAGCGCCAGGCCGCCCGCGCCATCCTCGACCCGATCCGCGCGCTGCTCGCCGCCAACCCGGTGAAGGCCCGCGTGACCGTGAGCGGCTACGAAGGCTCCGAGCTGCTGGTCGCGCGCCTGCTGATCGAGGCCGGCGCCGAGGTGCCGTATTGCGGCACCGCCCTGCCCCGGACCGAGTGGAGCGAGGCGGACCGCGCATGGCTCGCGGCCCATGGCTGCCACGTGCAGTACCGCGCCGCGCTCGAGCAGGATCTCGCCGCCATGAAGGAGGCGAGGCCCGACCTGGCGCTGGGCACCACGCCGCTGGTCCAGAAGGCCAAGGAGATGGGCTGGCCCGCCCTCTACTTCACCAACATGGTGAGCGCGCGGCCCCTGTTCGGCCCGGCCGGCGCGGCCTCCATGGCCGCGATCGTCGCCGCCCAGACCGGCGGGCGGGAGCGCTTCTCCCGCATGGTGTCGTTCTTCGACGGCGTCGGCACCGCCGACCGCGCGGGCTACGGCTTCAGGGGCGTCCCACAGGATCCGCCCGGCTTCCGCGACCGGATGCGCAAGCTCCGCGCGGCGCAAGCCAAGGCCGAGGAGGCCGTCGGCACATGATGGTGTTGGACCATGACCGCGCCGGCGGATACTGGGGCGCGATCTACGCCTTCTCCGCGGTGCGCGGCCTGCGCGTCGTCATCGACGGCCCCGTGGGCTGCGAGAACCTGCCGGTCACGGCGGTGCTGCACTACACCGACGCCCTGCCCCCGCACGAGCTGCCCGTCGTCGTCACCGGCATCGACGAGGACGCGATGAGCAAGGACGGCACGGAGGCCCTGCTGGCCCGTGCCGCCGCGACGCAGGACAAGGAGCTGCCGGCCGTCGTCGTCACGGGCTCCATCGCCGAGATGATCGGCGGCGGCGTGACCCCGCGCGGCAGCAACCTCCAGCGCTTCATCTGCCGCACCATCGACGAGGACCAGTGGCAGGCGGCCGACCGCGCGCTGATGTGGCTGTGGTCGGAATTCGGCGGCCAGAAGTCGCCGCGCAAGCGCGTCCGCAAGGATGGCGAGCGCCCGCGCGTCAACATCATCGGGCCGATCTACGGCACCTTCAACATGCCCTCCGACCTCGCGGAGATCCGCCGCCTGGTCGAAGGCATCGGCTGCGAGATCAACCTGGTCTTCCCGCTGGGTTCGCATGTCGAGGACATCCGCCGGCTGCCGGACGCGGACGTGAACATCTGCATGTACCGGGAATTCGGCCGCAGGCTCTGCGAGGCGATGGACCGGCCCTACCTGCAGGCGCCGATCGGGATGTTCGCCACCACGAATTTCCTCCGGACTCTCGGCGAGCTGACCGGCCTCGATCCCGAGCCCTTCATCGAGCGCGAGAAGCACACCACGCTGAAGCCGCTCTGGGATCTCTGGCGCAGCGTCACGCAGGATTTCTACGCGTCCGCCGGCTACGCCGTCGTCGCGACCGAGACCTACGCGCGCGGCCTGCAACGCTTCCTCACCGAGGAAATGGGCATCCCCTGCGTCCACGCGGCGCCGCGCAAGGCCGGCCACAAGCCGGACAACGCGGCGACGCGGGCGGCGATCCAGAAGGCGAAGCCGCTGGTGATCTTCGGCTCCTACAACGAGCGCATGTACGCGGCGGAAGCCGGGCTGAAGTCCACCTACATCCCGGCGAGCTTCCCGGGCGCCATCATCCGCCGCGCCACGGGCACGCCCTTCATGGGCTACGCCGGCGCCACCTATGTCGTGCAGGAGTACTGCAACGGCCTGTTCGACGCGCTCTTCCACATCCTGCCGCTCGGCACGGAGATGGACCGCGTGTCCCCCACCCCCGCGCGCCCGGCCGAGACCTGGGGCCAGGACGCGCGCGCGGCGCTGGACCGCGAGGTGGAGGCCGAGCCCTTCCTCATCCGCATCTCGGCCGCGAAGCGCCTGCGCGAACGCGTCGAGGCCGCGGCGCGGGACGCGGGCGAGACGCGCATCACGCGCGAGCGCGTGATGGAGACCCTGTCGGCAGAGAAGGCGCCCGCGTGAGCGCCCCTGCCCCCTTCCCTGGAAGCGTGCCCGAGGCACGCCGAAGGACGCGCGCGGGATCACTCCCCCGCACGCAGCCCTGCCGCGCGGGTGATGCGCGGTAACGGCCGAAAGGCCGCTTGGAGGTCATCGAATGGCCGATGTGAGCACGCGATCCGGCGTTTCTGAGCCGGAAGCGCGCGAGATCCACCGCCTCGTGATGCAAGGCTGGATCTTCTCCGTGTTCGCCTCGATGGGCGCGCACATCCTGGTGTGGCTGTGGCGACCGCTCGTCTACGGCAGCCAGGTGGTGCCGCCCGATTGGCGCTTCTTCATCAACTGAGGGCCGGGGCCATCCGGCCCCTGCCTCCTGCACGAAAGGAGGAATGAAGCGTGCATAAGATCTGGATGGTGGCGAACCCGCTCCGCCTCGGCCTCGTCAGCGCCGTCGGCGTCGTCGGGATCGCAGCGGTGATCCACTTCGCGGTGCTGTCGTCGCCGCGTTACTGCGATCACCTCGGCTGGTGCTCGACCAACGCCACCTACACGGTCGGCCAGCCGGTCGCCCGCACCCCGGCCGGCGCCCGCTAAGGGCCTGGCCATGCACATCCTCGGCAGCGGGGAAGGCGTGCGCAGCGGGCCCCACCCGCTGCCTTGGATGCTGACAGGCGCGGGCGGGCGAGTAGCCCGCCATGAAGGGAGCACCTCGCCATGGCGATGCTGACGTTCGAGCCGAAGTACCGGGTGCGTGGCGGAACCCTCATCGGAGGGGACCTGTTCGATTTCTGGGTGGGTCCCTTCTATGTGGGCTTCTTCGGCATCACGACCCTGTTCTTCTCCCTGGTCGGGACGGCGCTGATCTTCGTGGGGGCCGCCTGGGGCGGCACCTGGAACCCCTGGCTGATCAACATCGCGCCGCCCGACCTCAGTTACGGCCTCGGCCTCGCGCCCCTGCGCGAAGGCGGCCTGTGGCAGGTCATCACGATCTGCGCGCTCGGCGCCTTCGTCTCATGGGCCCTGCGGCAGGCCGAGATCGCCCGCAAGCTCGGCATGGGGATGCACATCCCCTGGGCCTACGGCATGGCGGTCTTCGCGTATTTCACCCTGGTCGTCATCCGGCCGGTGCTGATGGGCGCCTGGGGGCACGGCTTCCCCTACGGCATCTTCAGCCACCTCGATTGGGTGTCCAACGTCGGGTACCAGTACCTGCACTTCCACTACAACCCGGCGCACATGATCGCGGTGACCTTCTTCTTCACCACGACCCTCGCGCTCTCGCTCCACGCGGCGCTCGTCCTGGCGGCGATCAACCCGCCCAAGGGTGAGCCGGTGAAGCTCGCCGAGCACGAGAACACCTTCTACCGCGACTTCATCGGCTACTCGATCGGCACGCTCGGCATCCATCGTCTCGGATTGTTCGTCGCGCTGTCCGCCGGGTTCTGGAGCGCGGTGTGCATCGTCATCAGCGGTCCGTTCTGGACGCGCGGCTGGCCCGAATGGTGGAACTGGTGGCTCCAGCTCCCGATCTGGGGCCGGTGAGGGAGGACGGCATCATGGAATACCAATACCTCTTCACCCGGCTTCAGGTTCGCGGCCCGCACTATCCGGGCGTGCCGCTCGGGCCCGACAACGAGCCCCGGCTGAAGGACCAGCACGGCCATTCGCGCCTGCTCGGCTACTTCGCCGACGCCCAGCTCGGGCCCATCTACCTCGGCTGGCTCGGCAGCCTCTCGATCCTCTGCGGCTTCATCGCCTTCGAGATCATCGGGCTGAACATGCTCGCCTCGGTGAACTGGAACCCGATCGAGTTCATCCGCCTGCTGCCCTGGCTCGCGCTCGAGCCGCCGGGGCCGCAATGGGGGCTGCGCATCCCGCCGCTGAACCAGGGCGGCTGGTGGCTCGCCGCCGGCTTCTTCCTCACCGCCTCCATCCTGCTGTGGGCGGCACGGGTGTGGCGGCGCGCGGCGGCGCTCGGCCTCGGCCAGCACACCTTCTGGGCGTTCATGGCGGCGATCTGGCTCTACCTGGTGCTGGGCTTCATCCGGCCCATCGCCATGGGGTCCTGGTCGGAGGCGGTGCCCTTCGGCATCTTCCCCCACCTCGACTGGACCGCGGCCTTCTCCATCCGGTACGGGAACCTCTTCTACAACCCGTTCCACGCGCTGAGCATCGTCTTCCTCTACGGCTCGACCCTGCTCTTCGCCATGCACGGCGCGACCATCCTCGCGGTGGGCCGCTTCGGTGGCGAGCGCGAGGTGGAGATGACCCTCGACCGCAGCACGGCGGCCGAGCGCGCCGGCATCTTCTGGCGCTGGACCATGGGCTTCAACGCCACCTACGAGAGCATCCACCGCTGGGCGTGGTGGTTCGCGATCCTGACGCCCATCACCGGCGGCATCGGCATCCTGCTGACCGGCACGGTGGTGGACAACTGGTATCTCTGGGCCGTCGAGAAGCGGTTCGCACCGGCCTATCCGGCGGTGTGGCCAATCTCCGCCGACCCGAGCATCGCGCGCTGAGGAGGCCGAGATGAACCGCTTCAACCTCTGGTTCGGACTGTCCGTCGCGACGGTGCTCGCGGCCGGCTTCTTCATCCTGACCTTCGAGCGTCCGCCCGTGGAGACGGTGCAGTCCGGCTACCGCGGCGTGGCGCTCGAGCAGAACTACAACCCGCGTCAGCTCAACCGCCTCGTCGCCGCCCAGCGGGTGCCCGAGGCGCTCGAGGCCGCGGATGCCGAGGGGCCCCGCGCCTCGGAGATCTACGAGAACGTCCGGGTGCTCGGCCATCTCTCGGTCGAGCAGTTCGGGCGCATCATGCAGGCGATGACGGCCTGGATCTATCCGGAGGACGAGCGCGATCCGGAGAACACCGGCTGCAACGCCTGCCATGTCGGCGGCAACTTCGCCGCCGAGGGCAACTACCGGAAGACCGTGGCGCGGCGGATGCTGCAGATGGTGCAGACCATCAACACCACCTACGCGAACCACATCCAGGACGTGGGCGTCACCTGCTACACCTGCCACCGCGGCCAGGCCGTTCCCGCGCAGGTCTGGGCCCAGCGCCCGGCCAACGCGGAAGGCAGCCGCAACTGGCAGGTCGCCGGCGAGCAGAACCGCCCGATCGCGGCCACGGCCTACAGCACCCTGCCGAGCGACCCCTTCACGCCCTACCTGCTCCGCAACGAGCAGATCCGCGTGATCTCCAACACCGCCCGGCAGACCGACAGCGACCGCAGCATCGCCCAGACCGAGTGGACCTACTCGCTGATGATGCACTTCTCGCAGTCGCTCGGCGTCAACTGCACCTTCTGCCACAACAGCCGGTCCTTCGCCGTGTGGGAGACGAGCCCGCCCCAGCGCGTCACCGCCTGGCACGGGATCAACATGGTGCGGGCCATCAACAACGAGTACATCGAGCCCCTGCGCGGCGAGTTCCCGCCGCACCGCCTGGGCCCGATGGGCGACACGCTGAAGGTGAACTGCGCCACCTGCCACCAGGGGGTGTACCAGCCGCTCTTCGGCACGCCGATGCTGCGGGACTACCCCGAGCTGAACCCGCCGCCGCGGCGGGCCAGCCTCGACTGACGCTCGAGCCAGGCATCGCCGACACCGAGGGGGCGGGATCCGCGAGGGTCCCGCCCCTTCCCTTTCCGGCCACCGCTTGACCCTGGCCGCGCGCGCCGCCACGCAGCGGGGCGTGGACGCCCTTCTCACCCTCGCGCCGCTCTTCGCCGTCGCCTTCGGCGCGGCCTCGCTGCTGCCGCTGCAATCCGAGCCGGTGCTGATCGGCCTCCTGCTCGCGGAGGGTCAGCCGGCCTGGCTGCTCGTCCTGACGGCGAGCATCGGCAACACGCTCGGCTCGGTCGTGAACTACGCGCTCGGCCGCGCGGTCGAGCGGTTCCGCAGCCGGCGCTGGTTTCCCGTGGGCGATGCCGCGCTCGCGCGCGCGGAGGCGTGGTACCGGCGCTGGGGACGCTGGTCCCTGCTGCTCTCCTGGGCGCCGGTCATCGGCGATCCGCTCACCGTCGTCGCCGGCGTGCTGCGCGAGCGCTTCTGGATCTTCCTGCTGCTCGTCGCCATGGCGAAGACGGGGCGCTACGTGACGCTCGCGCTGCTCACGCTCCACGTGATCTAGCTCAACGCGAAGACACCCACGCGCCGCTTGAATCCGCGCCGCTTTGCGCGAAGAGTCGCGCGACACACGCGCTGGGAGCGACGCCGATGCCGGACAGCATGACGGGACGCGAGGACCGGACGGGCCACGCCGTCGTCATCGGCTCGGGCTTCGGCGGCCTCGCCGCGGCCGTCCGCCTCGCCGCGCGGGGCTGGCGCGTCACCGTGCTCGAGAAGCTCGATGGCCCGGGCGGGCGCGCCTATGTCTTCCGCCAGGACGGCTTCACCTTCGACGCCGGGCCCACGATCATCACCGCGCCCTACATCCTCGAGGAGCTGTGGGCGCTGTGCGGGCAGCGCATGGCCGACCACGTGGATCTCCGCCGCGTGGACCCGTTCTACGACATCCGCTTCGACGACGGGACGGTGTTCCGCGCCCATGGCTCGATCGAGGCGATGCGGGCCGAGGTCGCGCGCATCTCCCCCGACGACGTGCCGGGCTTCGACCGCTACATCCGCGAGAGCGAGAAGATCTACGAGGTCGCCTTCGCCAAGCTCGCGGACCAGCCCTTCGACCGCTTCGGCACCATGCTGGCCGAGGCGCCCGACATGATCCGCCTCGGCGGGCATTTCACCGTCCACCGCAAGGTCAGCCGCTTCTTCAAGGATCCGAAGCTGCGCACGGCGTTCAGCTTCCACCCGCTGCTGATCGGCGGGAACCCGCTGACGACCACGGCCTATTACTGCCTGATCGCGCATCTCGAGCGGCTGCACGGCGTGCACTACGCCATGGGCGGCACCGGCGCCGTCGCCAGCGCCCTCGTGCGCCTCGCCGAGAGCCAGGGCGCGCGCTTCCGCTACGAGGCCGAGGTCACGCGCATCACGACCGAAGGCCGGCGCGTCACGGGCGTGACGCTCGCGAACGGGGAGCACGTCCCGGCCGACATCGTCGTCTCCAACGCCGACGTCGCCTGGACCTACTCGAAGCTGCTGGGCGACGTCCCGCGCCGGCGCTGGACGGACGCGAAGCTCTCCCGCGCCAGCTACTCCATGAGCCTGTTCGTCTGGTATTTCGGCACCAACCGGCGCTTCGACGACGTGTACCACCACACCATGGTGCTCGGGCCCCGCTACGAGGAGCTGCTGACCGACATCTTCGGCCGGAAGAAGCTGGCGGAGGATTTCAGCCTCTACCTCCACCGCCCCACCGCGCGGGATGCGTCGCTGGCGCCGCCGGGCTGCGACGCCTTCTACGTCCTCGCGCCCGTCCCGCATCTCGGCAGCGGCACGGACTGGGCGGCGATGGCCGAGCCCTACCGCCAGCGCATCCAGCGGCGGCTGGAGGAGACGGTGATGCCGGGCCTCGGCGGCTCCGTCGTCACCTCGCGCTTGCTGACGCCGCTCGACTTCCGGGACCGGCTGCTCTCGGTGAACGGCGCGGCCTTCGCCCTCGAACCCAAGCTGTTCCAGAGCGCGTGGTTCCGCCCGCACAACATCAGCGAGGAGGTGGCGGGCCTCTACCTGGTGGGCGCGGGCACCCATCCCGGCGCCGGCGTGCCGGGCGTGATCTCCTCGGCCAAGATCCTCGATCAGGTGGTCAAGGAGCAACCGGTGCGGGTGTGAGCCGCAGGCCCGGCGCGCGGGCCTTGGCCGCGTCCTCCAGCAGGCGCGCGGCGGCGAGCCGCCCGGACATGGTCGCCATCGGGATGCCGGCGCCCGGATGGGCGCTGCCGCCGCAGAGATAGAGGCCGGGCAGCCGCGAGCGCGCGCCCGGCCGCGCGAAGCTGCCCATCGGCCCGTGATTGGCCCGGCCGTAGAGGGCGCCGCCGGTGCCGGGGAACAGCGCGTCGAACCCGTCGGGCGCCGTCGCCACCGACGCGCTCTCCTCGATGGCGAGACCGCAGGCCGCCATCAGCGCGCGCGCGTCGGCCGCGTGGCGCAGCACGTCCCGCGAGAAGTCCCGCACGTCGCCGTCGGCCGGCGCGTTGATCAGCAGCAGCAGGCGTTCCGGCCCGCCCGGGACGCGCGGCGGCGCCGCTTCCCCGCGGTCCTGCGCGCAGACATAGACGGTGGGCGCGTCCACGATCCCGCGCTCGCGGAAGATGGCGCGGAACTCGGCGGCGTAGTCCTCGGCGAAGAAGACGTTGTGGTGGGCGAGGTCGAAGCCGCCCGTCCGGCCCCGGACGCACCAGGTGATCGCGGAGAGCCCGCGCCTGGCCCGCGGCACGGCCGAGGCCGCGACCGACGCGGCCTCGCCCAGCAGCCCCTGCCCCAGCGCCGAGGCATCGCCGTTGAACACCACGGCATCGGCCAGGATGCGCTCGCCGGTGCGCAGCCGCACGCCCGTGGCGCGGCCGTCCTGCACGAGGATGCGCGCCACGGGCGCGCCGAAATGCAGCCGCGCGCCCTGCCGCCGCGCGAGGTCGGCCATGGCCCGGGCCACCTGCCCGATGCCGCCGCGCACCAGCCAGACGCCGTCCTGCTCGACATGGGCGATCAGCATGAGCGTCGCGGGCGCGAGGAAGGGCGAGGAGCCGACATAGGTGGCGTAGCGGCCGAAGAGCTGGCGCAGCCGCGGATCGGCGAAGTGGTCCCCGAGCGCGCTCCACAGCCGCCGGTGCGGCTGCGTCCGCCACAGCGCGCCGAGGCCGGAGAGTCCCACGCGCCGCACCAGGTCCAGCGGCGAGGGGCGCTGCCCGGCGATATAGGGGCCTTCCAGGGTGCGGTGCATGGCGCCGCTGCGGGCGACGAAGTCGCGGTAGCCCTGGGCCTCCCGCGGGCCGGCGAACGCGCCGATCGCCTCCGCGCTGCGCTCGACATCGGCGAAGAGGTCGAGCGTGCCGCCGCTCCGCCAGGCATGGCGGGCCAGCAGCTCCGCCGGGACGAGGTCCAGCGCATCCTCGATGCGGCGGCCGGCATCGGCGAAGAGGCCTTCGAAGATCCAGCGCATGGTGAAGACGGTGGGGCCGGCATCCACGCCGTTCACGCGGCGCATCTTGCCGCCCGGGGCGTCGGCCGCCTCGCACAGCGTCACCTCGCAGCCGCGGCGCGCGAGATCGCAGGCGGCGGCGAGGCCGCCCATGCCGGCGCCGACGACGACGACGCGCACCGCCTTCAGGCCGGGG
>JAIEOO010000112.1 GCA_019750475.1 Acetobacteraceae bacterium | reverse complement strand
CCAGCGTCACCCCCGCGAAGAGGCCCGCGAGCAGCGCCGGCGCCGCCACCCGCGCGAGCACCAACCCGCCCGCCGCGCCCAGCAGCAGGGGCGGCAGCCAGGCGCGGACCAGCCGGCCGTCCACCCGCCCGGCCCGCCCATGCGCGAGCGCGGCCGAGACGGAGGTCAGCAGCACCGCCGCATGCGCCGTGCCGGTCGCGAGCGGCAGGCGCAGGGGCTCCGGCAAGGCCTGCGCGGCGAACAGCTCCAGCAGCACCGGCACGATCACCACGCCGCCGCCGATCCCGAGCAGCCCGGAGAGCAGCCCCGTGAGCGCCCCGGCCGCGAGCAGCGCGAGGATCTCCGCGACGACGGGCATTCCCGATGGCTCGCACGCGGCGATCCGACCGGCAACGGCGCCGGTTGCCGGTTTCCCGCCATGCCCCCACCTCCCCCGGCATGACGCTCCCCCGCCGCCTCGCCCTCGCCCTGCCCTTGGCCGCGCCCGCCCTGGCGCGGGCGCAGGACCTCCAGCGCAGCACCCGCGGCGCGTTCCGGGCGCGCGCCTGGGCCGAAGGGCTCGACCGCCCCTGGGGCGGCGGCTTCCTGCCCGATGGGCGCCTCCTGGTCAGCGAGAGGCCGGGGCGGCTCCGCCTCGTCACGCCGGATGGGCGCGTCTCCGCGCCGCTCGCGGGCGTGCCGGCGGTGGAGGCGGCGGGGCAGGGCGGCCTGCTCGACATCCAGCCCGCGCCCGATTTCCCCCGCACGCGGGAGGTGCTGTTCGTGTCCTCCGTCGTGGTGCAGCAGGGCAGCGAGGCCGGGGCGCTGACGCGGCTCTGGCGGGCGCGGCTCTCGGCCGACGGCACCGCCCTCGAAGCCGTGCAGCCGATGCTCGACTGCGCCCCGGCCCAGGCCCGCGGCCGGCTGCATTTCGGCGGGCGCCTCGCCTTCTCGCCCGATGGGCGCTTCGTGTTCCTCACCACCGGCGACCGCAACGAGACCCGCGAGCGCGCCCAGCGCCTCGACGACCTCGCCGGCAAGGTGATTCGCCTGACGCGCGACGGGCAGGTGCCGGCCGACAACCCCTTCGTCGGGCGGTCCGGCGCCCGCCCCGAGATCTGGAGCTTCGGCCACCGCAACCCCCAGGGCATCGCCTTCCAGCCGGGCACGGGAATGCTGATGCTGGCGGAGTTCGGTCCGCGCGGCGGCGACGAGCTGAACCTCGTCGAGCCGGGGCGCAACTATGGCTGGCCCAACGTCTCCTACGGGCGGGAATACTGGGGCGGCTCGATCGCCGGCGGGCGCACCTCCGGCCCCGGCATCACCGAACCGCTGCGGCACTGGACGCCCTCGGTCAGCCCCTCGGGCATCGCCTTCGCGCCCCAGAACGCGGCGCTTCCGGGCTGGCGCGGCAGCCTGTTCCTCGCCTGCCTCAACCCGCCGGGCCTCGTCCGCCTCGAGATGGACGGGCCGCGCGTGACGGCGGAAGAGCGCCTGCTGGAAGGCAAGGCCCGCTTCCGTCAGGTCATCTTCGCCCCCGACGGCGCGCTGCTGATCCTGACCGACGAGGCCCGCGGCGCGATCTGGCGGGTCGAGGCGGCCTGAGTCGGTCGGGCCCTCCGGCGGCAGCCGGAGGGATTTGTTCGTATTTTGTTCTTGACCCTGGCCGGTGGGGTTTGGCAGGACTCCCGCCATGCCCCCGCTGCCGCCGAAGTCGGCGCTGACCCGCGCGCCGCTGCCGACCCTCGCCCGCAAGGGGCGCGGCGCCGCCTCCAACCCGGCCATCCGCTACGAGACCCTCTCGGCCGAGCCTTTCGACGATGGCTGGGGCGCGCTGGACCAGGACGTGGCCGAGGCTCCCGCTCCCCGCACCGAGCTGACGCGGGAGACCTCGCACTCCGCGCTCACCTACAACGAGAGCCCCGATCTCGGCTTCGACCGCAGCCTCAACCCCTATCGCGGCTGCGAGCATGGCTGCGTCTATTGCTACGCCCGGCCTGCCCACGCCTATGTCGGGCTCTCCCCCGGCCTCGATTTCGAGACGCGCATCCTCTTCAAGCCCGACATGCCCGCCCGGCTGGAGGCCGAGCTGTCGCGCCCCGGCTACGTGCCGCGCCCCGTCGCGCTCGGCGCGAACACGGACGCCTACCAGCCGGTGGAGCGGACGCTGCGCATCACCCGGGCCCTGCTGGAGGTGCTCGACCGCTTCCATCACCCGGTCACCATCGTGACGAAGTCGGCCGGCATCCTGCGGGACCTCGACATCCTCTCGCGCATGGCGGCGCGCAACCTCGTGCGCGTCGCGCTCTCGGTCACCACGCTCGATCCCCGCCTGGCCCGGACGCTGGAGCCCCGCGCCGCGACGCCGCCGCGGCGGCTGCAGGCGATCCGGGAGCTGGCGGCGGCGGGCGTGCCGACCTCCGTCCTCATGGCGCCGCTCATCCCCGCGCTGAACGACCACGAGATCGAGGCCGTGCTGGAAGCCGGGGCCGGCGCCGGCGCCGCCAGCGGCGGCTACGTGCTGCTGCGCCTCCCGCTCGAGATCGCGGCGCTCGTCGAGGAATGGCTGCGCCAGCACGCGCCCGCCCGCGCCGACCACGTGCTCTCCCTGGTGCGCCAGACGCGCGGCGGCGCGCTCTACCGCTCCGGGTTCGGCGAGCGGCAGGTGGGCACCGGCCCCTATGCCGCGCTGCTCGCCCAGCGCTTCGCGCTGGCGCTGCGGCGCTTCGGGCTCGACCGGCGGCGCGGCGGCACGGCGAAGCTCGATTGCGGCCAGTTCCGCGTGCCCGAGGGCGCGCGGGAGGGGACGGGCCAGCTCCGGCTGATCTGAGCGCCCTCAGCCTTCCTCGAAGCGGGCCATGCGGACGGCCGTGTGGCCGGGCAGGGTGACGAGGCTCGGCATCACCAGCAGGCAGTCGTCATGCGGCGTGCGGATCTCCTCCTCGCCGTCGAGGGCGATGAGGGTGTTGCGCGCCGGCACGATCTCGCCGCCGCGCCAGGGGCGCAGGAAGGTGAACTCCGACGTGCGCGCCGTCACGGTGCGGGTGACGCGGGCGAAGCGGCCGGGCGGGTCGGCCGAGGCCTCGCCCGGAATGACGCCCACGGCCGCGAGGACGCGTCGCACCACCTGCTCCGTCAGCCGGACCGTGTCCCGCTGCCAGTGCCACCCGGCCTCCAGCAACAGGCCGCGCCGCGCCGGGTCGGTCGCCAGGGGGCCATAGTCGATCATCCGCCGCCCGGCCTCATGACCCGAATCGGCCACCACCAGCGGCGGCCGCCCGAGCGAGAGGGCGAGGCGCGCCGCGCCCTGATGGCCGCCGACGAGGAACAGCGGGTCGGATGGCCAGAGCATCGAATGCAGGTCGAGCAGGATGTCGGCCGCATCGAGCACGGGGCGCAGCAGCCGCGCCCGCCGCAGCTCCGCCGAACGGCGGGGGCCGTCGAGGCTCTCCGGCGACCAGAGGCGGTTCAGATCCTCCTCGAGGAAGCGGCTGGCCGTCGGGTCGTCCGGATCGAAGCGGGAGAAGGCGTCGAGGTTGGCGAAGACGAAGGTGAGCCGCCCGCGCTCCGGACGCACCTCCTGCCGCAGCAGCTTGTCGAGGACGATGGCCCCCGCGATCTCGTTGCCATGGACCAGCGCCGAGAGGACGAGGTGCGGGCCCGACAGCCCGGAATCGAAGCTCCACACGCCCGGCAGCACGTTGCCGCCGAGCCAGGGCCGCAGATCCGGCGCGGCCAGGCGCAGCCGGGGCTCCGGCGCGCCGGCACCGACCATCAGCGCGGTCAGGTCGGGCGGCAGGCTCGTGTTCATGAGGCCGCCCTCATGCGCGCGACTGCCGCTCGATCAGGCGGCGCAGGAAGCCGAGGCAGGCCTCCATCTGCGCCTCCGTCACCCACTCCTCCGGCAGGTGCGCCTGCGCCACGTCGCCCGGTCCGCACACCACCGTCGCGATGCCGGCGCGCTGGAAGTAGCCGGCCTCCGTGCCGTAGCTGACGCGGCCCAGCTGGTTGCGCCCGGACAGGCGCTGCGCCAGCAGCGCCAGCGGGTGATCGGCGTCGAGCGAGAGGGCCGGCGCCTCCGCCCGCACCGAGACAAGCATGCCGGCCGCCGGGAAGACGCGGCGGAGATCGGGCAGCACCTCGGCCTCCATGAAGGCCTGCAGGCGGCGCAGCACATCGGCCGGATCGTCGCCGGGCACGCTGCGCACCTCGAAGGTGAAATCCGCGCGGTCGGGCACGATGTTCAGCACCGTCCCGGCGGAGAGCGTGCCGGCATGCACGGTCGTCCAGGGCGGGTCGAAGCCGGCCGCGCGGCGCCCCGTGTCGCGGAAGCACCGCGCCTCACGCGCCAGCCAGGCGATCGCCTCGCCCGCCGCCATCAGCGCGTTCGCCGTCTCATGCGCGCGGGAGGAATGGCCCGACAGGCCCAGGATGGTCACGTTCCAGCTCGCATAGCCCTTGTGCGCGACGACCGGGGCCATGGATGTCGGCTCGCCGACCACGCAGGCCTCCGGCAGCGGGCCGTCCTCCGCCATCCAGGGCATCAGCCGCGCGGCGCCGGCGAAGGTCGTTTCCTCGTCGTGGGTGAGGCAGATGTGGATCGGCCTGAGGAGGTCCGCGGCCGCCATCTCGGGCGCCAGCGCCAGCACGCAGGCGGCGAAGCCCTTCATGTCGCAGGCGCCGCGCCCGATGAGCCGCCCATCCACGCGCCGCAGCGCGAAGGGATCGCCGAGCCAGGCCTGACCCTCCACCGGCACGCAATCCACATGGGCGGACAGGGCGATGCCGCCCGGTCCGCGTGGCCCGATCACCGCGTGCAGGTTGGCCTTGCCGTCCACGTCGGAGATGCGTGATCCGATCCCGGCCGAGCCGAGCAGCGCGGCGGCGTAGGCGATCAGTTCGCGGTTGCTGTTGCGGCTGGTGGTGTCGAACGCGACGAGCCGCGCCAGCACCTCCACAGCGCCTTCAAGACCGGACATGGTTCCCCTCGACGGGCCGAGTGTATCGGCTCGTGGCACATCGTCCATGGGGGGGTCATGAATCCGCCACGCGTCGCCATCCTCGGGCTGCATCTTGAGGCGAATGCCTTTGCCCCGCCCACCGTGCTCGAGGATTTCGAGCGCCAGTGCCTCGCCCGCGGCGAGGAGATCGCGCGCATGGCCCGCGCCCCCACGACGCGCCTCCCGGCCGAACTGCCGGGCTTTTTCCGGCGCATGGATTCGACGGGAGCGTGGCGGCCCGTGCCCATCCTCGTCGCCGCGGCGCCGCCCGGCGGCCCGATCGCGCAGGACGTGTTCCTGGCCTATCTGGACGAGGTCCGGACGCGGCTCGCCGCCGCCCTCCCGGTGGATGCCGTTTACATCGCGAGCCACGGCGCGTCCTCGGCGACGGGGGACGAGGACAGCGACGGCACGCTGCTGGCGATGGTGCGGGGCATCGTCGGTCGCGCCGTGCCGATCGTCGTCACGCATGACCTGCATTGCAACGTCAGCGAGTGCCTGGTCGAGGCCTGCGACGCCTTCATCGCCTACCGCACCAACCCGCATGTGGACATGGCGGCGCGCGCCGCCGAGGCGGCGGACGCCATCCGCTACCTGCTCGCGGGCGGGCGCACGGCGAAGCATTTCATCCGCCTGCCCCTCACCCCGCCCACGGTCACGCTGCTGACGGCCTCCGGCCCCTACGCCGACCTGATCCGCGACGCCGAGGCGCTGATGGCGAGCGACCCCGCCATCCTGAACGCGAGCGTGACCGGCGGCTTCGTCTTCAGCGACCTGCCGAAATGCGGGATCACCGTCTGCGTCACCGCGCGCAACGGCGACGCGGCCGCGGCGGAACGCGCGGCGCGGCAACTCGCGGTGCGCGCCTGGGCCGAGCGCCACCGGCACACCCGCCGGCTGCTCTCGCTCGAGGAAGCGGCCGCGATGGCCGTCGAGGCGGGCGAGGGGCGGCGGGACCCGGTGATCTTCTCCGATGCCGGGGACAATCCCGGCGGCGGCGGGCGGGGCAGCACCACCTGCACGCTGCGCGCCCTGCACGAGGCGCGGGCGAAGGGCGTGGTCCTCGGCCTGTTCGTGGATCCGGCGCTCGCCGCGGAGGCGCGGTCGCTCGGCGAAGGGGCGCAGTTCCACGCCGTGTTCAACCGCGTGGAGAGCGCGTTCTCGAAGCGCTTCGAGAGCGGTGCCCGGGTCCTGAAGCTGACCGACGGGAAAGGCACCGGACGGCGCGGCACCATGGCCGGGCGCGACTTCGACCTCGGCCCCACCGCCCTGCTGGAGCTCGACGGCTCGGCCATGCGGATCGTCGTCATCAGCCTGCGCCGCCAATGCCACGAGCCCCGCACGCTGGAGATGCACGGCATCGACATCGCCCGGGCGCGCACCGTCGTGGTGAAGAGCCGCGGCCATTTCCGCGCCGGCTTCGACGAGTTCTTCCCCGATGACCGGATCTTCGAGGTGGACAGCCCCGGCCTGACCAGCCCGGTCCTGACGAACTTCACCTGGCGACGCCTGCCGCGCCCGGTCTTCCCACTCGATCCCGAGGCGGCCTGGGCAGCGGGCCCGTAGGGCCCGCACCCGGTCTCAGGCCGGGTCGCCCGTGTCCGCGACGAGCCCCGCCGCCTCGATCCCGGCGATGCAGGCTTCCTCGTCCTTGGCGGACACGTCGCCCGAGATGCCGACGGCGCCGAGCAGCCGGTTGTTGGCGTCGCGGATCAGCACGCCGCCCTGCGCCGGCACGGCCTTGCCCCCCGTGAGGTCGGAGAGGGCGTTGGTGAAGCCCGGCATGGCCTGGGCGCGGCGCGCCAGCTCCCGCGTGCCGAAGCCCATGGCGAGCGCGCCATAGGCCTTGCCGGTCGCGATCTCGGGCCGGGCGAAGCTCGCGCCGTCCTCGCGCTTGGCGGACTTCAGGTGGCCGCCCGCGTCCAGCACGACGACGCAGAGCGGCAGCAGGCCGAGCTCGCGCCCCTTGGCCAGGGCGGCGTCGGCGATGATCTCGCTCTGCGCCAGGGTGAGGCCGTTGATCGCGGCGGGATGGGCGGGCTGGGGCATCGGACGCTCCTGAAGGTCGGCGCGGCGATGCCCCGCGCCGCCCGGGCGGTCAAGTCGGGCCGGCCAGCACCCGCCCATCGTCGCCGCTCGCGCGCGGCTCCGGTTCAGGCTTCGCCAACACCCGCCGCCAGTCATCGCCCGCGCGCGGCTTCGGCTCAGGCTTCGCCAACACCCGCCGCTAGTCATCGCTTGCGCGCGGCTTCGGCTCAGGCTTCGCCTTCACCAGCCGCACGACGAACCTCGCGCCGAGGATCCTGCCGGCCGCGTCGCGGCGGTTCTCGGCGGCGATGCGCCCGCCGAGCCCCTCGACGATCTGGCGCGAGATCGAGAGACCCAGGCCCGAATGCTGCCCGAAGCGCTCGCCCCGCGGACGCTCGGAATAGAAGCGGTCGAAGATGCCTTCGAGCTTCGCGTCCGGAATGCCGGGGCCCTCATCCTCGATGGCGAATTCCATCTCGGTCACGGCATCGCGCGCGCGCAGCCAGACATGGCCCTGGTCCGGGCTGAAGGAGACGGCGTTGCCCAGCAGGTTGCGGAACACCTGCACCAGCCGATCCTCGACGCCCATCACCAGCACGGGGCCGGGCGGCATCTCCAGCACCATCACCGGGTCGCGCTCGCCGCGGGTGGCGTTGTGCAGTTCCGCCAGCACCGAGAGGATGGGGGCGACGTCCACCGGCTCCGCCACGGTGCGGGACAGCTCGGCATCCACGCGGGAGCTGTCGGCGATGTCGCCGATCAGCCGGTCCATCCGCACCGCGTCGTTGGCGATGATCGAGAGCAGCCGCCGCTGCTGCTCCACATCCTCGACCCGGCGCAGGGTCTCGATCGCCGACCGCACGGAGGTGAGGGGGTTCTTCAGCTCGTGCGCCACGTCGGCGGCGAAGCGCTCATTGGCGTCGATGCGGGCCCAGAGCGCCCGCGCCGCATCCTGCAGGTCGCGGGCCAGCACCCCGATCTCGTCGTTGCGGTCGAGCAACCGCGGCGGCACGCTTCCGCCGCGGCCCTTGCCCTGGCGCATGGCGGCCGCCGCCCGGGCGAGCTGGAGCATCGGCGTCGCGAGGGTGCGCGCCAGGTACAGCGAAAGCCCCACGGTCAGGATCAGCGCCAGCACGAAGAGCCCGAGCACGCTGGCCCGGATCTCGAGGAGGCGCGCATCCACCTCCCGCGCGTCGCGCGTCAGCAGCACGATGCCCACGGCCTGCGCGCCGCGCCGCGCCGGCTCCGCCACGGAAACCAGGAACCGCCCATCCGGCGTGCGGCGGATATAGGGCGTCACCCCGGCATCGAGGGCGCGCCGCAGCCCGTCGGCGCGTTCCGGCGCCAGGTCCGGCTGCCAGTCGAAGCTCTGCGCGTCGGGCGTGGTGTCGAGCACGACCGGGGTCGAGGCCCGGTTCGGCAGCAGGGAGAGCAGCCGCTCATAGATGCCGGAGACGCTCTCGCCGATCGCGCCGCGCGGTTCGGGCGGCGGCAGCGGCTCCGTCACCACGGCGCCGCCCGCCGTCTCCCGCACGCGGCTGTCCGCGACCACGAGGCCCGCCGTGTCGAAGAGCCGCGCCTGGGTGTTGGGCGAGGGCTCGACGAGACGCCGCAGCAGCGGCCGCGCGAGCTCCGGCACCAGCACGGCGCGGTCGTTCTGCACGCGCACCGCGGCCTCGCCGATGGCGCCGGCATAGATGCGCGCCTGGGTGCGCATCGCCTCCACCTCGGCCGCGAGCAGCCCGTTCTGGTACTGATCGAGGTAGAGCAGCGCGGCCGCGAGCAACGCCGGCGGCAGCGCGTTCACCAGCAGGATGCGCCGCAGCAACGGCGAGGCCCAACGCCCGCGGGGCGGCTTGGCGGTCGTCGCCGGCTCGGGCTTGAGGAGGGGCGCTTCGGGCATCCGCCCGGAGTGTAGCAGGCGGCGCCGCGGCGGTCGCGCCCCTCCCGCGGCGCGATCCCGCCTCGCGGATCAGGCCCTCCAGCGGCTACGCCCTGACCGCTCCCGGCCAGGGCGATCCTGCGTCAGTCGTCGCGGCGGTAGCGGCGCTCTTCCGCGCGCCAACGCTGCTCCTCGGCGCGCTCGCGGTTCCGCGCATCGAGATAGCGGTTATAGGCGTCGCGCTCGCGGTTGCGCTCCTGCTCGGCGCGGCGCAGCGCCTGCTCGCGCTCCCGCTCGCGGCGCTCCTCGTCGCGGCGCCAGTCGCGCTCCGAGAGGCGGCGGTCGCGCTCCCACTCGCGGCGGGCCTCCTCCTCGCGCCGGCGTTCGTATTCCCAGCGGCGCCGCTCCTCCTCCTCGCGGCGGACGCGGTCGTCCGGGGCGATGCCCGGCGCGATCTGGCGCAAGGCCTCGTTCAGCACGCCGCCGATGTCCTGTGCCGCGGCGGGCGCGGCGATGGCGGCCAGGGCCACGCCCAGCAGGGCGCGACGGTTCGTCTGTCGCATGGTGTCGGTCCTCCTGTCGTGGGAGCAAACGACGAGGCCCGGGCGCCGGTTGGATCAGAAGCCCGTCAGCAGCAGGTCGAGGGCGCAGGCGATCTCGTCCCGCTGGGGTTCCAGCGTGCCGACGGCGCGCCCCAGCTCGCGACGGGGAACGGCCGTCAGGTAGTGCGTCATCATCGCGTGCGGCTCACCGCCGATGTCGAAGACCGGATTGAGGCCGCGGATCGCCGGCAAGCCGCTTGAGGTTGGCAACAGCGGGACGACGACGCGTGACGGCAGATGATCGAGGAAATGCGACTGCACGTTGAGCAGATAGCCCGTGCCCTGCCGCGGCCGATGAAGGTCGAAGCGCGCCACGGTTCAGAACATGTGATACTCGGCCAGCGGCAGGCCGTGCTCTTCGACCCAGCGGTTGTGTGCCGCGATCGCGTCCTTGTTCTCCTCGTTCCAGCGCCTCGCCTTCTCCTCGCTGATGGCGCGACGCAACGCGGCCTCGGCGATGGCTTGCGGATCCAGCCCGAGGGCCAGAGCCTCGGCAGGCAGGTCCCGGCCCACCGGTTTCGCCATGAAAGCCGATTGCGCTTCCGCGAAGCCGGCAGCGCCACTCGCCAGGGCGGGGTCCAGCTCGTGCGGCGCGAGCCCTGTCGCGCGCGACACGGCGGCGATGCGTTCCGGCGGAACGCGTCGCCATTGCGACACGGCGCCCCGCGTCACGCCGATGGCGCGCGCCAGCGCCGCGGGTCCGCCGGCCGCCCGCAAGGCCTTTTCCAAGCCCGGCTCACGCATGCCGATCGTATAGCTGCGCTAATCAACGCACGCAAGGAAAACTAAGCGTCGCTAAGCCCGCCGCATCAGCCGCCCATACAGCCGCGGGCCCACCAGCGCCGCCAAGGCCACCAATAGGATCACCAGACTCCCCGGCCGCGTCACGAACACGCTCCAATCGCCCTGGCTGATCGTCAGCGCCTGGCGCAGCGCCTGCTCCGCCATCGGTCCGAGGATCATTCCGATCACCACCGGCGCCACCGGGAAGTCGAAACGGCGCATGAACATGCCGATCACCCCGATGACGTAGAGCAGGATCAGATCCACCACCGAATTGCTGATGCCGTAAGTGCCGATCGTGGCGAAGACCAGGATCCCCGCGTACAGCTGCGGCTGCGGAATCTTCAGGATCCTAACCCACAGCCCGACCAGCGGCAGGTTCAGCACCACCAGCATGACGTTGGCGATGAACAGGCTCGCGATCAGGGTCCAGACCAGCTCACCCTGCGTCTGGAACAGCAGCGGCCCGGGCTGGATGCCATAGCTCTGAAACGCCGAGAGCATGATCGCCGCCGTGGCCGAGGTCGGCAGGCCAAGCGTCAGCATCGGCACCAGAATGCCCGCCGCCGCCGCGTTGTTCGCGGCCTCCGGCCCCGCCACGCCCTCGATCGCGCCCGTCGTGCCGAACTCCTTCTTCGCGTCGGGCGAAGCGAGCTTGCGCTCCGCGTAGTAGCTCAGCATGGTCGGCATCTCGGTGCCGCCGGCCGGCATCACGCCGAACGGAAAGCCGAGCCCCGCGCCCCGCATCCAAGGCCAGAAGGAGCGCTTCACGTCGCCGCGCGACAAGGTCACGCGCCCCACCGGCAGCACCTCCGCCTTCTCGTTCCGATAGCGCCAGGCCATGTGCAGCGTCTCGCCCACGGCGAAGAGCGCGACGGCGACCAGCACCACGTTCACGCCATCGAGCAACTCCGGAATGCCGAAGGTCATGCGCGGCTGGCCGGTCTGCAAATCAATGCCAACAAGCCCCAACGCCAGCCCGAAGAACAGCGACACCAGCCCCCGCAGCGCCGATCCGCCCAGCACGGCCGACACGGTCACGAAGCACAGCACCATGAGGGCAAAGTACTCCGCGGGTCCCAGCTTCAGCGCCAGCTCCACGATGATCGGCCCGAGGAACGCGATCCCCAGCGTGCCCACCACCCCCGCCACGAAAGACCCGATCGCCGCCGTCGCCAGCGCCGGGCCCGCCCGGCCACTCCGCGCCATCCGCGCGCCCTCGAGCGCGGTGATGATCGAACCGCTCTCGCCCGGCGCGTTCAGCAGGATGCTCGTGGTCGAGCCGCCATACATCGCGCCGTAGAACACACCGCAGAACAGGATGAAGGCGCCCGTCGCGCTCACCTGGAAGGTGATGGGCAGCAGCAGCGCGATCGTCAGCGCCGGCCCGATGCCGGGCAACACACCCACCGCCGTGCCGAGGAAACACCCCAGCATCGCCCAGGCGAGATTCTGCAACGACAGCGCATGCGAGAAACCGAGCGCGAGTCCGGCTATCGAATCCATCAGCGGCAACCTCCGGCCCGCGTGCTGCTTATCCCCGACGACACACACGGAGACCCAGCATGGGCCTGTTCTCGTTCATCCAGGGCGTCGGCCGGCGCCTCGGCCTCGGCACCACGGCCACGGCCCAGCAAGCGGAGGCCGCGCCCCCACCGCCCGCCCCCAGCGCCGACATGCTCCAGCAGGAGCTGAACCGCCTCGGCCTGCCCTTCGACGGCACCCAGATGCGCGTCGAAGGCAACACGGTCGTGCTGGACGGCGCCCGCAACGACCCGGCGACCCACGAAAAACTCGTCCTCGCCCTCGGCAACACCGCCGGCATCGCCACCGTGGACGACCGCACCGAAGCCAAACCCCACACACCCGCCGAACCCAGCTCGACCTTCTACACCGTCCAGACAGGCGACACCCTCAGCGCCATCGCCAAGCGCCACTACGGCAACGCCAATGCCTACCCGGCCATCTTCGAAGCCAACCGCCCGATGCTCGAACACCCGGACCGCATCTACCCGGGCCAGGTGCTGCGAATCCCGGCGCAGGGGGGCTGACGGCGCATGGCGTCGGTGGGGAGGGCTCTGCCCTCCCCAGACCCCTCCCGCCGGGGAGCCACGGGCTCCCCGGACCCCTGCGAATCCTTTGGGGATTGGGGAGG
>JAIEOO010000332.1 GCA_019750475.1 Acetobacteraceae bacterium | reverse complement strand
GCGCGCCCAGCGGGACCTCGCCCGCAACCGGCTGGCCTACGCGGTGCTGGCGGCGCCGGGGGCCGGGCGGGTGACGGCGGTCCTCGCCGAGGCCGGGCAGGTGGTGGCCGAGGGCACGCCGGTGATCCGCCTCGCCGACCCGTCCGAGCGCGAGCTGCTGGTGCAGCTCCCCGAGGGCGCGGCCTCGACCGCGCAGGCCACGGTGCGCTTCTGGGCCCGCCCCGAAACGCCGCTCCCCGCCACGCTGCGCGAGGTGGCCGCGAGCGCCGACCCGACGCTGCGCACCTACGCCGCCCGCTTCTCCATCCCCGACGCGCCGGACTGGGCGCGGCTCGGCATGACGGCGACCGTCACGCTCGGCGCCGCCCGGGCGGAGAAGCTGGCGCGCGTGCCGCTCTCCGCCCTGCACGACCGCGGCTTCGGTCCCATGCTGTGGCGCGTGACGCCGGAGGGCGGCGTCGCGGCGGAGCCGGTCACGGTGCTCGGCCTCTCCGAGAGCATGGCCACGATCCGAAGCGCCTTGCCGGAGGGCACGCGCATCGTCTCCCTCGGCGCCCAGCTGCTCGACGCCGGCAGCCGGGTGCGGCCGGTCGAGACGCGCCTCGCGGGGAGCATGCGCTGATGTTCGGCCGCTGGAACCCGTCCGAGGGCGCGATCCGCCAGGGGCAGCTCACCCTCTTCGCCATGGTGCTGCTGCTCGCCGCCGGCGCCTGGGCCTGGACCAAGCTCGGCCGCGCCGAGGACCCGGCCTTCACGCTGAAGGTGATGGTCGTCTCCGCCGTCTGGCCCGGCGCCACGGCCGAGGACATGCAGGACCAGGTGGCCGAGCGCATCGAGGCGCGCCTGATCGAGCTGCCCTGGCTCGACACGCTGCAGACCTACGCCCGCCCCGGCACCGCCGTGACCACCGTGCTGCTGCGCGACGACACGCCGCCGCACCTCGTCCCCGAGCTCTGGTACCAGGTGCGCAAGCGCGTGGGCGACATCCGCCAGAACCTGCCGCCCGGCGTCTGGGGCCCCTATTTCGACGACGAGTATTCCGACGTGTACAGCGCCGTCCTCGCGCTGCGCGGCGCCGACAACGCCGAACTCGTCCGCCAGGGCGAGCGGCTGCGCGACCGCCTCCGGCGCCTGCCCGGCGTCGAGAAGGTGACGCTGTTCGGGGAGCAGCCGCAGCGCATCCATGTCGAGATCAGCCACGCCCGCCTGGCGACGCTGGGCATCCAGCCCCAGGCGGTGCTCGACGCGCTGGCGCGGCACAACCCCGTCATGCCCGCCGGCACGGTCGAGACCGGCAGCACGCGGGTGAACCTCCGCCTGCCCGAGGGCATCGACGGCATGGCGAGCCTCGCCGCCATCCCCGTCGCGGCGGAGGGGCGCAGCATCCGCCTCGGTGACCTCGCGACCATCACCCGGGGGCTGGCCGACCCGCCGGAGCGCGCCATCCGCTTCAACGGCGAAGGCGCCGTGCTGATCGGGCTCACCAAGCAGCGCGGCCAGGACGTGCTGCGCGTGGGCGCCGCGCTCGACGCCGAACTCGCGCGCATCCGCGCCGAGCTGCCCGTCGGCCTGACGCTCTCCTCGGTCGCCGACCAGCCGCACATCGTGCGGGAGAGCGTGGACGAGTTCCTCGTCAAGCTCGCCGCCGCCCTCGGCGTCGTGCTGCTCGTCTCCTTCCTGTCGCTCGGGATGCGGGCGGGGGTGATCGTGGCGCTCTCCGTGCCCCTCACCCTCTCCTTCGTCTTCCTGTTCATGGCCTGGCGCGGCACGGAGCTGGAGCGCATCTCGCTCGGCGCGCTGATCCTGGCGCTCGGCCTGCTGGTGGACGACGCCATCATCGCGATCGAGGCGATGGCGGTGAAGCTCGAACAGGGGTGGGAGCGCGTGCGCGCCGCCGGCTTCGCCTGGACCAGCACGGCGGGGCCGATGCTGACCGGCACCCTCGTCACCGTCGCGGGCTTCATCCCCGTGGGCTTCGCCGCCTCGACCTCGGGCGAATACGCGGGCGGCATCTTCTGGGTGGTGGGTGCCGCCCTGATCGCGAGCTGGATCGTCGCCGTCGTCTTCACCCCCTGGCTCGGGGCGAAGCTGCTGAAGGCCGCGCCGCACCACCCGGCGCATGACCCGCACGACACGCGCATGTACCGGGCGCTGCGCCGCGGCGTCGAATGGTGCGTGGACCACCGCCTCGTCGTGACCGGCCTCATGGTCGCCCTCCTCGTCGCCGGGATGGCGGGCATGGCGCTGACGAAGAAGCAGTTCTTCCCGGCCTCGCAGCGGCTCGAGCTGCTGGTGGACATCAACCTTCGCCAGGGGGCGAGCTTCGCCGCGACCGAGGCCGTGGCCCGGCGCGTCGAGGCGGCGATCCGCGGCGACGCGGACGTGGCGCACTTCACCACCTATCTCGGCGCCGGCGCGCCGCGCTTCTTCCTGGCGCTGAACCCCGACCTGCCGAACGAGGCCTTCGCCAAGCTCATCATCGAGAGCCGCGACGTCCCCGCCCGCGAGCGCCTGCGCGACCGGCTGATCGCCCTGGCGGAGGACGGCGCCTTCCCCGAGGCGCGGGTGCGGGTCTCGCGCCTCGATTTCGGCCCGCCCGTGCCCTTCCCCGTGGCCTTCCGCTTCCTCGGCCCCGATCCGGTGGAGCTGCGCCGCATCGCCGACGAGGCGGTGACGCTGCTCCGCCAGGTGCCGGGCACGGTCAACGCCCAGACCGACTGGAGCGAGCGGGCGCCCGCGCTGCGCCTCGAGCTGGATTTCGACCGCATCGCACAGCTCGGCCTCTCGCCGCAGGCCGTCGCGACCTCGATGAACACGCTGCTCTCGGGCGTCGCCGCGACCTCGGTGCGGGAAGGCACCCGCATGGTGGAGGTGCGGCTGCGCGCCGCGGCGGAGGAGCGCGCGGCGCTCGACCGCCTGCCGGACCTGACGCTGTCCACGCCGGCCGGCGTCGTCCCGCTCAGCCAGGTGGCGCGCCTCGTCCCGGTGATGGAGGAACCGATCCTCTGGCGCCGCAACCGCGAGCCCTTCATCACCGTGCGCAGCGACATCCGCCCCGGCCTCCAGGCCCCGGACGTCACGGCCGCCGCGCTGCCCGTCCTGCAACCCTTCGCCGCCGCCCTCCCCCCGGGCTACCGGATGGAGGTGAGCGGCGCCGCCGGCGAGAGCGCCAAGGCGAACGCCTCGCTCTTCGCGCTCTTCCCCGTGATGGTCGCGGTGATGATGGCGCTGCTGATGCTGCAGCTCCGGCATCTCGGGCGGATGGCGCTGGTGATGGCGACCGCGCCGCTCGGCATTCCCGGGGCCGCGGCGGCGCTGCTGCTGCTGGACGCGCCCTTCGGCTTCGTGGCCCTCCTCGGCGTCATCGCGCTCGCGGGCATGGTGATGCGCAACACGCTCATCCTGGTGGACCAGGTGCAGCAGGACCTCGCGGCCGGCCTCGCGCCGCGGGAAGCGATCATCGAGAGCACGGTGCGCCGCGCGCGGCCCGTCGTCCTGACGGCGCTCGCCGCCATCCTCGCCTTCATCCCGCTCACGCAGTCGGTGTTCTGGGGGCCGATGGCCATCGCGATGATCGGCGGCCTCGCCGTCGCGACGGCGGCCACGCTGCTCATCGTGCCGGCGCTGCACGCCTTCGCGCTGCGCCGGCCGAAGGTCAGGCCGGTCGCCGCCCCCCGCCCGGCCGAGCCCGTGCCGGCCGGGTGACGGCGGGGGCCGGGCCGCCCCGGCCTGTTCCGCGTGGGGGGCCCGCCGCCCGGTGGCGGCGGGGTCCTCCCGCCCTCAGGTGTCGTCGCCCTCGGCCTTGCGGCGCAGCTCCTGCAACTGGTGGCGGCCGCCCGGCATCGTCGGGTGGATCGCGATCGCCGCCTCGAAGCTGCGCAGCGCGCCGGCGAGGTCTCCCCGGCCTTCCTGCAGGCGCGACAGGGCGACCAGCGCCGGCCAGTGGCGGGGTTCGAGGCGCAGGCACTCGGCGAGATCCCGCGCCGCGCCGCCGGCATCCTGCGCGGCGGAGTAGGCCTGGGCGCGCCAGTACCAGGCGTCGGCCAGCCGGGGCGCGAGGGTGATCGCGGCGTCGAAATCCTCGAGCGCGTCGCCCGGCTGCTGCGCCCGCAGGTTCCGCACGCCCCGGTTCAGCAGCAGCCCCACGGCCGGCGTCGCCTGGCGCGACCAGATCTGGCGGATCACCGCCTCGGCCATGCGCCCGCCCTGCTCGTCCGGCGCCTCGCGCAGCGCGGCGAAGGCGCGGTCCAGCTCCTCGGCCGGGTTGCGCTGGCCCGGCGGCGCGGGAGGCGGCGCGGCGCCCTGCCCGAGCGCAGGGGCCGGCAGCGACAGGGCGAGCAGAAGGAGCGGCGCGGCGCGCATGGCGGGATGCTCCGCCCTGGAAGCGGCGCCTGTCCAGTGCAACCTGTTCCCCACCCGAATCTTGGACCCGGCATGGACACCCTGACGACCGCACTGACCCCGACCGAGGAGGCGACGCTCGACCGCGCGGCGGACGCCTACCTCGCCGCCAAGGGCAAGCTCATGGGCCGGCTCGAACAGGCGGGCGCCCTGCTGCAATCGGGGCTGCACCGCCTGCCCTCGGGCATCCAGAAGGCGGTGGCCGACCGCGCGCGGGACGGACTCGAACTCGGCTTCCGCACGGCGATCCTCGGCCTCGACCCCGATGCGGCGAAGCGCGCCGCGACCGGCAACTACAAGCTCGGCGGCATGGCCTCGGGCTTCATCGGCGGCTTCGGCGGCTTCGCCACCACCCTCGCCGAGCTGCCCGTCACCACCATGCTCATCATGCGCTCGGTCGCCGACATCGCGCGGGAGGAAGGGCTGCCGCTGACCGACCCCGAGGTCCGCGCCGCCTGCATCGAGGTCTTCGCCTTCGGCGGCCCGCTCGAGGAGGATGACGACGCCGACCTCGCCTTCTGGGGCGCGCGACTCGCCGGGCGGGAGGTCGCGTCCCTCGTCCTCACGGTGGCCACGCGCTACGCCCCGGCCCTCCTGACGAAGCTCGCCGGCCAGGCGGTGCCGCTCATGGGCGGCGCGGTGGGGGCCGGTCTCAACCTGCTCTACATGGAGTTCTACCAGCGCATGGCGCGCGTGGTCTTCGCGCTGCTGCCGCTCGAACGCGCGCATGGCCGCGCGATCCTGCGCGCGGAGTTCGCCCGCCGCGTCGCCGCGCGCCGCCGGCGCTGACCCATCGGGCCTGACACACTCCGACACTTGAGCGCGACGTTGATCTGCGCCAGTTTTCGTTTCGCCCGCGCCAAGGATCGGCCGGCGAAAACAAAAGGAAGGCACATGTCACGTCGTCTGCTCGCGCTCGGCCTGCTCGGCGCGCTCGTTTCCACCCCCGTGCTCGCCCAGAGCTGCGACACGCGCTTCACGTTCCGCAACGCGTCGAACGTGACCGTCAACGAGTTCTATTTCGGCCCGTCCGCCAACCGGAACTGGGGCCGCGACCGCCTCGGCGACGGCGTCCTGCCGAGCGGCCGGCAGATCTCCTTCAACCCCGGCGGGTCGGGCGGCAACTACGATTTCCGCGTCGTCTGGGCCAATGGCGAGACGGCCGAGCTGATGCGGGTCAACATCTGCCAGGCCTCCGAGATCATCGCGACCAACAGCGGCATCGAAGCCCGCTGATTCCCGCCGCGGCTTCGCGCGCCCCGTCGCTTCGCGGAGGGCGCGCGGACACCGCGGCGCGGGCGCCGGTCCGGGGTTCGTGCCGGTTCGGGCAGGGCCCATCGCGGGTGCTGCCCTTTTTCTCGCCTGCTGGCGCCGCCCTCGCGGCGGAAGCGCTGCCCCCGGCGGCAGGACCACGCCCGAGGAGGCAGCCGCGCATGGCCAGGCGGGTCGCCGCGGCCTGCCGGCGCCCGCCGCCGCGGTCCCCTCGCGCGGGATGACGCCTCCGCGGCCTCCGAGTGGACGATTCGCCGCTCCGGCGATGCCGCCTTCGCGGGCCGCGCTCTAGCGCCGCGCCAGCGTCACGCCCCCCACCAGCACCGCCCCCAGCCCGAGCCCCACCACGCCCGAGGCCAGCGCGCCGACCACCCAGCCCAGCGCCCCGCCCCCCAGCCCCTCCTGCCAGTCATGCACGAGATGCGGCAGCCCGCCCCAGCCGAACTCCTCGAGGCCGTGCAGCACGATGCCGCCGCCCACCCACAGCATGGCGAAGGTGCCGACGGTGGACAGCGCGGCCAGCACCGCGGGCATCGCCGCGACCATCCCGCGCCCCAGCGCCCGCACCCAGCGCGCATCGCCCCGGCGCGCCAGCCGCACGCCCACGTCGTCCGCCTTCACGATCAGCGCCACCACGCCGTAGACGCCGGCGGTCACGATCACGGCCACCACCGCCAGCACCGCCGCCCGCATCCAGAAGCCGCCCTCCGGCAGGCTCGCCAGCGTGATCGCCATGATCTCGGCCGAGAGGATGAAGTCGGTGCGGATCGCGCCCGCCACCCGCTGCGCCTCCAGCTCCTGCGGCGTGCCCACCGCCGCCTCCGCCGCGTGCTTCTCCGCCTGGTGGTGCGGCAGGAAGCGCCCGAGCAGCTTCTCCGCCCCCTCGAAGCACAGGTAGAGCCCGCCCAGCACCAGCAGCGGCGTGATCACCCAGGGCGCGAAGGCCGAGAGCGCGAGCGCCGCGGGCAACAGGAAGAGCAGCTTGTTCTTCAGCGACCCTAGCGCGATGCGCCAGATGATCGGCAGCTCGCGATCGGCCGCGAAGCCGACGACGTAGCGCGGCGTCACCGCCGCGTCGTCGATGACGATGCCCGCCGCCTTGGCCGTCGCCTTGCCCGACAGCGCCGCGACATCGTCCACCGACGCCGCCGCCACCTTGGCGATGGCGGCCACGTCATCCAGCAGCGCGAGCAGCCCCGAGGCCATGAATCCATCCTTCCGATACCGGGTTGAGGAACCGCCGGCCGCGCCCGAGGTTGCCGCCCCCGCCGCACTTCGCGCCGCGCCGCGGCGGATGCATCATCCGCGCATGAACCTCCACCGCCTCCTCTCCGCCCGCGCCGCGCAGGGCAAGCCCGTCACCGTCGGCGTCATCGGCGCCGGCAAGTTCGGCGCCATGTTCCTCGCCATGGCGGCGCGCAGCCCCGGCATCCATGTCGCCGCCATCGCCGACCTCTCCCCCGCCCGCGCCCGGGAGAACCTCTCCCGCATCGGCTGGGAGGCGGAGCGGAGCGCCGCGCCCTCCCTCGACGCCGCCCTGACATCCGGCGCCACCTGGCTGACCGAGGACGCGGCGCGCCTCAACGACCCCCGCATCGAGGTCATCATCGAGAGCACGGGCCACCCCGCCGCCGGCATCGCTCACGCGCTGGCCGCCTTCGCCGCCGGGCAGCACGTGGTGATGGTCAATGTCGAGGCCGATGTCCTCGCCGGCCCGCTGCTGGCCCGGCGCGCGGAACAGGCGGGCGTCGTCGTCTCCATGGCCTATGGCGACCAGCCCGCCCTCGTCTGCGAGATGGTGGACACGATCCGCGCCATGGGGCTGCCGGTCGTCGCCGCCGGCAAGGGGACGAAATACCTGCCGGCCTACCACGAGAGCACGCCGGAGACGGTCTGGGGCTTCTACGGCCTGACGCCCGAGCAGGCGGCGGCGGGCGGCATGAACCCGCAGATGTTCAACTCCTTCCTCGACGGCACGAAATCGGCGATCGAGATGGCCGCGATCGCCAACGCCACCGGCCTCGAACCGCCGGAGGACGGGCTGATGTTCCCGCCCTGCGGCGTGCAGGACCTCGCCCATGTGCTGCGCCCGGCGCCCGAGGGCGGGCTGCTGCCCAGGAAGGGCATGGTGGAGGTGATCTCCTCCCTCGAGCGCGATCAGCGCCCGGTCGTCGGCGACCTGCGCTGGGGCGTCTACGCCGTCTTCGAGGGCGAGACCGACTACATCCGCCGCTGCTTCTCCGAATACGGCGTGAAGACCGACGGCACGGGCCGCTACGCCGCGCTGTGGCGCCCCTACCACCTCATCGGCCTGGAACTCGGCGTCAGCGTGGCGAGCGTGGCCCTTCGCCGCGAGCCCACGGGCTGCGCCGCGGCCTGGCGCGGCGACGTGGCGGCGACCGCCAAGCGCGACCTCGCGCCCGGCGAGGTGCTGGACGGCGAGGGCGGCGCGATGGTCTGGGGCAAGTGCATCCCGGCCTCCCGCGCGGTGGCGCAGGACACGCTGCCCATCGGCCTCGCCCATGGGGTGCGGCTGACGCGCGCCGTGCGGCGCGGCGAGGTGCTGCGCAAGTCCGACGTGGTGCTGGACGAGACGCTGGCCGCCGTGCGGCTGCGGCGCGAGATGGAGGCGGCGCACCGCCCCCTTATGGCGGCGCAGTAGCGGGGATACGCTTCCCCCAGAACACGCACGGGGGAAGCACATGCCCACATTGTTCGACCTGTCCGGGAAGGTCGCCATCGTCACCGGCGGCAGCCGCGGCATCGGCCGCGCCATCTGCGAGCGCCTCGCCGAGCACGGCGCCAAGGTCGTCGTCAGCAGCCGCAAGGCGGACGCCTGCGAGGAGGTGGTGCGGGCCATCGAGGCCCGCGGCGGGACCGCCATGGCGGTGGCCTGCAACATCTCCCGCAAGGAGGAGCTGCGCGCCCTCGTGGACCGGACCATCGCGGCCTGGGGCCAGGTGGACGTGCTGGTCTGCAACGCCGCGGTGAACCCCTATTTCGGCCCGTCCCAGGACATCCCGGACGAGGCCTATGACCGCATCATGAACTCCAACGTCCGGTCGAACCTCTGGCTCTGCCAGATGGTGATCCCGGGCATGGCGGAGCGCGGCGGCGGTTCGGTCATCATCGTGTCCTCGATCGGCGGCTTCCGCGGCTCGCCGCGCCTCGGCATCTACGGCGTGTCCAAGGCGGCGGACATGCAGCTCGCCCGCGCCCTCGCGACCGAGTGGGGGCCGCGCAACGTGCGCGTGAACGCCATCGCCCCCGGCCTCGTGAAGACCGACTTCGCCCGCGCCCTGTGGGAGGATCCGGCGAACCTCAGGAAGCGCACGCGCGACACGCCCCTGCTCCGCATCGGCGAGCCCGACGAGATCGCCGGCGCGGCGGTGTTCCTCGCCGCCCCCGCCTCGGGCTTCATGACCGGGCAGAGCATCGTGATCGACGGCGGCGTTCTCGCCGGGCCGCCGCTCGTCGGCGAGGAATAGGCAACCGAAACCATGGCGGCGCCGTTCCCTGGCACACACGCAGCCAGGGAACCCCGCCCATGAACTCGATCATCTACATCGTCGGCCTCGTCGTCGTCGTCGTGGCCGTGCTGGCCTTCTTCGGGCTCCGCTGAGCGGGTCCCCGCGCGAGCATCCGCCGGACGCGTCCGACGAGCGTCCGCGCGTCGCGTCCGGCCAGCTTCCGCCCGGCACGTCCCGCGAGCGCCCGCTCGACGCCTCCCGCGAGCGCCCGCTCGACGCCCTCATCATCGGGGGCGGCCCGGCGGGGCTGACCGCCGCGCTCTACCTCGCGCGCTTCGGGCGGCGCTTCGCGCTGCTCGACGCCGGGGAGCCACGCGCCGCCTGGATCCCCACGAGCCACAACATCCCCTTCTTCGCCGAGGGCATCGGCGGGGAGGAGATCCTGGCGCTGCAGCGCGATCACCTGGCGCGCTACGGCGTCGTCCCGATCCGCGCGACGGTCACCGGGCTGCGCCGCGAGGGCGGGCTGTTCCGCGCCGCCACCGCCGCCGCCGCCATCCACGCGCGCCGCGTGCTCCTCGCGACGGGCGCCGAGGACGTCGAGCCCGATCTGCCGGACCTGCCCGACGCCATCCGCCGCGGCCTCGTGCGCTATTGCCCCATCTGCGACGGCTATGAGGCGCGGGGCCAGCGCATCGCCGTCATCGGCCCCGGGGCGCGCGGCCTCGGCGAGGCGGCCTTCATCGCCCGCACCTATTCGCGCGACGTGACGCTGCTGACGCTCGGCGCCCTGACGGAGGACGAAGCGGCCCGCGCCGCGGCGGCGGGCGTCCAGGTCGAACGGCATCCCATCGCCGCGCTCGAGATCGAGGGCGGCCGCATCGCCGCCATCCGCACCGGGGACGGCCGCGTGCTGCGCTTCGACACGCTCTACTCCGCGCTCGGCCTCCGGCTGCGGTCGGAGTTCGCGCTGTCGCTCGGCGCGAAGCATGACGGGACGGGGGCGCTGCTGGTGGACGACCACGGCCGCACCAGCGTGCCGGGGCTCTACGCGGCCGGGGCCATCGTCCGCGGCCTCGACCAGATCGTCGTGGCGATGGGCCACGCCGCGGTCGCCGCCACCGACATCCACAACCGCTGCGCGGAGCCGACCGAGGACGAGGCCGACGGCCCGGCGTGACGCGCGCCCGCCCCGGCGATTCCGGCGTCGCGGATCCTGCGCCCCAGCGCGATCCCCGGACACGGGATCACGCTTCCGCCGCTGCTGAGAGGACGATTCACCGCCCCGGCGATCCGCCTCCGCGGATCGTGCGCTCCAGCGCGATCCCGTCACCGGGATCACGCCTCCGCCGCATCTGAGAGCACGATTCACCGCTCCGGCGATGCCGCCTCCGCGGATCCTGCTCTATCGGCCGGGGCGCGGCCCCTCCGTCCGGGCCCGGACCGCGACCAGCGTCTTGCGGATCTCCGCCTCGCAGGCGGCGAGTTCCTTCTCGGCCGCCTGGCGCTTCGTCCGCCCTTCCTCGGCGATGCGGATGCTGTCCTCGATCGTGCCGACGAGCGCGGCGTTGGCCTGCTTCACCGCCTCGATGTCGAAGACGCCGCGCTCCAGCTCCCGCCGGGCCTCGGCGTTGCCGGCGCGCAGCGTCTCCGCGTTCGAGGTCAGCAGCTTGTTCGTCAGGTCGTTGGCCTCGCGCAGCGCCTGCCCGGCATTGCGCATGTTGTGGATCGCGAGCGCCTGGGCGAGCTGCTGGCGCCAGAGCGGCACCGTGTTGGCCAGCACCGAATGGATCTTCGAGGCCAGCGCCTTGTCGTTCTCCTGGATGAGGCGAATGGACGGCAGCGCCTGCATCGCCACCTGCCGCGTCAGCTTCAGGTCGTGCACGCGCCGCTCCAGCTCGTCGCGGGCGGCGCGCATGTCGCGCAGCTTCTGCGGCGCGATGGGCTGGTTGGGGTCGAGCGCCGCGGCCTCGAGCGGCGGCAGCACCTCCTTGTCCACCCGCGCCACCGCGCGCTCCCCGGCGGCGATGTGGTCGGCGAGCGCGTGGAACCATTCGAGCGTCGCGCCGTAGAGGCGCTCCAGCCGCTCCACATCCTCGAGCAGCCGCGTGCGGTGCGTGTCGAGCCGGTCGCCGATGTTCTCGACCTGGCCCTTCACGCCCTCGTATTTCTGGATGATCTGCGTGATCTCGGCGCCGGCCCGGGTGAAGAAGCGCGCGAACCAGTTGGGCTTGTCCGCGAGCTTCGTCACGTCGAAGCCGCGCAGCGCCGTGAGCATCTGGGACAGCGTCTGCCCCGCCTCCCCCGTCTCGCGGTTCTGCGCGCCTTCCAGCATGGCGTCCGCGGCGGCCTGGGCGCGCATCTGCGCCCCCGTGCCGAAGCGCAGGACGCTGCCCGCGTCGTTCACGTCCACCTCGCGCGACAGGCGCTCGATCAGCGCCTCGCGCTCCGGCGTCATCTCGGAGGGCGGCACCACGGCCTGCCCCCCCTGGTCCACGAAGATGGGCGTCGAGGTCGAAGCGGCGGTCGTCGTCTGGCTCATGGGCAGCGATCCCAGCGGATGATCGGGGCGAAAGCGCGGCGGGAATGCGGTTTCACAAGCCCTCCTGCCGCAGCCGGTCGGACAGCACCTTCACCTGGATGTCGAGCGCCTCGCTCTCCGTCTCGCGCAGCTGGCCGCGCAGCTTCTCGGCCGAGAGGGCCAGGTCGTCGAGCAGCGCGGGCAGCGTCGCGGGCGGCACGGCCCCCGCCTCCAGCCGGTCCACGATGCGGGCGAGGCCGTCGAGATGGACGGCGAGGAAGCGCCGCGCCTCCGGCTGGCGCTGCGGCCGCGCCTCGATGTCCGAGAGCACCAGCGCCATGGCATCGGCCGCCCGCATCAGCCGCGGCGCCTCCGGCAGGGACGGCGCCAGCGACTGGATGCGCGCGAGCTGCGCCTTCGGTCCGTCCAGCATGCCGGGCGGCGGCGGCGCGGCGGGCGCGGGCGGCGGCGCGGCTTCCACGAGGTCGTCGGTGACGAGCCGCGCCCCGGCATAGGTGGCGAAGCCGAGCCCGACGGCGAGCAGCGGGTTGATCCCGGCCGCGAGCCCGGCCGAGAG
>JAIEOO010000442.1 GCA_019750475.1 Acetobacteraceae bacterium | reverse complement strand
CATGGCGCCACCCCCGTTGTTCAACTTACCACGCATTCCGCCGACCACCACAAACCCCGCCGCGCCGGGCTTGGGGGGGGGGGGGCGGAAAGCTGGGGCTCTGCCCCAGACCCCGCCGGGAACCTTACAGCGCTCGGACATCATCGCAACTAAAGCACCACAGCCGAATTTTGATCAAAGCATGAACATAAAACGCCAGCCGTCGGTCCTTCTAACCGATTCGCAATCAGCAGTTGCATGTGTCAATCTAAGTTGACATTTGGCGTTCTGGTATGGCCTACAAGAGGGAAAAAGATGCGGCATATACGGCTATGGGCCGGATTTTTTCTCGTCAATGTGACTCTGCGGCGCATGTCCGGAGGAGGGGCGTTCGGAAAACGACCGTTTTGGTGCTCAGTGGTTGCGCTCAAGCGCCTAGGCGCTTACATTATCGAGCAGCTCACGGCTGGTCACAGCTGGATAGGAACTGACTTCCTGGGCGTGAGGAGCTGAAGTGTCTGAATCGTTCGAAGCGTGGGCAGCTAAAGAAGTCGAAAGGCTCCGAAGGCAGGCCGCAGCCCTACAGGCTGAGGCGGATGCTCTTGAAAGCGCCATGCGCCGCTATGCTGCGGAACAGACGACCGCGCTGCCGGACGTGACATGGCGTGATGGTGTCGAGCGTTGGACAGCAGCCCGAGTCGGCGCCATCACTCCTCGGCCTGCAACCGCACTGACTATCGGAGTGAAGAGGGGTAGCAATAGAAATAAAATCATGTTGGATGCACTGCGACGAGCTCCCAATCAAGCACTTGGACGACAACAGCTGATCCAGGTTACTCGCGAAGCAGGTGATGAGATACCCAACAATAGCCTAAGGTCTTTTTTGTGGACTATGAAGGACCGCGGTATTCTGCGACAGCTCCCTGATGATCGTTGGCAGTTAATTGTCCCCGAGGCCGAGCAAACATCGTCGCATAGTGAGTCCACTGCGGGTGCCGCAGCGGATCAAGAAAATGGGGGGACTGTCGCCGTGGCGACAAGTCCCCCCGACCACAAATAAGTCTTTGGGGGTGGTGTAGTACGGGGCCTGCCCTGTCAAAGCCTGGACCCGAGGGTGCAATTCCTTCCACCTCCATTCTGACACCTAATGAAAGGAGCCAGATTAGCAGCTGAATACATTACTCCGGCACCGAGCTGGCGTTGCAGCGCCTTCTTGGTGCCGTCCATAACTTCATCAGCGCCCGTAGCTCAGGTGGATAGAGCAACCGTCTCGTACCGGTAGGCCGTGGGTTCGAATCCCTCCGGGCGCCCCAAACACCTTCGCCATGGGTCACTTAGTATATAAGTACATTTGGGCCGCTTGGGAATCCCCAAGGCGATAAGCGTTGCTGGTCGGTAATGTGCCGTTCATGATCGTTTGTGTACAAACAATATGGTACGCATCCTTCGCTAGGGTAGTGTGCGTAACGGTCCGATGCGCGCTGCCGGTTCGCCCTTCCCGTGGCACCCTTGCTGGCGGTGATCTTCGTGTTAAGCGGCGGCACCGCTTTCTCGGGAAGAGACAGATGCGCGTGAAGGACGTGAAGAAGGTCGTGCTCGCCTACTCCGGCGGGCTCGACACCAGTGTCATCCTCAAGTGGCTCCAAACCACCTACAACTGCGAAGTCGTCACCTTCACGGCCGATCTCGGCCAGGGTGAGGAACTCGGGCCCGCGCGCGACAAGGCGCTGATGCTCGGCATCAAGCCCGAAAACATCTTCATGGACGACCTGCGCGAAACCTTCGTGAAGGACTTCGTCTTCCCGATGTTCCGCGCCAACGCCCTCTACGAAGGGATGTACCTCCTCGGCACGTCCATCGCCCGCCCCCTCATCGCCCAACGCCAGATCGAAATCGCGGAACAAGTGGGCGCGGACGCCGTCAGCCACGGCGCCACCGGCAAGGGCAACGATCAGGTCCGCTTCGAACTCAGCTACTACGCGCTGAAGCCGGACATCAAAATCATCGCCCCCTGGCGCGAATGGGAACTCACCTCCCGCACGCGCCTCATCGAATTCGCCGAACAACACCAGATCCCCATCGCGAAGGACAAGCGCGGCGAAGCGCCCTTCAGCGTGGACGCCAACCTCCTGCACAGCAGCAGCGAAGGCAAAATCCTCGAGGAACCGTGGGACGCGCCGGACGAAATGGTCTGGCAACGCACCACCGCCCCCATGGACGCGCCCGACCGCGCGACGGACATCACCATCGAATTCGAACGCGGTGACGCCGTCGGCATCAACGGCGAACGCCTCTCGCCCGCCACGCTGCTGACGCGCCTCAACGCCCTCGGCAAGGAAAACGGCATCGGCCGCCTCGACCTGGTCGAGAACCGCTTCGTCGGCATGAAGTCCCGCGGCTGCTACGAAACCCCCGGCGGCACCATCCTCTACGTCGCCCACCGCGCGATGGAGAGCATCACACTCGACCGCGAAGCCGCCCACCTGAAGGACTCGCTGATGCCCCGCTACGCGGAGTGCATCTACAACGGCTTCTGGTTCGCCCCCGAACGCCGCATGCTCCAGGCCCTCATCGACGAAAGCCAGAAGAGCGTCACCGGCACCGTCCGCCTGAAACTCTACAAGGGCAACACCATCGTCAGCGGCCGCCAGTCACCCAACAGCCTCTACTCGATGAAGCACGTCACCTTCGAAGACGACCAGGGCGCGTACGACCAGTTCGACGCCCAAGGCTTCATCAAACTCAACGCCCTGCGCCTGCGCCTCGGCGCCATGGCCGGCCGCCGCGGCGGGGCGCTGTAGGCGGGACACCGGGGGCGCTGCCCCCGGACCCCCGTTGGGGAGCCTGGGGCTCCCCAAACCCCTGCCGAGACTTATGGGCGTTGAGGGAGGGGCACAGAGGGACCGCAGGGCCTTGCGCTCGCGCCGGCCCCTCCCTCAGCGCCCATCACAAAGTCACCGCGGGGGCCTGGGGGCCTCGTAGGCCCCCAGCGGGAGGGTCCGGGAGGGCAGCGCCCTCCCGGCATCCCCCGTTCCAGCCCTGCCCGGCCTGCCCTAGGCTGCCACGCGCATGGCTCAGTTGTCCGACGATTGCTTCGCGTTTGGTGGTCCGCTCCTCTCGGTCGAGGCGGCGCAGGCCTTGATTGCCGAGCGTGTGGCGCCGGTGGGTGGGGCGGAGCGTGTGGCGCTGACGTCGGCCTTGGGGCGGGTGTTGGCGGCCGATCTCGTCGCGCCGCATCCCTTGCCGCCGTTCTTCAACTCGGCGGTGGATGGCTATGCCTTCCGTCACGCGGACCTGGCGGCGGAGGGCGAGACGCGGCTGCGGCTTGCGGGGCGTGTCGCGGCGGGGGCGTCGGGCGGGCCGGTGCCGGCGGGGGCGGCGGTGCGCATCTTCACCGGCGCGCCCATGCCGCCGGGCGCCGACACGGTGATGATGCAGGAGGATGCGCGGCTCGAGGGCGAGGTGCTGCTGTTGCCGCCGGGCTTGAAGCGCGGCGCCAATGCGCGCCCGCCGGGGGAGGATGTGGCGGCCGGCCAGGTGGCGCTGGCGGGCGGCACGCGGCTCCGCGCGCCGGAGGTCGGGATGGCCGCGGCGCTCGGTTTCGCCGCGCTGGAGGTGCGGCCCCTGTTGCGCGTCGGCGTCTTCTCGACCGGGGATGAGCTGGCTTCGCCGGGTGAGGCGCTGGGGCCGGCGCAGACGCATGACAGCAACCGCTTCACGCTGATGGCGATGCTGGCGCGGCTGCCTTGCGCGGTGACGGATCTCGGCATCCTGCCGGATGACGCGGCGCGGACGGCGTCGGCTTTGCACGAGGCCGCGGGGGCGCAGGACCTGCTGTTGACGTCCGGCGGCGTCTCGACGGGGGAGGAGGATCACGTCCGCGCCGCGATCGAGGCGGGCGGGCGGCTGGTCTTCTGGCGGCTGGCGGTGAAGCCCGGGCGGCCGGCGGCGATGGGGGTGGTGCGCGGCACGCCCGTGGTGGGGTTGCCGGGCAATCCGGTCGCGGCGGTGGTCACCTTCCTGCATCTGGCGCGGCCGCTCGTGCTGCGGCTGGCCGGCGCGCGGCCGGAGGCGCTGGCGCGCTTCCCGGCCGAGGCGCGCTTCACCTACCGCAAGAAGCAGGGCAGGCGGGAGTATGTGCGCGTGACGCTCTCCCACGACGACGGCGTGCTGGCCGCCGACAAGTTCGCGCGCGAGGGGGCGGGGCTGCTCTCGTCGCTCACGGAGAGCCACGCCTTCGCCGAACTGCCCGAGGAGGTGACGAGCGTCGCCCCGGGCCATCCCCTCGCCATCCTTCCGTTCTCCGGGATTTTCTGAGAGCCTGTCCGGAGAGGCCTCCGGCGATGAGCCGGCGAGGGATTTTTCGTCCCGGGCAGGCGCGTGGTGCGGCCGATACCGGGCGGTATCGGCAAGCCGCGCGATGCCCCCGCGGCGGAGAAGCACCGCCGGCCCCTCCCTGTTTCTTTTGGGCCGAGGACCTTTCCGGGTAGGCTCAAACCATGACCGTCGAGATCACCACCGAAGGCGCGGTGCGCGTGCTCCGCCTGGCGCGCCCCGAGAAGAAGAACGCGCTGACCCGCGCCATGTACGACGCCCTGGCCGAAGGGCTGCGCGCCGCGCAGGAGGACGGGGCGGTGCGCGCCGTGCTGCTCGCCGGCGGGCCGGATTTCTGCGCGGGCAACGACATCGCCGACTTCGCCAACCGGGGGGAGGGGGCGTCGCCCGCCTTCGCCTTCCTCGAGGTGCTGGTGGACTTCCCGAAGCCGCTGGTGGCCGCGGTGCGCGGCCACGCGGTCGGCATCGGCACGACGGCGCTGCTGCACGCCGATGCGGTGGTCGCGAGCGAGACGGCGCGGCTGATGCTGCCCTTCGCCAGGCTGGCCCTGGTGCCGGAGGCGGGATCCTCGGTGCTGCTGGCGCATCGCGTCGGCCTCGCCCGGGCGAGCTGGTGGCTGCTGTCGGGCGAGCCCTTCTCGGGCGCGCAGGCGGCCGAGGCCGGGCTCGCGACCCGCGCCGTCCCGGACGCCGAGGTGGACAGCGCCGCCTTCGCCATGGCGCACCACCTGGCCTCCCTGCCGCCGGCCGCCATGGCCGAGAGCAAGCGGCTGATCCGCGCCCCCCTGCGGGAGGCGGTGCGGGCCGCGATGGCGGCCGAGCGCGTCAGCTTCGCCGAGCGGCTGAGGAGCGCGGAGGCCCAGGCGGTCTTCGCCGCCTTCCTGAAGCGCTGAAACCGCGCGGCATCGCCCGTCATTCCCGCTCCGGCCGGGGGCCTTCCCCGGCGCGGAGGAGGATGAGGCATGTCGGATTCGCAGCAGATGGAGCGCCGCTACAAGGTGCGGCAGGTGACCGACATCCAGGCCTCCTGGACGGAGCGCGCGCGGGGCGAGGAGGGACGCTTCACCCTGCAGCTCATCCTCGATGGCGGCGTCGAGGAGTACATCCTGGCGCCGGAGGCGGAGGACATGGCCGCCATCCTCAAGCTGTTCCAGCAGAGCCCGCATGCCAGCTTCGACCTCGACCGCAAGGTGCTGATGTTCGCGACGCTGAAGGCCCGCTGACCGGAGGGGCTTCGGCCCGCCGGTCCGCCTGGCCCCGCGCGTTGACCGGGGGGCGGGTGGAGCCTACCTCCGGATCATGACGGACCGGCTGCGCATCGCCCTCGCCCAGTTCAACCCGCACGAAGGCGCGGTGACGGCGAATGCCGCCCGCATCCGCGCGCTGCGGGCCGAGGCCGCGGCGATGGGCGCCGACCTGCTGGTGACGCCGGAATTCTCCATCGCCGGCTATCCGCCCGAGGACCTCGTGCTGAAGCCTGCCTTCCGCGCGGCCTGCATGGCCGAGATCGAGGCGCTGGCGGCCGAGACCGCGGATGGCGGACCGGGCGTGATCCTGGGCGGCCCGTGGCATGACGGGCAGAAGCTCTACAACGCCTCCTACCTGCTGGATGGCGGGAAGATCGTCACGCGCCGCGCCAAGCACGAGCTGCCGAATTACGGCGTGTTCGACGACAAGCGCGTGTTCGATGCCGGGCCCGTGCCCGGCCCGGTGGTGTTCCGCGGCGTGCGCATCGGCCTCATGGTCTGCGAGGATTGGTGGTTCCCGACGGTGAGCGAGACGCTGGCCGAGAGCGGGGCGGAGCTGCTGCTATCCATCAACGGCTCCCCCTTCGAGGCCGAGAAGATGGATTGGCGCGTGGATCTGGCGGTGTCCCGCGTGGTGGAGACGGGGCTGCCCTTCGTCTTCCTCAACCAGATGTGCGGCCAGGACGAGCTGGTGTTCGAGGGCGCGTCCTTCGTGCTGAACGCCGACCGCTCCCTCGCCCTGCGGATGCCCGCCTTCGCCGAGGCGCTGACGCTGACGGAGTGGACGCGCGGCGCCGATGGCTGGGTATGCGCCAGGCAGCCCCTGCCGGCCGTGCTGCCGCGCATCGAGCAGATCTACCAGGCGATGGTGCTGGGGCTGCGCGACTACGTGAACAAGAACCGCTTCCCGGGCGTGATCCTCGGCCTCTCGGGCGGCATCGACAGCGCGCTCTCCGCCGCCGTGGCCGTGGACGCGCTGGGGCCCGAGCGGGTGCGGGCGGTCATGATGCCCTCCCCCTACACCAGCGGGGAGAGCCTGGAGGACGCGGCGGAATGCGCGCGGCTGCTCGGCATCCGCTACGACAACGTGGCGATCGGGCCGGCGATGGCGGCGTTCCACGCCATGCTCGCGCCCGCCTTCGGCAACCGTCCGAATGATGACCCCTTTGGCATCACGGAGCAGAACCTGCAGTCGCGCATCCGCGGCATCACGCTGATGGCGATGAGCAACAAGTTCGGCGACATGCTGCTGACCACCGGCAACAAGAGCGAGATGAGCACGGGCTACGCCACCATCTATGGCGACATGTGCGGCGGCTATTCCGTGCTGAAGGACGTGTACAAGACCGATGTCTTCGCGCTGTGCCGCTGGCGGAACACGACGCGGCCGCCGGGGTCGCTCGGACCCGAAGGCGCCGTGATGCCCGAGCGGGTGATCACGAAGCCGCCCAGCGCGGAGCTCAAGCCCGACCAGAAGGACCAGGACACCCTGCCGCCCTATGAGGTGCTGGATGCGATCCTGCACGCCCTCGTCGAGGAGGAGCGCGGCGTAGACGAGGTGGTGGCGCAGGGCCATGATCGCGCGACGGTGGTCCGCGTTTGGAAGATGCTGGACCGCGCCGAGTACAAGCGCCGCCAGGCGCCGCCCGGGGTGAAGATCGGCCGCCGCGCCTTCGGGCGTGACCGGCGCTACCCCATCACCAACGGTTTCACGGGGCTCGTCTCTTGAGCATCGAGCAGGACATCCTGGGCTCCGCCCAGGACATCGAGGTGCGGATCATGGACCTGTCCGGCGGCAATGGCGCCGAGCCGGTGGAGGTCGTGCGCGGCTTCACCTCTCTGGCCCATGCGAATGCCTTTGCGCGCCGCCGCGTGCGCGACAGCATGGAGGTGTGCCGCGGCCCCGGCATGTCGGCCGATCAGGTGCGCGACGCCTGGTTCGCCTTCGGCGAGGATGCCGAGGTGACGGGCGCCGCCGAGGGTGCCTGGCGGAGCGGGGCGGAGATCGCGGCCTTCGCCGCGCAGCCCCCGCGCGACGCCGAGGACCGCAACTGGCGGGTGCTCGACCCAAGGCGCGATACCGACGACGAGGATGAGGAGGACGAGGCATGAAGCTCCGCTTCGCGCCCTCGCCCACGGGGTATCTCCATGTCGGCAACGCCCGCGTCGCGGTGGCCAACTGGCTCGTCGCGCGGCGGAATGGCGGGCAGATGTGGCTGCGCCTCGACGACACGGACACCGGCCGCTCCAAGCCCGAATACGCCCAGGGCATCGAGGAGGATCTGCGCTGGCTCGGCCTCGACTGGGACGGCTTCGCCCGCCAGTCGGACCGGCTCGACCGCTACGCCGCCGCCGCCGAGCGGCTCAAGGCGTCCGGCCGCCTCTACCCGTGCTTCGAGACCGAGGAGGAGCTGAACTACAAGCGCGAGCAGCAGCGCCGCCAGGGGCGCCCGCCGGTCTATGACCGCGCCGCGCTGAAGATGACGCCGGAGCAGTACGAGAAGGCGCTCGCCAACGGGAAGGCGCCCTATTGGCGCTTCAGGCTCTCCGGCCGCAGCGTCGAGTGGGAGGACGGCGTGCTCGGCCGGCGCGTCGTGAAGCTGCCGACGCTCTCGGACCCCGTGCTGGTGCGCGCCGACGGATCGCCGCTCTACACCTTCACCTCCGTCGTGGACGACATCGAGATGGGCATCACCCATATCGTCCGCGGCGAGGACCACGTGACGAACACGGGCATCCAGCTCGACATCTGGGAGGCGCTGGCCGGCGGCCGCGTCGCCTTCGCGCATCTGCCGCTGCTGCTCGACAGCGATGGCGGGCCGCTATCGAAGCGCATCGGGTCGCTCTCGCTGCGGCAGCTGCGGCGGGACGGCGTGGAGCCCGCGGCGATCACCGGCTACCTCGCGGGCCTCGGCACCTCGCGCGATCCGCACCCGGCCTCGGCGCGGGAGCTGGTGGAGGATTTCTCGCTGTCCGATGTCAGTCACGCCTCGCCGCGCTTCGACCTGCGGCAGATGCTGGCGCTCAACAAGAAGCTGCTGCACGGCCTGCCCTTCGACGCCGTGCGCGAACGCCTGCCGGACGGCGCCGACGAGCGCTTCTGGAACGTGGTCCGCGGCAATGTGGACCTGCTGCCCGAGGCGAAGCACTGGTGGGAGGTGGCGGCCGGCCGCATCGTGCCGCCCGACCAGCCGGAGGAGGCGGAGTTCCTGCGCGCCGCCCGCGTCGCCCTCCCGCCCGAGCCCTGGGACGAGGGCACCTGGGGCGCCTGGACCGAGGCGCTGAAGGCCGCGACCGGCCGCAAGGGGAAGGCGCTGTTCCTGCCGCTGCGCCTGGCCCTCACGGGGGAGGACAAGGGGCCGGATCTCAAGGCGTTGCTGCCGCTGATGGGCGCGGCGCGGGTGCGGGAGCGGCTTCCGGGCTGATCCGCGGACTCTTCCGGCTTGAAAACGGGCGGGGCAGGGCGCAGGTTCGGGCCATGGCCCTGGTCCCCGCCTGCCGGCGCTGCTGAAGCGCCCCGCCGCCCGCGCCCCTTGCGCGTGGTCCCTGCTGGCAAGCCACTTGCGTTGACGCGCCTCCGGCGCGATGGACCGGCCCCGATGACCGAACTCCGCCTGCACAACAGCCTCACCCGCCGCGAGGAGCCGTTCCGGCCGATCGATCCGACCCATGTGCGCATGTATGTCTGCGGCCCGACGGTCTACGACCTCGCGCATCTCGGCAACGCCCGGCCCGTGGTCGTCTTCGACGTGCTGGCGCGGCTGCTGCGGCGGCTCTACCCGAAGGTCACCTACGTCCGGAACATCACCGACGTGGACGACAAGATCAACGCCCGCGCGCGGGAGAGCGGGGAGCCGATCTCGGCCATCACGGCGCGCACCACAGCCGATTTCCACCGCGACATGGCGGCCCTCGGCGCCCTGCCGCCCGATGTGGAGCCGACCGCCACCGGCCACATCGCCGAGATGATCGCCCTGACCGAGCGGCTGATCGCGCGCGGCCACGCCTATGCAGCCGGAGGCCATGTGCTGTTCGCCGTCGGCTCCTTCGCCGACTACGGCGCCCTCTCCGGCCGTTCGCGCGACGAGCTGATCGCCGGCGCGCGCATCGACGTCGCGCCCTACAAGCGCGACCCCGGCGACTTCGTGCTGTGGAAGCCCTCGGATGCCGAGACGCCGGGCTGGGACAGCCCCTGGGGCCGCGGCCGGCCGGGCTGGCACATCGAGTGCTCCGCCATGTCCTGGAAGCATCTCGGCGAGCGCTTCGACATCCATGGCGGCGGGCACGACCTGCTGTTCCCGCACCATGAGAACGAGGTGGCGCAGAGCCGCTGCGCCTTCGGCACGCCCACCATGGCGAATGTCTGGCTGCACAACGGCATGCTGCTCGTGGACGGCGAGAAGATGTCGAAGTCGCTCGGCAATTTCCGGACGGTGCAGGACATCCTCTCGCTCGGGCCCTGGGCCGGCGAGGCGTTTCGATTGCTGCTGCTGCGCACCCATTACCGCGGCGACCTCGACTTCACGACGTCGGCGCTGGACGATTGCCGGCAGGAGCTGACCGACACCTACGCCACGCTCGAGCGCGCCGCGCCCGCCGAACCCGACCGGACGCTGACCGATTGGGTGCTGGAGCCGCTGACGGACGACCTCAACACACCGCTCGCGCTGTCCCGCCTGCGGGACCTCCGCACGCTGGAGAATGTCGCGACGGTGGGTGGCTCGGCGGCCGCCGTGCTGCGCCGCCTGGGGCGGGAGGCGGCGCCGGCGGCGGGCGTCGCCGCGGCCTCGCTGCGTGTCGCGGCCGAGGTGCTGGGCCTCTATGCGAGCGAGCCTGGCGCTTGGCTGCGCGGGGGCGACGATGCCTCCGCCATCGAGGCCGCCATCGCGGCGCGTCTCGCGGCCCGGAAGGCCAGGAATTTCGCGGAGGCCGACCGCATCCGCGACGAGCTGAAGGCCGGCGGCATCCTGCTGGAGGACGGGCCCCACGGCACCACCTGGCGCCGCGCTTGACCTTCCCCTCGCCGGAAGCCCCAGGCTTCCGGTGGTTCCAGCGAAGGAGACACACCATGGACCGCCGCGCCGCCCTCATCGCCGCCGCCGCCATCGGCATCGCCCAGACCACCGGGGCCAAGACCGCGAATGCCCAGCATGCCGGCCACGGCTCCCGCCCCGCCGCGAGCGCGGGGGGCGCGAACGAGCCCGCCTCGACGCGGGAGTTCCGCGCCGCAGGCGAGCGCATGCACCGTGCGATGGACATCCGCTTCACCGGCAACGCCGACCGCGACTTCGTCCAGGGCATGATCCCGCACCACGAGGGCGCGATCGAGATGGCGCGCATCGTGCTGCGCCACGGCCGCGACCCGGAGATCCGCGCGCTGGCCGAGGCCATCATCCGCGAGCAGGAGCGCGAGATCGCCCAGATGCGCACGATCCTGGCCAGGCTCCCCCGCGCGTGATCCGCGGAGGCGAAGCCGAAGCGGTGAAGCACGCGCGCAGCGGCTCCTGCGTGATCCGCGGAGGCGAAGCCGAAGCGGTGAATCACGCGCGCAGCGGCACCCGCGTGATCCACGGAGGCGGCGCCGAAGCGGTGAATCACGCGCGCGGCGACTCCCGCATGAGCGCGAGCGCCGGATGACGCGCGACGCGGAAGGGGCCGCGCCGCTGGAGCCGCCGGCGGGCGAGACGCCCGTGGTCGTGCTGGTGAACCCGCAGCTCGCCGACAACATCGGCGCGACGGCCCGCGCCATGGCCAATGGCGGGCTGTTCCACCTGCGCCTCGTAGCACCCCGCGACGGCTGGCCGCAGGACCGGGCCTGGGCCGCGGCCTCCGGCGCCGACCGCATCCTGGAGGCGGCGACGCTGCACGCCACGGTGGACGAGGCGGTCGCCGATTGCCACCGCGTCTTCGCCACCTGCCCGCGCCCGCGCCACGTCGTCGTGCCCGTCGCCACGGCGCGCGAGGCGGCCAGCGATCTGCGCGCCGCCAACGCGCGCGGGCTGCGCGCCGCCATCCTGTTCGGGCCGGAGCGCGCGGGTCTGACGGCGGAGGACCTGGCGCGGGCCGACACGCTGGTGCGCTACCCGCTGAACCCGGCCTTCAACTCGCTCAACCTGGCCCAGGCGGTGATGGTCATGGCCTATGAGTGGTGGACCGCCGCCGACGCCACCCCGCCGCGCGACTTCCAGACCCACAAGACGCGCGTCGCCACCAGGGGCGAGCTCGAGAACTTCATGGCGCATCTGGTGGATGAGCTGGACGCCTGCGGCTTCCTCCGCAACGCGCCGAAGCGCGCCGGCATGGTGCGCAACCTGCGCCACTGGTTCGTCCGCGGCGAGGTGACGGAGCAGGAGCTCCGCACCCTGCACGGCGTCGTGGCCGAGCTCAGCCGCGGCCGCCGCACCCGCGGCCGGATCGAGCCCGGGATGACCATCCCCGAGGCGTGATCACGCCGACCCCGCCAGCGCCCGCACGGCGACCGTGACCGCCGCGAAATCGGCGTGGCGGGAGGCATCGCGGGCGAGGCGCCGCGTCTCCGCCGACAGGTCCGGTGCGCCGCGCAGCCGCGCCGCCGCCAGCCGGTGCTGCGTGGCCGCGAGGTCGGCGACGAGCGCCGTCC
>JAIEOO010000292.1 GCA_019750475.1 Acetobacteraceae bacterium | reverse complement strand
AGGGCCGGGGCCAGCGCGAGCGCCGCGGCGATCAGGGCCACCGCCGGGCGCGGCGCGGGCGGGGCGTCGCGGTCGAGGATCGGGGGCGTGGCGCTGTCCTGCCGGAAGGGCAGCCCGGCCAGGATCAGCAGCACCAGGACGAGCGAGAAGAACACCCAGCCATAGAGCAGGTGGTCGGCCTCGACCGCCGCGGCGCTGCCCTGGACATGCCCGAGCACGACCAGGCCCCAGGCGCGCACGCCGTTGGCCAGCACGGGAACCGCGAGCGCCAGCGCCATCACGATCGCCCGCCGCCCGGGGCTGCGGAACATGACGGCGGCGTAGAGCGCGCCGAAGGCGAGTGCCGCGATGATGAAGCGGAGCCCGGCGCAGGCCTCGGCGATGTGGAACTGGCCCTCGGGGATCTCGATGATGAGGCCGTCGGTGAAGTGCGGGATGCCCGTGAGGTCGAGCCCGGCATCCACCATCCGCGCCGTCACGTCTTGCAGCCACGGCACCGTGAACTCGCCGAAGGGCACGAGGAACACGAGATAGGCGAGCGGCACGGCGAAGGCCCGCGCGACGCGCCAGCCCAGCACCGCCGGGACCAGCGCCACCATCATGCCCAGCGCGGCGAACTGCCGCCCCTCCATGATGCCGAGGCGCTCGGCGGCGAGCCAGGCCACGGCGCAAGGCAGCGCCGCCAGGCCGAGCAGCGGCGCGGGCCGCGGCGCCAGCTCCGCGAGGCGGTGCCGCCGCTGCCAGGCGAGCCAGGCGGCGATCGGCAGCACCATGAAGCCGTGGTTGTAGGCGGCGGAGCTGCTCCAGATGCGGACGGCGTCGCTCGCCTCCGTTCCGAACACCCACAGCAGGAGGAGGATGCCGGCGCCGAGCAGCACCAGCGGCGTGCGCCAGACGGAGGTCTCGCCCGCGGCGACCGACACGCCCATCAGCGGGGGAGCACGGCGGCGAGCGCCGTGTCGAGGCGCGCGAGCGTCGCGCCCCAGTCATGGGTCGCCATCACCGCCTGCCGCGCGCGCTCGCCGATCCCGCCATGGGCGCCGTCCAGCACCTCCGCGATCCGCGCCGCCATGGCCGTCGCCGTGTCGGCCACGAGGAGGTCGCGCCCGGGCGAGGCCCTGACGCCTTCGAAGGCCTGGGGGCTGGCGATGACGGGCCGGGCCATCGCCATCGCCTCCAGCACCTTGTTCTGGATGCCGCGGGCGATGCGCAGCGGCGCGACGGCCGCCGCGGCGTGGGCGATGTAGGGGCGGATGTCGGGCACCGGCCCGGTGACGCGGATGCCGGGCAGGGCCGCCAGCGCCAGCACGGCCGGCGCGGGGTTGGCGCCGACGATCCAGAACTCGGGCGCCGGCTGCCGGCCGCGCAGGAGGGGCATCACCTCGCGCGCGAACCAGGCGACCGCGTCCATGTTCGGCCGGTAGTCCATCGTGCCCGTGAAGACGAGGACCGGGGCCGCGCCATAGGGGTTGGCGTAGGTGCCGGCCGGGTCGAAGCGCGACAGCTCGACGCCGTTGTCCACATGGTCGAGCCGCGCGGCGGCCTCGGGCGCGAGCGCGGCGAAATGCGCCGCCTCCTGCTCCGAGACGAACAGCGTCCGGTCGAAATCGAGCGCCGCCTGCCGCTCGAAGGCGAGCAGCGTGCGCGCTTCCCGCCGCCACACGGCGCGCATGGGGAAGCGCCCGCCCTCCTCGGCATAGGCGGCCCATTTCGCGGAATCGACGTCCACCAGGTCGAGGATGCGCGGCAGCTTCGTGCCCATCAGCAGCGGCGCGAGGGCCGAGGAATAGACGAAGGCGGCATCCCAGCGCCCCGCGGCCAGGCCGTCCCGCACCCAGCGGGCCAGGATGGGCGCGTGGAACCAGCCCAGCGTCAGCGGTGCGCCGGGCCTCGCGCGGGCGAGCGCCCGCGCCGCGCCGCGCCACCCGGCGCGCAGATAGGGGGCGCAGAGCTCGGCGCAGAGCTCGCGCAGCGCCGGCAGGTGCCGGAGATCCTCCGGCTGGTCCACGACGCAGCCGAGATCCACGGTCCATTCCCGCCCGAGATGGCGCAGCTGGTGATAGGCGCGGATCTTCTCGCCCTTCATGGGCGGGTAGGGGATGCGGTGCGCGAGGAAGAGCAGGCGCCCGCGCGCGCCCGGCCTGGCCGTCGCGGCGGGGAGGATGGCCGAGGCGCTCATCCGAGCCCCCGCACGAGAGGCGGACCCAGGAGATTGGCCACCGGCACCGGCAGGCGCTTCCACGCGGCGATGAACAGGCGGTACTTCGGGTTGTTCGGGTTGTTGTCGGGGATGCGCGCGCCTTCCGCCAGGCGGTAGCAGTAGTGCAGCGGCTGCGGCGCGAAGCCCCAGTTCTTCTTGTAGTCGAAGGCGCCCGTGCCTTCCTTGCTGCGGCCGAAATCGAACAGCGCGGCCCCGCGCTCGCCGCCGGCGCGGCGCATCACCTCCCAGTACATCAGCTCGTTGGCGGAGGTGCCACGCGCCTCGCGCGTGCCGCCGCCGTAATAGGGCAGCACCTGGTCGCGGAAATGGAAGGACAGGACCGAGGACACGGCGCGCCCCTCGTGCCACACCGTCGTCACGTCGGCCTCACCGCCGAAGGCCTCGAGCAGCAGGCGGAAGTAGCGCTTCGGGAACACCGGCGATCCGAGGTTGCGGACGCTCTCGGCGTAGACGGCGTGCAGCGTGTCCACATCGGTGTTGGTGCTGGCGTGGAGCCCGCGCTTGAGGGCCTTGCGCACCTCCGCCCGCTGCTTGCGGGGGATGTTGCGCTCCATGTCCTTCGTGTCGTCGCCGGTGATGACGATGGGCTTGCGGAAGGTGAAGTAGAGGCTGGGCCGTTCCTCCCACCCCTCGTCGGGCGCGTCGTCGCGGCGGAACTCGAGCACCGGGACGCCGAGGCGCTTCTGCAGGGAGAGCGCGTGCGCCTCCAGCGCCCGCGCCGCCTCCGCCTCGACGGCGACGCTGCCGCCGTAGACGCAGAAGGGTGTGGAGGCGAGGACGTCGCCGAACAGCGCCGTCTTCATCCGCGCGAGCGGCAGCACGCCGAGGATCGCCCCGTCGCGCTCGGCGTAGCAGTAATGCGTCGCGTGGCCGAAGGCCTCGCGGATGACGCGCGACCAGGGCGAGAGGTGGAAGAAGGTCGCGGCCGGCGTCGCCCGGACGAACCGGTCCCAGGCCGGCTCGCTCGCCCCGTCGAGTTCGCGGATGCGGATGCTCATGCGGGGCGCCCTTCCAGTTCGGGCGCCGCGAGCTGCACCGTGCCGATGTGCCGCGCGAAGACGCGGTCCATGCGATCCCACGCAAAGTCGCGCAACAGCCGGTCGAGCCGGCCCGGCATGGCGCCGAGCCCGGTGTAGTGGCGGAAGCGGGACAGCCGCGACGCCTCCGCGACGCGGGGCTGCGCCGCGTCCAGCTCCCAGGGGTGGAAGTAGAAGATGCCGGGGATGTGCTCGGTCCTGTTCACCTGGCGCAGCGCCGTCCGGAACACGGGATAGGGCAGGAGGCGGAACCAGCCGCCGCCCGCGCAGGGCAGGTTGCGGCCGGCGAGGCGCAGCGTCGTCATCGGCAACTCGACCACCCCGTCGGGCCGTGGCCGGTGCGGCCCGCGGGGCGCGTCGGGCGCGCCGTAGAGGTCGTGCTTCACGGGGAACACCGAGGAGGAATAGGCGTGGCCCTCCTCCGCCAGGATCGGGTGCGCCCAGGGCGTGCGCGGACCGATGGAGAAGGTGGGCGCGCGGTAGCCCAGCACCTCGACGCCGGCCGCATCCTCGAGCGCGGCCTTGGCGCGGCGGATGTCGCCGCGGAAGGCCTGCGGCGTCAGGGCGTGCACCGGCTCGTGCCCGTGGCTGGCCAGCTCATGGCCCGCGGCGACGATCCGCCGCAGCAGCTGCGGATGCCGCTCCGCCACCCAGCCGAGGGTGAAGAAGGTGGCGCGCACGCCCTGGGCGGCGAAGCCGTCCAGGATGCGGTCGGTGTTGGCGACGACCCGCCGCTCCAGCCCCTCCCAGTCGCTGCGCGGGATGCAGCCGGCGAAGGCCTGGACCTGGAACCAATCCTCCACGTCCACGCTCATGGCGTTGCGCGGACGGTGCACCGGGCGACGCATGCTCAGCGGCGCCCCATCTCGGAGACGAGGTCCATCAGCCGGTTGAACAGGCGCTCCTGCCGCTGCGTCGCGCGTTCGAGGACGTCCAGGCGGTGCGTCAGCTCCGTCAGCTGGAGGGGCTGGCCGACGGGGCGGGACGGGGCCGCGTCGGGCAGGCCGGCGCCCAGGTCGTCCTCCAGCTCCAGCGCCGTGCCCTCGACCATGGCGGGCGTGAACAGGTCGCTGCCATCGAGCGCGCCGGCCAGCAGCACCCGCGAGCAGAGGCGGTTGATCCGGCGCGGGATGCCGCCGCTGTGGCGATGGACGACGTCGAGCGCCTCCTCCTCCCAGCGGGGCGAGCCGCTCCAGCCCGCGGCGCGCAGCCGGTGCTCGACATAGGCGTGCGTCTCCTCGCGCGAGAGGCCGCTCAGGTGGTAGGAGGCGAGGACGCGCTGGCGGAGCTGGTCCAGGTCGGGGCTGGCCAGCAGGCGGCGCAGCTGCGGCTGGCCGAGCAGCAGCGTCTGCAACAGGGCGCGCCCGTCATCCGTGATGTTGGAGAGCATGCGCAGCTCCTCCAGCGCCGAGGGCGAGAGGGCCTGCGCCTCGTCCACGATCAGCAGGTGCCGCCGCCCGGCCGCGGCGCCCTGGCGCAGCGCGTCGGCGATGCCGGTCAGCAGCGCGGCCTTGGTTCCGTCGGGCGGCACGTGGAAGGCGTGGGCGACGAGGCGGAGCAGGTCATCGCCCTGGACCTGCGTCGTCGCGACGCGGGCGACGGCGTAGAGCGTGGGGTCCAGCTCGCCGCACAGCCGCTCGATCAGGGTCGTCTTGCCGGCGCCGACCTCGCCGGTGACGATGACGAAGCCCTCGCGCTGCGCGAGGCCGTAGGTGAGGTGCGCGTAGGCGCGCGCGTGCCCCTGGCTCGGGTAGAACAGCCGGGGGTCGGGGGTCATGAGGAACGGGTGCTCGCGCAGCCCGTAGTGTTCGATCAGCATTGCAGCTCGGTCCCGGGGGTGGAGCACCCACGGCCAAGTAACGCGCGAGCGGCTGGAAGTTTCCTGACGCGGCGCTGAATGGCTGCCCGTCGCTCCCGGCGGGCCGCCCCGCCGGCGGTCAGAAGCGCTTCGTCAGGGTCGCGATCAGGGCGTTCTGGAGGCTGCCGCTCGGGTTCAGCTGCGTCGCGAAGGGCGCGAGAGATGTCGAGCGGTTGGTCAGCTGGTACTGGATCGACCCGACCAGCGTCTCGTTGAACCGGTGCCGCAGCGTGGCGCGGAAGGTGTAGCCGTCGCTGTCGCGCGCGATGCCCGGGGTGCTGAACCGGCCGTACTGGAACTGCGCGCTCGCGCTCGTCTGATCGGACAGGGCCCGGGTCCAGATCAGGCCGGCCGAGTTGCTCTCCTGGCTGAAGGCGGCAGTCCCGGGGTCGAGCGCCACGACGCGCCGCTGCTCGTGCCGGAAGGTCAGGGTGAAGGTGTCACGGTCCAGGAAGTAGGTCAGGGAGGCGTCGCCGCGGCGCGTGCGGAACAGGCCGTTCTGCTGCGTCAGCAGGCCGCTGCCGCCGATCTCGGGGACCGGGGCGCCGGTCCGGCTGTCCACCGGGTTGCCGAGCTCGTCGAAGCTGACCGTCTCGAGCAGGTCGGCCGTCTGGACGAGCTGCGTCTGCAGGCGGTCCTCGTAGCGAGCGAACAGGATCGTCCGCGCGCCCAGCCCGACCCGCGCGTTGAGCTGCGGCGAGTTGAACCCGTCCCGCCGGCGGTAGCGCGCGATGATGGTCGTGTTCGGGCCGGGATCGAGCCGCACGCCCACGCCCCAGACGGGCTCGCTGACGCGGAAGCGGGGCGTGCCGTTGAAGGCGATGTCCTCGTAGCCGCCTTCGGCCAGCACCTGCACGTTGCGCGTCACCGCGTATCGCGTCTCGACGATGCCGAGGGCGCGGTGCGCGTTGTCGAGCGTGCCGGTGCCCTCGAACAGCGTGCCGCGGACCCGCGCCTCGACCGCGAGGCGGCCGAAATCCTCCCCGGTCCGGAGCGCGGCGAAGCCGGTGTGGGCGGTGAACTCGCTCGGGCGGAAGAAGGGCAGGGCCCCCGGCGAGAGCCGGGCGGTGTCGCCCTGGCGCGTGGCGTAGGTGAAGGAGTAGCCGAGGATCGAGGTCGCGAGGCTGCCGAAGCGGTGGATCCAGTAGGGGGAGGCGCTGGCGACGAAGTTCTGCGCGGTGTCGCGGCGCGGGAAGGTCTCGGGCAGGTCGGAGGTCAGCCCGCCGCCGATGGGGACCACCGACGCCGTCCCGCGCAGGTCGAGGAAGACGGAACCGGGGACGATGCTGATCGTGCCGGCGCCGAGGAAGCGGTGGTCCACCCGGTTCTGCCCGCTCGAATTGGCGTGGAACACGGCGGTGGGGCTGTAGGTCGCGCGGCCGACGATGCGGGCGCTGTCGGCGGTGACCGTCAGGCTCGGGATGATGGAGGTGACGAAGTCGGCCCGCCCGCGCGAGGAGCCGGGGAAGGCGTTGTCCGTCGCGAAGAGCCGCGCGGTCAGCGTCGGGATGATCTCGTAGGGCCGTGACGGGCCGGCCTCGCCGGGGTTGGCCGGGCGCGCCCCGTCGAAGGGCACGTCGAAGAAGCGGCCGAGCCGGACCTCGGGGGCCGTGGGGCTGGACGGGACGCCGGGCGGCAGGTCACCCGGCGCCGCGAGCGGCGGCAGCGCAGGCGGCTGCGACGCCGGCGAACCCTCCGGCGCTTCCTGCGCGAGGGCCGGCGTCAACACCGACAACATCGCGACGGGGAGGACCATGGTCCCCACCCGGCGCCAGTTCGACCGTTCCATCGCCCCGGCCCCCCAAGCCGTGTCAGCCCTGGGTTTCGTACCCGTAGGCCCCGAAGGCGTCGGTCGCCCCCGACGACGCCTGATTCAACACAAGCTGAAGAGTGGGGCACGCGTCCAGCATATCCAACGCCGCTTCCAACTCTGGCCTGCGAGTGCGGCCTGATTGCACCACAACGAGGACTTGGCCAACCGTGGGCGCGAGCGTGGCGGCCTCGCTGGTCGCGAGGGCCGGCGGGGTGTCGAGCACGATGAGGTGCCGCGGCAGCGCCTCGGCAAGCCTGAGCGTGGCGGCGGCGATGGCCTGGCCGGGCGCGCGTTCGCGGCCGCAGGGCAGGAAGCTGAGGCGCTCCTCCGCCGTCGGGAAGACGAGCCCGACCGGGGCGCGTGTCACATCCGCCGCCAGCGTGCGGAGGCCCGGCGCCTCGCCGCAGCCGAGCTTGTCGCTGAGCGAGCCGGGCTTGCCGTCGGCATCCACCAGCAGCACGGGCTGCGGCGTGGCGTGGGCCAGCATCGCCGCGAGGTTGAGGGCCAGGAAGCTCTTGCCCTCGGCCGGCCGCGCGCTGGTCACGAGGACGAGGCGGGCGTTGCGCCCCGGCGTCGCGGGCATGGAGCGCACGGTGAGGATCACTTTGTTCTGGACGACCGACAGCTCCTCGCGCTGGCGCACGCGGCGGTCGCCGGCGGGGACGAGCCCTGCATCCAGCAGCGCCTGGGCCGGGATGACGGGACGCGGGGCCGCCTCCGCCGGGCGTGCCTCGGGGGCAGGCGGCGGCGGGGCGGGGCGGGGAAGGGTCTCGGTCGCCGCGCCGCCGCCCGGCGTGGGCCGCGCCACCATCCCGTCCGGGCGGCCGAGGGCTTCGACCGCGCGCTCGACGAGATGGGCGCGGGTGGGCGTGCCGGTCATGCGAGCATCCTTGCGACGAGATGGGGGCCACCGCTGACGACGGCGCCGAAGCAGAGCAGGAGCAGCGCCACCGCGCCGCCGAAGGCCAGAACGCTCCCGCGGCGCCGCGGCGAGACGGCCGAGGAGATCGCGCCGAGCACCGGCAGGCCGAGCTGGCGGAGGTCATGCAGGCTGCGGAAGGTGCGGTCCGCGAGGCCGAGCAGCACCGCGAAGCCGGCGCCGGCGCCGAGCCCGGCCACGAGCACGCCCGCCGAGAACAGCAGGCGGTCGGGCCCGATGGGCTGGGACGGCACCACCGGCGGCTCGATCACCTCGAGCCGCACCTGGTCGGCGCCGGTCCGCGCCGCACCGGCGATCTGGAGCGATTCGCGCCGGGCGAGCAGCTCCTCGTAGTTGCGGCGCAGGATGCCGTAGTCGCGGTCGAGGTTGGTGTACTCCGCCTGGAGCTGCGGCGCGCCCCGCGCCAGGGTCTCGAGCCGCTCGAGCTCGCCTTCCTCGGTGCGGACCTGCCGTTCGAGCGAGGCGAGATCGGCCTCGGCGTCCACCAGCCGGTTCTGCATGGCCTCGCGGGCCGGGTTGGCGCGCGGCGGCAGGCGCACGGCGCCGCCGCCCCCGCCGCCGGCCGTGCGGAGCTCGTTCACGATCCGGCGCTGCGCCTGGACCGCGGGGTGCTGGTCGGTGAAGCGCGTGCGCAGCTCGCGCAGCTCGCGTTCCGCCTGCGCCCCGGCGCCCCCGCCGCCCCCGCCGACGACCTCGCCGGGCAGGGTGGCGGGGATGCTGTCGAGCTGCCGCTGCACCAGGTCGCGGCGCACCCGCGCGTCCTGCAGCTCGCCGCGCAGCTGCATGAGGCGCGCGCGCGACTGCTCCAGTCGCGAGACGCCGGTCGTGTCGCTCGGCAGCAGTTCGAGGTAGCGGGCGCGGAACTCGGCGCGGCGGCGCTCCGCTTCGCGCAGCTGCGACTCGTAGGTGGAGATCTGCTGGTTCACGAAGGCGCGCGCGTTCTCCATCTGCTGGCGGTCGTTGCTGGCCGCGCGCTCGATAAACAGGTTCAGCGTGGCGCGCACCACGTCGTGCGCGACGCGCGGATCGCGGTCCGAGTATTCGAGGCGGAACAGGTTCCGGGCCTGCGGGGTGAGGCGGATCTGCCGCTCGAGATCACGGAGCAGCGCCTCGCGCGAGGCCTCGCTCGTGACGCGCGCGTCGAGGTCCGTCCGCGCCACCACCCGCTCGAGGTTGGGACGCGCGAGCAGGGTGCGCTGGAGCGTCTCGACCTGCGCCGCCGTCGCGCCGTCCACGGCGATGCCGCGCAGGGTCTGCCCCAGGATCGCGTCGGCATCGGCGTAGATGCGCGCGCTGGCCTGGTACCGGTTCGGCAGGAGCTGAACCGCCGCCCAGCCCGCAAGGCAGACCACCCAGGCGACCGCGAGCGCCGGCCATCGCCAGCGCCAGATGGCGGCCACGCGGCCGCGGAGGAGCGTGAGGGCTTCCATGGATCAGAACCAGCTCTGCGGGATGACGAGGGTGTCGCCGGGATGCATCGGAATGTCCTGCGTGATGTCGCCGTCCCGCAGCAGGCTGCCGAGGCGGACGGGGATCGCGCGCGTGCCGCCGGAGGCGTCGCGGCGGATCACCTCGGCCCGGTTGCCGGCGGCGTAGCGCGTCAGCCCGCGCGTCGCGATCAGCACGTCGAGCAGCGTCATGCCCTCGCGCCAGGGAATGGCGATGGGCTGCGCGGCCTCCCCGATGACGCGGACGAGCCGTCCCGGCGGGCCCTGGAAGGACTTCACCATCACGGTCACGTTCGGCTCGCGGACGAAGTTGCGCAGGCGCTGCTCGATGTCCTTCGCGAGCTGCGACGGCGTGCGGCCGGCGGCCATGATGTCCGGCACCAGCGGCATCGAGAGCCGGCCATCCGGGCGGACCGGGAGGTCCACGCTGAGGTCCGGGGCGCGGTAGACGAAGATGCCGAGCGTGTCGCCGGCACCGATGATGTACTCGCTGCTCTCGGCCGTCGCGGCCAGGCCCGTCGCCGGCGGCGCGGCACGCTGGTCGCAGCCCGCGAGCGCGAGGGCGAGCAGGATCGTCAGGGTGGTGCGGGATGGTGCGGGCATGGATGCGCTTCCCGTGTCAGGTGTGCGATGCCTCAACGCAGCAGCCGGGGTCGCGTTCGACGGCAAACGCCAGCTTTGCGAATCGCGCCCGCGCCGGCGCCTCGCCCGCGGCTGCGCTGGCGCTCGCAAGGTCCTGCTCAAGTCGTCGTCGAAACGTGCCGCGGTTGCACAAGGAGCGGATGCTTCGACGGAAGGAACGGATGCGCGCCCCGGCGCGCGCTCAACTGAAAATGAGACAAGCTTCGCCGCAGAATCTCATCTGTTTCTTCGTCGAGCGGTGACGCATCGGCTCTTGCCGCGTTCAGGGCGCGACGAGCAAGGCATGGAGCGGGATGTTGCTTCCGGCATGCCGAGGGTGCTCTCGATTGCTGGGAGTGATGGCGATGACCAACCTGTTCGGCCACAGCGTCCGATCGGACCTGCTGGCGTTGTTCCTGGCGGAAGGGTTGGCCTGTTTCGGTGCCTTCTATCTGATCCTGAGTCTCGGCGCCCCGGGCGCCTCCGCCCAGGTGGACCTGGCGGCCTTCGCGGCGCTGCTCGCGCTTTGCGCCGGCCTCATCGCGGGCGCGACGGGCCTCTACCAGCCGGAGCGGTGGCTGCGGGCGAACCGCCTGGCCGCGGGGACGATGCTCGGGGCGGTGGTGCTGCTCGGCATCACGCATGTCCTGTTCCCGACGATCGGCTCCGCGTCCTGGGCGGCGCAGGCGGCCCTCGTCGCGAGCTTCGTCCTGTCCATCACCTTCACGCGGATCGCCTTCGCGGCGGCCCGCCGCAGCGGCTTCATGCGGCCCCGGCTCGTCCTCGTGCGCGCCGCGACCGCCGGGGCGGAGGACGGCAACTCGGCCTTCTTCGACGTCGCCGGCGTCGCCACGCCCGACACGCTCACGGTCGAGCGCGTGCGCGCGATGCGGGCCTCGCTCGTCGTGGCCGACGCGCGCGGCCTGGTGGCGCCGGACCTGGCCGGGCAGCTCGCCGAGGCGGGCATCTCCGTCCTCGACCGCGCGGAGTTCATCGAGCGCGCCACCGGCCGCGTCGACTTCGCGACGCTGGCGCCCGACTGGCTCGCCTCGGCCCGCGGCGCGCAGGACCACCGGCTGGAGGCGTTCGTGCGGCGCAGCCTCGACATCGCGCTCGGCGTCGCGCTCCTGCTGTTCACCTTCCCGCTCCTGGTGGCGACCGCGCTGGCGATCAAGCTCGACAGCCCGGGCCCCGTCTTCTACCGGCAGGAGCGCGTCGGGAAGGGCGGCCGTCCCTACACCCTCTTCAAGTTCCGCTCGATGCGGACCGATGCGGAGGCGACGGGCGCGCCGGTCTGGGCGACGCAGCAGGACGCCCGGGTCACGCGCGTCGGGCGCTTCATCCGGCTGACCCGGATCGACGAGATCCCCCAGGTCTTCAACGTCCTGAAGGGCGACATGGCCTTCGTCGGGCCGCGCCCCGAGCGTCCCGGCTTCGTCGAGAAGCTGGCGGCCGTCATCCCCCACTACGACGACCGCCACTGCGTGAAGCCCGGCATCACGGGATGGGCGCAGGTCAACTACCCCTACGGCGCCTCGGTGGAGGACGCCCGCCAGAAGCTGGCCTACGACCTCTACTACGTGCGGCGCCGGAGCCTGTTCCTTGACCTGCTGATCATCGTGGCGACGGTCCGCGTGGTGCTGTTCCAGGAAGGGTCGCGCTGACGAGGCCGTGCAACCGGGGACGGCACTGCGACGCTTGAGGGTGGCGTCGTCCTCGGGGGTTCGCATGCTGCTCCGCTCCAGAACCGGGCTTGTCCTGACGTTCGCGCTGCTCGCCGCCGCGCCGCCCGCCTTCGCCTCGCCGGAGCGGGCGCGTGCGGCGCAGGCGCGCGGCGACCTGCGCGCGGCGCAGATCGAGTGGCGGAACGCGGTCCGCACCGACCCCGCCAGCGGCGCGTCCCGCCTGGCCTTGGCCGAATCGAGCCTCGACCTCGGCGATGGCGACACGGCGGAGAAGGAGGCGCGGGCCGCGCTCGAGCGGGGCGCCGACCGCGCGGCGGCGACCTCGGTCCTGCTCAGGGCCATGCTGCTGCTCAACCGCCCGCGCGAGATCCTGCGGGAGTTCGCCGAGCCCGACGCCTCGGCCGAGGGCGCGCTCGCCGGCCAGGTGATGGCGGGTCGCTCGCTGGCTCAGCTCGCGCTCGGCGATGCCGGGGCCGCGCGGCGCTCGGCCGAGGCGGCGG
>JAIEOO010000412.1 GCA_019750475.1 Acetobacteraceae bacterium | reverse complement strand
GAGGCGGAGGGAGGCCGTGCCGAGGCCGCCCTTCTTGGCGCGGGGCAGGCCGAACAGCTTGCCGACGGTGGCGCCCGCCCCGGCGCCGACGCTGCCTTCCGCGGGGGGGTGGGTGGTGGCGGCGGCGCAGGCGGCGCGGCCGGCGGCGGCGTCGGGGCGGATGCGGTGGTCGCCCATGCCGAGGTCGAACAGCACGGCGCCGGGCACGATGGGCACGCGCGCCGGCCCGGCCGGGAAGCCGATGCCTTGTTCCTCGAGCCAGGCCATCGCACCCGCGGCGGTGTCGAGGCCGAAGGCGCTGCCGCCCGTGAGCATGACGGCGTGGACGCGGTCCACGAGGTTCGAGGGGTCGAGGAGGTCGGTCTCGCGCGTGCCGGGCGCGGCGCCGCGGACGTCCACCGCGGCCGCGGCGCCTTCGGTCGCCAGGATGGCGGTGCAGCCGGTGGGACGTCGCGTGTCGGTGAAGTGGCCGACGCGGATGCCCGCGACCTCGGTGATGGCGCCGCCGATGGCGGGCTGGCTGGGCTGCGCCATGGCACGTCCGCCATGGGCCGTCAGGATGGCGGCCCCGAGGGTGGCGATGTCGCGCCGTTCCATCAGGGTCATTCCCGCTCGATGCCGGCGAGGCGCACCACATCGCCCCAGCGGCGGCGTTCCTCGGCGACCAGACGGTCCATCGCCTCGGGTGGGCCGCCGACGGGTTCCGCGCCCCAGGAGAGCAGGCGTTCGCGGATCTCGGGGATGGCCAGGATGCGGTCCACCTCCTCGGCGATGCGGCGGCGGATCTCGATCGGCGTGCCGGCGGGCGCCGCATAGGCGAGCCAGGCGCTCGCCTCGTAGCCGGTGAGGCCCTCTTCCTGGAGGGTCGGCACGTTGGGCAGCAGCGGGAAGCGCCGCGCGGTGCCGACGGCGAGCGGCAGCAGGCGGCCTTCGCGGAAATCCTCGAGGAAGGAGGGCGCCTGCTCGATCACGAGCTGGATGCGGCCGGCGAGCAGGTCGGTGCGGGCGGGCGCGCCGCCGCGATACTGCACCATCTCCATCCGCAGGCCGCCGGCGAGCGCCTTGAACATCTCGACGGTGAGGCGCGACGCCATGCCGGAGGTGGCGAAGTTCAGCTCGCCCGGGCGCCGGCGGGCGAGTTCGACGAATTCCCGCACGCTGCGCACGCCGAGCTGCGGCGGCACGACCATCACATAGGGAATGGTCGCGACCATGGAGACGCCGGTGAGGTCGCGCTCCGGGTCGTAGGGCAGGTTGCGGTAGACCCATGGGTTCACCGCTATGGGGCCCGGGCTGCCGGCCAGCAGCGTGTGCCCGTCGGGCGCCGATTTCGCGACGGCGTCGGCGCCGAGGATGCCGAAGGCGCCGGCCCGGTTCTCCACCACCACCTGCTGCCCGAGCGGCTGCGCCAGCCGCTCGCCGACGAGGCGCGCGATCAGGTCGGTGGCGCCGCCCGGCGCGAAGGGCACGACGATGCGGATGGGGCGGCTGGGCCAGGGCTGCGCGCGGGCGGCGCGCGGCAGCGCCAGCAGCGGCGCGGCGAGCGCGGCCCGGCGGGGCAGGGACAGATGGGGCATGCGGCTCTCTTCCTCGTTCCGCATGCAACCGCATCGCGACCGGCCGCGGCAAGCGGCATCACGTCGTGTTGAGCGGAATCTCCACATCGAGCAGGGGCGCGTGCTGCTGCGCGCCGTAGACATCGGTGTCGCCGAAATCCCCGGCGGGGACGCGGCGTGGCAGCGTCGCCTTGAAGGCGAGCGCGGCGTCGTAGGCGGTGAACAGCACCTGCTCCTCCCGCACGCCGTAGAGCCGGGCGAAGAGCGCGGCGTCGAGCACGCCGGTCGCCTTCACCTGGCGGTAGACCGACGGGTCCTCGAACAGCACGTCGATGGTCACCTGGAAGGGGCCGGCGTTCTTGCTCTTGCAGACCTGGGCGATGTCGCGGATGCGCGGCATGTCAGACCGTCTCGTACTCGATGGGAAACAGGCAGTAGGGGTCGTCGGGGGCGGCGATGTGGAACACGCTGAAGCGGAACAGCGGCCCAAGCGGAATGTCGGAGGGCGAGAAGGGGAAGGCCATGTTCCCCTCCTTGCAGAGGCGGCCGGGGAAGTCGGCGTGCAGCAGGCTGGTCCGCGCCATCGCCAGCACGTCATTCGCCACGGCCTGGCTCTCGGCCAGCACCTCGACGATGAAGCCGAGCTCGTGCGGCGCGGCGCCGGCCGCGCGTTCCCACGCGCCCATCACGCCGTCGCGGCCATAGGTGCGGACGGTCATGCGATATGCCTCGGGCGGCACGCCGAAGGCGGCGGCCCTGGCCTGGACCTTGGCGCGATGCGCGGCCAGGTACTCGTCCACCTGGCCGATCAGGATGGGGTCGCGCGTGCCGCAGATGGTGATGGCGCGATGCCCCGCGCGCTCCACCCCTTCGAGCTTGACGGTGTAGGTTTCGGCCGGGTGCCACACCATGCCGGAGACGCGCACCGCGCGCTCGGTCACCGGCTCGAAGGTGACGTGCTCGGTGTCGAGCATCCCGCCCGGCTCCAGGTGGTGGATGGGGCTGGCGTTCTCGTGCAGGGCGAAGTTGGCGACGGAGAGCGGGGTGCAGCGCCGGATGGGGTTCGGCGGCTCGCATTCCAGGTGATCCGGCCGCAGCGTGACGAGGAGGCAGTCGGGCTCCTTCGGCGTCGCGGGCTCGGCGCCGCATTCCAGCATCTTGCCGGCGTACCAGGCGACCGCGGGCGGCAGCCCGGCGCGGAGGGCGGGGGCCGCCCATTGCGCCGGATCGGAAGCGCGGCCGCAGAGGATCACCTGCGCCCCGCCGTCGAGCGCGCGCGCGATGGGCTCGGGCCCCATCATGGCGACGATGCGCTCGGCGCGGTCCACCGTCGCGTCGTCGAGCGCCGGCAGGCCGGCGAGCGGCCGCACCCGGCCCTGCGCGGCGAGGCGCTTGATCGTGCCCTTGTCCTGCTCGGAATGGATCAGCGCCATGCGGAAGGACAGGCCCTCCTCCCGCGCGATCTCCCGCACCAGGGACGCCGTGTCGGCGAGGTGCGGTGCGCCGCCTGCGCCGCCCGCCGTGCCGACGATGCAGGGGATGCGCGCCGCGACCGCGGCCCGCAGCATCAGCCGCAGATCCCGCTTGACCGAGAGCCGCGCGCAGAAGGAGGTGCCGGAGCCGAGGTAATGCGGCCCCGGATCGGTGCTGCCGCCATCGGCGCCGATGACGTGCGGCTCGCGGCCCATCCCGATGCGCAGCGACTCCTCGGCGAAGCCGTAGCCGAGGATGCCGCTCGTCGAGAGCATGCGGAGTTCGGTCATGCTGCCGTGCTTCACCCCTGGCGCCGGATGAGGCCTTCGCGCGCCGCCTGCTCCCACCGCGCGTCGTCGTCGCGGAACAGCTGGCGGAGCTGCGGCACGGTCAGCCGCACCGTCTCGTTGCCGAGGGTGCGCCAGCGTGCCTGCGCGGCGGGCGTGCCGATGAAGTCGTTGATCGCGGCGTTGAGGCGCGTGGCCACGTCCTCGGGCAGGTTCGCCGGGCCGAACAGGGTGAACCAGCCGATGAAGTCGGCGCCCGGCACGCCGGCCTCCCGCAGCGTCGGCACCTCGGGCATGAAGGGGGAGCGTTCGGGCGAGGTGACCGCGATCAGCCGGATCTGTCCCGACTGGACGAGGGCCGCCGCCGTGGCCGGGCTGCCCCAGGCGACGGGAAGATGCCCGCCCGTCAGGTCCGCGAGATAGGCGCCGGAGCCCCGGTACGGCACCTCGTTCAGCTGCACGCCCGCCCGCGCGGCGAAGAGCGCCGCCGTGAAGGAGGATTGCGCGTCGGACGTGCCCTGCGGGATGCCTCCGGGCTGTGCCCGCGCCGCGGCGAGCAGCCCCGCCACGTCGCGGAAAGGCGCGCGCATCGAGGCCATGAGGACGAGCGGGTAGCGTGCCGTCAGCGCGAGCGGCGTGAAGTCGGTCACCGGGTCGTAAGGCAGCGGCCCCATGTGCCGCGCCATGACATGCGTGCTGGTCTGCGCGCCGAGGGTGTAGCCATCGGGCGCGCTGCGGGCCACGGCCTCCGTTCCGACGATGCCGTTGGCGCCCGGGCGGTTCTCCACCACGAAGGACCGGCCGAACTGGGCCGTCAGACCTTCGGCCACCGCGCGGGTGCTGACATCCGTGCCGCCGCCCGGCGCGTAGGGCACAATGATGCGCACGGTGCGCGCGGGCCAGGCCTCCTGCGCCCGCAGCGCCGCGGGCGCCGGCAGGGCGAGCGCGGTGGCCAGCGCGGCGCGGCGGCCGATGAGCATTCTCGTCATTTCCGTGCCTCCCTGATGCGTGTCCGGTTCACACGGCCGGGGTCACCTTCCGCCAGTCGCCGGCATCGGGCCGTTCCAGGCCGAGGTTCTCGCGCAGCGTGTGCCCCGCATAGTCCTTGTGGTAGAGGCCGCGGCGCTGCAGCTCGGGCACGACGTAGCGCACGAAATCCTCGAAGGCGCCGGGCGTGTGCGTGGCGACGATGACGAAGCCGTCGCAGGCCGGCGTCCTGAACCACTCCTCCATCTGGTCCGCCACGTCGGTGGGCGTGCCGCAGAAGATCGGGAACTCGCGGATCGTGCCGCGCCCCGAGAAATGGACGAAGTCGCGCACCGTCGGGTTCGGCTTGCCGGACAGCATGACCACGCGGTCCTTGAAGCCGGTCCAGGACATCTTGCGGAGCTCCTCGTCGGTGAACTCGCTGTCGAGGTCCTTCGAGGCGAAGTCGAAATTCGTGACCTCGGAGAGCAGCACCACGGCGTCCACCGGCTTGGCGAGGCCGAGGATGAAGTCCCGCTTGGCCTCGGCGGCCGCGCGCGTCTCCGCCACGCAGACATAGCAGGCTGGGGCGACCGAGACCTTGTCGGGGTCGCGGCCGGCGTCGCGCACGGCCTGCTTCAGCTCGGCATACTGCTTCCGGCCGGCTTCGAGGTTCGGATAGACGACGAAGATCAGCTCGCCCCAGCGGCCGGCGAAGCGGCGCCCGCGGCCGGATTGCCCGGCCTGGATCAGCACGGGATGCCCCTGCGGCGAGCGCGGCACCGGCAGCGGCCCGCGCGACCTGAACCACTGGCCCTCATGCTTCAGCGCGTGCACGCGGCTGCCATCGGCGAAGCGGCCGCTGGCCTTGTCGGCGAGGATGGCGCCGTCCTCCCAGCTGTCCCAGTGGCCCATCACCACCTCGACGAACTCGTCGGCGCGGTCGTAGCGCGTGTCGTGCTCGAGATGCTCGGAGCGCCCGAAATTGGCAGCCTCGCTGTCGTTGAGCGAGGTGACGATGTTCCAGGCCGCGCGCCCCTTCGTCATCAGGTCGAGCGTCGCGAAGAGGCGCGCGACGTGGAACGGCTCGTGATAGGTGGTGGAGTAGGTGGCGCCGAGGCCGAGCTTCGTCGTCGCGCAGCCGATGGCGGACAGGATCGCGACCGGGTCCATCTTCACGACGCGGATGCCGTTCTCCACCGCCTCGCGGTGGTCGTGGCCGTAGATGTCCGGCATGGCCAGGCGGTCGTCGAAGAAGGCGAGGTGGAACTTCCCCTCCTCGAGGATGCGGCCGATGCGCTGGAAGTAGTCGGGGGTCAGGAAGTCCATCGGCGAGGCCGGGTGCCGCCACGAACCCGGCGCGATGGAACAGTTCTGGGCCTGCATGAACCCGATCATGGTCATGCGGCGATTGGCGTTCATTCCCGGCGCTTCCTCGGACCTGTCTCCAGACATCCTAGGCGGAGTTGTCCGGACAGGTCCAGGGGACGGAATGGGCGCGCCCGACCGGGGCGCGCCCGATGTGCGCGGAGAGCGTGATCGCCGCTTTCGAGGCGATCACGCCCTGCGCGTCAGGCCGCGTTGCGGCGGCGGACCAGCGTCAGGCCGAGCAGACCCGCGCCGAACAGCGCGAGGCCGGCCGGCACCGGCACGTTCACCGGGATGGCGGCCGCGCCACCGCTGAACGAGAAGGTGCCGAGCAGGCTGATGCCGTCGCTCTGGCCGGAGAAGGTGAAGGTGCCCGGCGTGTCGTCATAGCCGGCCAGCTTCAGCGTGCCCGTGCCGTTCAGGAACAGGTAGTCCGTCCCCGGCGAGCCCGGGATGCCACCGGGAACCGCGAAGGACGTGCCGGTCAGCGTCTCCAGGTCCATCGTCAGGCCGTTCACCGAGAGGAAGTTGGCGATCGGGCCGGAGAAGGTCCGGAAATCGGCGATGTCCTTGATGGTGCCGGTGTCGCCCATCATGAAGGGCAGGCCACTGATGCTGCTCTGGTTGAGCAGGAAGGTGCCCGTGCCCGTGCCCGGCGCGCCGGCCGACTCGACGCACGTGCCGGAGACGTTGCCGCAGAAGTCGATGCCGACGGCATCGTTCAGGCGCACATTCGTGCCCGCCGCGTCCTCGCCACGGAACAGGCCGCTGATGTCGATCGAGCCGGTGATCGGCGCAGCCGCCGCCGGCAGGATCGGGGCGGCCAGAAGCCCCAACCCCAGGGTGATGTTACGCAAGGCCTTCATGTGATCACGCTCCTTACACTCGGTGCGGGAAGGGCGCCCCTCCCGCCCCGCGTCCCAAGCCGCAGCACGGCTGGAACCCATCATGGGTCCGCAGGACGAATGCCGCGCCACCCTGGCAGTTGCGCCGCACTGCATCTTTCTTGGAAACCGTGAAATACTCGGAGCGTCAAGCAACGGAGACGGAGCATTGAGCAGTGGATCTCATCGAGAGCCTGGCCATAAATACTATGCCTAAGCTGACGGTCGAGGCTGACCCGTGTCCTGATTTCTTGCGGCTCGGGCTGGAGTGGCGGCGTATCGAGCCCTCGGGGAACCTGTTCCAGAGCTGGACCTGGGCCGGTTGCCTCGCCGCGGAGCGGTTCCCGCGGCCGCTCCTGCTGCGGGCGCGCCTCGGGGACAGCACCGTCGGCCTCGCGCTGTTCAACCGCCGGCGCTGGCGCCTCGCTCTCACCGAGGCGGACGACCGCGAGCGCGACGGCCCCTATGTCGAGCACAACGCCCCGGTCGTGGCGCCCGGCGCGCCGCCCGGCACCGCGGGCGCGCTGCTGCGGGCGGCTTGGCGCCACGCGCCTCTCCTGCGCCTCTCCGGAGTGCCGGCGGAGCTCGCGGCGCTCGCGGGCGGGGAGGCGCTGCGCCGCCGCGAGGACCGCGCGCCCTGGCTCGACCTCGAGGCGCTCCGCGATCGCGGGACGACGGTGGCGGATGCGCTGAGCGCGAACACGCGGCAGCAGCTGCGTCGTTCGGCGCGTGCCCTCGCGCCGCTGTCACTCGATGCCGCGCGCGACGTGGAAGAGGCGTTGGCGTGGCTCGACGAGCTGGCGGCGCTGCACGGCGCGCGCTGGCGACGGCGCGGCCAGGCCGGGGCCTTCGAGCGCCCCTTCTTCCGGCGCTTCCACGCGGCCCTCATCGCCGAGGCGCTGCCCCGCGGCGAAGTGGAACTCCTGCGGTTGCGGGCCGCGGGGCGCCCGGTCGGCTATCTCTACAACTTCCGGCACGGCGGCGTCGTGCAGGCCTACCAGAGCGGCTTCGACGACACCCTGTCGGGCGCCGCGAAGCCCGGGCTGACGGCGCATCTCCTCGCCATGGAGGCCGCGCTGGCGCGGGGCGACCGCGCCTACGACTTCCTGGCGGGCCCCCAGCGCTACAAGCGCAGCTTCGCCTCGGGCGAGCGCCGGCTGGTCTGGACGGATCTGGCGCGCGAGAACTCACTTCCCGCAGTCATGCTCAAGTTCTCGCGGTGGATCGGCTTGGTCAAAGCCTGACCCCGCCCTTCCCTCATCACAAAACCTGACAAAACAGGGGTTCCATACTCAATCTACATCCGTATGGTCGCGCTGTCGCTGACAATGTTGGTCGGTATGAGGCAAGCATAAACCGTCCCTGAATCGACCAAACCTCGCGCAACACTTGCCGGGGATCCGGGGGCAAATCCTTCAATATCCGTCGCGATGACTTGCACCCTCCACTCTATAGGGCTGCACGTCATGCCGTGCACCGGGATGCCGCAGAACAGCACTGCGCTCCCGCGTCACGACGCGACGCGAAGTGACGGAGAGACAGCGTGATCCAGTTCACAAATCTTCCGGCGGCCAGCGCCGGAGACATCGTCGCGGTCGCCCTCCAGAATGCGGGAGCGGCCACCCTGGGGTCTGGCATCGCCACCTTCGGCCAGGTGTTCGAGCGCGGGGATCTGCCCGCCGGGACCGGCCTCGTGGCGCGCACGGCGCAGGGCGCCGTCGCGGTCCAGATGGATGTCGTCTCCACCTGGGAGGACGGCTCCGTGAGGATGGCGGTCCTGTCCGTCGAGCGGCCGCAGATCGCGGCCGGGCAGGACATCGAGATCATGCTCGCGCGGGGGGGCGCGAGCCAGGCGCCGGCGATCAGCCTGCCGGCCGCGCTCGCCGGGCATTCCTTCACCGTCGCCATCACGCCGAGCGGCGGCGCCACCCAGACGGTGGACGTCCTCGCCGCGCTGTCCGACGCGATCGCCGCCGGCAAGGCGGAGTTCTGGCAGAGCGGGCCGCTCGCCACCCAGGCCCGCGTCGAGGTGCAGCTGCCGTCCTCGCAGCGCCTCGTCTTCGACGTCACCTCCTACAAGGGCGGTGGCTTCTCGGTGGACGCGCAGTTCAACAACGACGAGGCGATGACGGCCTCGGGCGGGCGCATGTCCTACACCGCCGTCGTGCGGATGGATGGCGACGTCGTCCTGAACCGCAGCGTGAGCCAGGCCCAGTACCAGAACTGGCACATGGAGTTCTCCTCGAACGCGACGGATGGCGGGCAGGGCACGGGCAGCCCGTCGCAGGGCTGGCTCAACGTGCAGCACGACGCCGCCTACCTGCAGGAGACGGGCGCCGTCGCGCGCTACGACCTCAGCCTCGGCATCAGCGAGGGCGTGCTGAAGGCGTGGGGCGACGCGGCGGCGGCGCCGGGCTTCGGGACCACGCCGCTCGCGGCCAATGGCGTGACGCAGTTCATGCCGCAGACCGGCGGCCGCGGCGACCTCGGCATCCTGACGGCGCCCAACACCGGCTGGGTGATCAGCGGCGACGCGCGGGCCGCGGCCTACGCGCTCGGCCAGGCCGAGGCCGCCGGCGCCGTGCCCTGGAACTTCTGGGACACGAAGAACGGCACCTGGCTGAACACCGACAACTACGCGCGCCTCTGGACCGACGCGCGCGGCGGCACCGGCAAAGTCGGTGACCCGACGTCCACCGGGCTGACGCAGCAGATGTCCGGCGACACGGGCTGGACGCCCGACCGGGCCCACATGCCCGAACTCTCCTTCGCGCCCTTCATCCTGACCGGCGAGCGCTGGATCCAGGACAACCTGATGGCGCAGGCCAGCTTCAGCATCATGACGAACTGGCCCGTCTACCGCCAGAACGCCATGGACCTGATGGCGGGAGGCGAGGTGCAGCTGCGCGGCGCCGCCTGGTCGCTCCGCACCATCCAGAACGCCGCCTTCGCCGCCGAGGACGGCAGCCCCGAGAAGGCCTATTTCACGCAGGTCGTGAACGACAACTGGAAGTGGCTCGTCTCCAAGATCCCGGAATGGACGGCGCAGCAGGGCGAGGCGCATGGCTGGGTGCCGGTGATCGTCTCGCCCTACGGCGACATCTCGCCCTGGCAGCAGGACTACTTCGCCTCGACCGCGATCGCGGCGGCCGAGCGCGGCAATGCCGACGCCCTGACCTTCCTCAACTGGATGAAGAACTTCCTCATCGGCCGGTTCGAGCAGGCGGGGAACGGCTTCGCCGAGCATGACGGCGCCGCCTACCAGATCGCGATGCGCGACCCCGGCTCCAGCACGCCCTACACCACCTGGGCGAAGATCGGCGCCGAGACGGCGGCCCGCGGCTGGTCCAACGGGGATGGCTGGGCCCGCAGCGACGGCGAGTATCCGCGCCTCGCCCTCGCGACGCTCGCCGGCATCCACAAGCTCACGGGCGACGCGCGGGCGCTCGAGGCCTACAAGGGGCTGATCGCCGACGCGCCGCCGGGGACGCAGCCCTCCTCCTACCAGTTCTCGCCGCAATACGCGGTCACGATCGATGGTCTCTACGGCGGGCCCGTCACGTCGCCCTCGACCGGCGGGACCACGATCATCTCGAAGCTGATCGACGGCCTGGCCGGGTTGGTCACGCTCGTGGACGCGGGCGGCGCCTACACCGTGAAGAACGCCACCTCCGTCGCCGGGGGAACGCATGCGGACACCGTCACGCTGGCCGCGGCGGTGGCGAACCTGATCGTCGACCTCAAGGGCGGGGCCGACAAGCTGATCCTCGCGAGCGGCGTGAACAGCGTCATGGTCTCCAACGTCGAGACCGTGACCGGCGGCACCGGGGCCGACATCGTCACGGTCCGCACCGCGCTGACGAACGCGTCCGTGGACCTCGGCGGCGGGCTGGACGTCCTCAAGCTCGCGGACGGCACGAACAGCGTGACCGTGCGCAACGTCGAGACGATCCTCGGCGGGACGGGCGCCGACACGGTGACCTTGGCGACCGGCGCCACCGGCCTGGTGGCCGATCTCGGTGCCGGCAACGACACGGTCCGGCTGGCGAACGCCATCAACCAGGTCACGCTCCGCGGCGTGGAGACGGTGATCGGCGGGACCATGGCCGACACCGTGCAGCTCGGCACGACGGTGACCGGGGGCGTGGTGGACCTGGGCGCGGGCAGCGACGTGCTGGTGCTGGCGAGCGGCACGAACAGCGTCAGCGTGAAGAACGTCGAGACGATCCTCGGCGGAACGGGGGCGGACACGGTCACGCTGACCGCGGCGCTGCCCGGCGGGGTGATCAATCTGGGCGCGGGGACCGACCGCCTCGTGCTGGCGTCGGGGACGAACATCGTCTCCGTCGCCGAGGTCGAGACGATCCTGGGCGGGGCCGGCGCGGACAGCGTCACGCTCACCGTCCCGACCGCCGGCCTCTCGGTCGATCTCGGCGGCGGGACGGACACGCTCCGCCTCGCCGCGGCGGGGGGAGCGGTGCGCGTCGCCAACACGGAGACGATCCTCGGCGGCGCGGGCGCCGACGCGGTCACCCTCGCCACCTCCCTGTCCGGCGGCTTCGTGGATCTGGGCGGCGGCGCCGACCGCCTGACGCTGGCGGCCGGCGCGAACACCCTCTCCGTCGCCAACACCGAGGTCATCATCGGCAACACCGGGACCGACGTGGTGACGCTGACCACGGCGGCGAACGGCCTCGTCGTGGATCTCGCCGGCGGCGCCGACAAGCTCACGCTCGCCGCCGGGACCAACACCCTCTCCGTCGCCAACACGGAGACGGTGATGGGCAATTCGGGCAACGACGCGGTCACGCTGACGACGGTGCTCTGGGGCGGCTTCGTCGACCTCGAGGGTGGGACGGACGTGCTGCGGCTGGCCAACGGGGCCAACATGGTCTCGGTCGCCGATGTCGAGCTCGTCATCGGCAACGCGGGCGCCGACCGCATCACGGTGGTCGGCGCGACGGGCGCGCGGGTCGAGGCCGGCGGCGGGAATGACGTCGTCATCGGCGGCTCCGGCAGCGACGTGATCATCGGCGGTGTCGGTCAGGACACGATGACGGGCGGCGCCGGCGCGGACCGCTTCGTGTTCATGGCGGGCAACAGCCCCGTCTCCGCCCCCGATACCATCACGGACTTCGACGCGACGCAGGACCTGCTCGTCTTCCAGGGCATGCTGCGGGGGAGCTTCGCCTTCCGCGGCGAGCAGGCCTTCACCGGATCGGGGCGGTCCGAGGCGCGCTTCGTCGAGGCCACCGACATGCTCACGGTGGACTCGGACGGCAACGGCACGGCTGACCTTCAGATCCTGCTGAAGGGCGTCGCCCTGTCCAGCCTGTCGGCGGGCGACTTCATCTGGAGCTGACGGCGGCGCCCGCGGCCCGCGCCGGCGCGCGGGCCAGGGCCAGCCGCGCGCGGGTCGCCGCCT
>JAIEOO010000286.1 GCA_019750475.1 Acetobacteraceae bacterium | reverse complement strand
GAGGGGCGGGCGCTGGCGGCCGCCCTGGCCGCCTCGGGTGCGGAGCGGCGGCACGGCGCGACGCTGTGGGCCATCGAGGACGGGCTGTCCGTCTGCTGGTCGGAGGCCGGCCGGGCCTTCCGCGCGCGGCCCAGGCGCGTCCTGCTCTGCCCCGGCGCGACGGAGCGGCCGGTGCCCGTGCCGGGCTGGACCCTGCCGGGCGTGATGGGCGTGGGCGCGGCGCAGATCCTGCTGAAGACCGCGGGCCTGCTGCCCGAAGGGCGCGTCTGGATGGCGGGGCAGGGGCCGCTGCTGTGGCTCTACGCGGCGCAGGTGGTGGCGAAGGGCGGGCGCCTCGCCGGCATCGTGGACCTCTCGCGCCGCGAGGCCTGGGGGGCGGCGGCGCTGCGCCTGCCGCTGGCGCTGCTGGCGCCGCGCGACCTGCGCGACGGCCTCTCCTGGATGCGGCAGGTGCGGGGGGCGGGCCTTCCCGTCATCCGGGCGCGGACGCTGCGGGCGCTCGGGACGGATCGCCTGCGGGCCATCCGCTTCGACGGGCGGGAGGAGGCGGCGGACCTCCTGCTGCTGCACGACGGCGTGGTGCCGAACACCCAGGTGACGCGGGCGATCCAGGGCTGCGCGCATGAATGGGATGCCGGCGGGCGCTGCTGGCGCCCCGTCCTCGACGCCTGGGGCAACACCACCGTGCCCGGCGTGATGGTGGCGGGGGATGCGGCCGGCATCGGTGGCGCGCGCGTCGCGGCTTTGTCCGGCCGGATCGCGGCGCTGGAGGCGGCCCGCGCCCTGGGCCGCCTGTCGCCCGAGCAGCGGGACGCGGCGGCGGGGCCGGTGTTGCAGCAGCGTGCGGCGGCGCTGGCGCCGCGGCCCTTCCTGGAGGCGCTGTACCCGCCGCTCGACCTCGGCGAGTTGCCGGACGACGCGATCCTCTGCCGCTGCGAGGAGGTGCGGGCGGGCGAGGTGCGCGCGGCGGCGCGGCTGGGCGCGCGGGGGATGAACCAGCTCAAGGCCTATCGGCGCGCCGGGATGGGGCCGTGCCAGGGGCGCGTCTGCGGCCCCGCCGTGCACGCGGTGCTGGCGGAGGCGCTCGGCCGCGGGCCGGCGGAGGTGGAGTATCTGCGGACGCGCTTCCCGACGAAGCCGGTGACGGTGGGGGAGGTGGCGGCACTGCGAACAGTCCCGGATCCGGCCAACTGATCGCCGTGCAGGCCACGCCTGGATGCGTGACCTCCAGAGTGCCGAGCGCGAAGGATCGCATCCAGGCAAGCGTCGCCAACAGATGCGGGACACACTCACCCTCCCAGTCGCCGGTTCCCTCCTCCCGCCATAGGTGGATGGTCATCTCGCACTGCTCGAGCCAGCAATCGATGGCGCCGGCGAGCTGGGCTTCAACCGTGTCCTCGGGATAGTCTTCCGGCTCGCAGCCTTCGTAGAAGTGCTTGAGCGCGTAGGCACCGATGCCCTCGCGGCTGCTCCAAGTGCCGATCGGTGCGTAGCCAGCTTCCAGCCCGCCGAGAATCCTGGCGGCTTGTTCGATCGCGCCGAGGTCGCTTCCTCACTCCCCATCGAGAATGGCGATGCGTGCGTTCAGCGCATCGAGAAGCACCCGCGTCACCACCTTCGGATCGCCGAGGTGGTTCGGCTTCGCGGCGGCATTCACCGCCGCCATGAAGCCGGCGCCCTCCTGCGCCCGCTTCCAGGCGTCGTGCAGCGCGCCGCGATAGGCGAGGTGCCGCGAGGCATGCCACCGGTTGCTTCCGCGCGTCACCGGTCCCTTCACCTCCAGCGCCGTCGAGCGGCGAAGGACGGGGTCGGCGCAGGCCGCGCGGTGATCACGCCGGACACCGGCGAGGTTCCCCCGCCGCAGCATCGCCAGGGTCCGCAGCGCACGGCGACGCCAAGGCGGCGGCAGGCCGGTCGGGGGGCCGGGCCAGAATCTCTCGACTAGGGGCAGGTCGGTCCCGCAGAGCAGGGTCTTGGGCACGTCGAAGCAGCGCCGGGCGCGGAAGGCGTTCACGGCGTGAGCGTAGCATGGTTTGGAATAGAAAGGAAGAAAATCCTGGCTTCTCGACCGGCCTTGGCCTATCCAAGCCGCATCAGCGGGCGAGCCGCGTCCGGGCCCCGTGAAGGGGCACCAGAAACTCAAAAAGCCAGAATTTCAAAAAACCGCGTCGCGCGTCAGTTCCGGCTGGTGCTGCGCAGGCAGTCGCGCATGAACTCCTGGCGGCGGTCGCCGGTGAGGCCCTGGGCGGTCGCCGTGGCGTTGCAGCTGCGCATCCGTTCCTGTTGGGCCTGCTGCGCCGGCGTCGGCTGACGCGGCGCGTCGCCGCCCTGGCTGCCGCCTTGCGCCCAGGCGGGGCCCGCCATCAGGGCCAGAACCAGCACGATCCTGCGCATCGCAAGCCCCTCCGTCACTCGGCCCGGATGTTCGCGCGGCGGATCAGCTCGGCGAAGCGGGCGCGGTCGGATTGGATGGTGGCACGGAAGCGGTCGGGGTCGTCCAGGATGATTTCCATCCCGGCCTCCGCCATGCGGCGCTGGAAGTCGGGCTTCGCCGCGACCTCCCGCAGGGCGGCGAGCCAGCGCGCCACCACCGGCGCCGGCAGGTTCGCCGGGCCCGCGATGCCGAACCAGGAGGAGACGGCGAAGCCCGGCAGCGTGTCGGAAACGAGCGGCAATTCGGGGAAGAGCGGGGAGCGGCGGGGCGCGCCGAAGGCCACCGCGCGCAGGCCCCCGTCGCGGATCTGGCCCAGGAATTCCGGCATGTTGCCGAACATCATGTCCACCCGGCCGGCCGTCATCTCCACGATGGCGGGCGCGCCGCCGCGAAAGGGCACGTGCAGCAGCTGGACGCCGGCCATGGAGGCGAAGAGCTCCGCCGCCAGATGCTGGGAGGAGCCGTTGCCCGTCGTCGCGTAGGAGAGCGCGCCCGGGCGCTCGCGCGCCAGGCGGATCAGCGTCGGGATGTCGCGGAACGGCGCGTTCGGGCCCGTCACCAGGATGTTGTACACGTTGGCGACATTGGCGATGGGCGTCAGGTCCCGGTCCATGTTGATCGGCATGGACTGCCCCGGCATCACCGGCTGCACCGTCATGTTGGCCAGCGTCGCCAGGAAGACCGTGTGGCCGTCCGGCGCCGCGCGGGCCGTCGTCTCCGCCGCGATGAGGCCGCCGGCGCCGGTCCGGTTCTCGACCACGACGCGGGTGTTGAGCGCCTGGGTCAGGTGCTCGGCCAGCAGGCGCGTGAGGATGTCGCAGGTGCCGCCGGGCGCGAAGCCGCAGAGGAAGCGGATCTCCCGGTTCTGCGGGAAGTCCTGCGCGGCGGCGGGGAGAGCGCCCAGCAGCAGCGCGGCGGCGAGGATCAGGCGACGCATGATGGTCCTCCCTCTGTCATGGAACCGGGGCGATCGGCGTGCCGAGCCAGGGGCGGCGCGCCCAGTCCAGCGCCTCCTCCAGCCGGTCGTCGCCCCAGAAGATCTCCTCGCCGACCGCGAAGCTCGGCGCGCCGAAGATGCCCAGGCGCCGGGCGGCGGCGGTCTCCGCCTCGATCCGGGCCGAGACCTCCGGCGCGGCGGCGCGGGCGAGCGTCCCGGCCGGGTCGCGCCCGAGGCCCGCCAGCACATGGGCGCTGGTGTCGCCGATGCCGGGGGAGCGATGCTCGGCGAACCACGCGCGGAAGCTCGCGGCCGCGAAATCCTCGCCCCAGCCCTCCATGGCGGCGAGGGTGGCGAGGCGCAGCGCCTCCCGCTCCGGGTCCACCGGGTGCTGGGGCGGGCCGTTCCAGGGCAGGCCGTGGCGGGCGGCGCGGCGCTCGATGTCGCGCCACATGTAGCGGTACTTCACCGGCTTCCCGGCGAGGAAGCGGTTGTCCATCTCGGTCATGATGGCGCGCACGTCGAAGGGCCGCCAACGCAGCGTCACGCCGGCCGCCCGCGCGAGGCCGCCGATCCGCAGCGCGGCGAGATAACTGTAGGTGCTGCCGGGGAAGAAGAAGAAGTCGAGCATCACACGTAGCCGGGGCCTTCGATGGCCGGGTGCGCCTTCAGCCAGCCCTCATCCACCTCGACGCCGATGCCGGGCGCCTCCAGCGGGCGGACGCAGCCATCGGCGCCGATCCGCCAAGGCTCGCTGCCGAGCTCGTCGCGGAACTTGTTGGCGCGGCTGATGTCGGCCTCGAAATAGCCCGCATTGTCGAGGGCGCAGAGCAGGTGGATGGACGCCGCCTGGTTCACCCCCGTCATAGAGGAATGCGGGTGGAACGGGATCTTGAAGGCCGAGGCCATGGCGGCGATGCGCATGCACTCCGTCACGCCGCCCGCCTTCGAGAGATCGCCCTGCCAGATGCGGATCACGCCGTCCTCCAGCACGCGGGAGAATTCGTAGCGGGTGAAGTGGTTCTCCCCGGCGGCGAGCGGCGTGCGGCCATAGGACGCGGCCTGGGCGTAGAGGTGATGGTCCTGCGGCGGGAAGGGCTCCTCCAGCCAGCCGATGTTGAGCGCGTCCATCGCCGGCATCACGCGGCGCACATCCTCGATCAAGTAGCCGATATTGGCGTCGGTCAGGATGTCCACCTCCTCGCCGAAGGCGTGGCGCACGGCCTCCATCCGGGCGATGTCGTCGCGCGGGTTGTCGCCGACGCGCAGCTTCAGCGCCTTGTAGCCGGCCGCCATGTGGGGTGCCGCTTCGTCCAGCAGCTCGGCCGGCGGCTGGTAGCCCAGCGCGACGCCGCCGGCATAGGCGCGCACCGCGCGGGAGGCGCCGCCCAGCAGCCGATAGAGCGGCTGGCCGAAGGCCTTCCCCTTGATGTCCCAGAGCGCCATGTCGATGCCCGACATCGCCAGCGAGGCGCCGGCGAACATCCCGTGGGAGGCGATCTGCATGCGGTACATGCGTTCCCACAGCCCGACGGTGTCGAGCGCGTCGCGCCCCATCAGCAACCCGCGCAGCGTCGTCTCGATCAGCTTGGCGACGGCGGTGTGGGCGCGGCCGTGATGGGCTTCGCCCCAGCCGGTGATTCCGTCCTCGGTCGTGATCTTCACTATCACCGCGTCGCGCTTCACCGCCTGGCCGATGCCGAGGCGCGGGCCGCCGGGCGGCAGGGGGAAGCTGGTGGGATAGGCCTTGACTTCGACGATCTTCGACGCGGCGCTCATGGCGGCGGCGGTTCCTCCGGTTGGTTGGCACGAAGGCTGGCAGGGTGGCGCGCCCGCGTCCAGCCGAACGAGGCGAGGGTGGCTTGGCCGGGATGGCGCTCGGTTGGATAGTGCCGCCCGACGAAGGGAAGACGACGATGCGCGACGTGGTGGTGCCGCTCATGGAGCAGATCGAACGCTGGCAGGGCGTGGCGCCGCCCAACGCCGCCGCGCGCCACGGCCTGAAGGACTTGGTGGCGCTCATCCGCCAGCTCGAGGCGCTGCGCGGCACCCTCGTCTTCGAGGAGGAGCCTGCGACCTTCGAGGCCGCGCTGCTGGCGGAGAAGGGGGAATGACGCCCGAAGCCCTTTCCGAGCTCTCGATGACCGAGGCCGCCGACGCCTTCGCCCGCGGCGAGGTGACGGCCGAGGCCCTGCTCGGCGCGACGCTCGACCGCCTCGGGCGCTTCGACGCCAAGGTCAACAGCGTCATCCGCCTCGACCGGGACGAGGCGATGCTCTCGGCCCGCGACGCCGACCGGAAGCGCGCGGCGGGGCAGGCGCTCGGCAAGCTCGCCGGCGTGCCCATGCTGCACAAGGACATGTACTACCGGCAGGGCCGCGTCAGCACCTGCGGCAGCGCCATCCGCCGCAACTTCGTCGCGCCCGTCACGGCGACGGTGCTGCAACGCCTGGATGCTGCGGGCGCCATCGATTGCGGCACGCTGAACATGGCGGAGTTCGCCCAGAACCCGACGGGCCACAACGTCCATTTCGGCCATTGCCGGAACCCGTGGAACACCGATCACTGCACCGGCGGCTCCTCCTCAGGCTCCGGCGCCGCGGTCGCTTCGCGCTTCGTGACGGCCGCACTCGGCTCCGACACCGGGGGCTCCATCCGCCTGCCGGCGACCATGTGCGGCGTCACGGGCCTGAAGCCCACCCAGACGCGGGTGCCGCGCACGGGCGTGATGCCGCTCTCCTTCAGCGCGGACAATGTCGGGCCGCTCTGCCGCACGGCGCGGGACGCGGCGCGGTTCCTCTCCGTGGTGGCGGGGCGCGACGACAAGGACCCGACCTCCTCGCGGGAGGCGGTGCCGGATTACGAGGCCGCGCTGAGCGGCGACATCCGCGGGCTCCGCATCGCCGTGGTGGAGACCTTCTTCCTCGACGGCGCGGAGGCGCCGGTGCTGGCCGCCTTCGAGGCGGCGCTCGCCGTGCTGCGCGAGCTCGGCGCCCATGTGGAGCGCATCGCCGCCCCCTCCATCGAGGCGGTGAACGTCTACAACGCCCTCGTCTCCCGCGCGGAAGGCGCCGCGATCCACGCGCAATGGATGCGGGAACACCCGGGCGACTACGCGACGCATCTCTCGGCGCGGCTCTATGGCGGCTACGCCCTGCCGGCGACGCTCTACATCGAGGCGCTGTCGCGGCGCGGCGCGCTGCTGCGGCAATTCTGCGCCGAGGCGCTCGGCCGCTTCGACATCGTCGCGACGCCGACGCTCAAGACGGTCGTGCCCACCCTCGCCGAGACCGATCTCGAGGCCGATCCGGCGCATTGGGACCGGTTCATGAACTGCTCGGCCAACACGCGGGGCTTCAACTATCTCGGCCTGCCGGCGGTCAGCATCCCCTGCGGCTTCGACCCGAAGGGCCTGCCCATCGGGTTGCAACTCGCCGCGCGCCCCTTCGCCGAGGCACGGCTGCTCCGCGCGGCCGACGCCTTCCAGCGCGAGACCGACTGGCACCGGCGCGTGCCGCCGCTCGACTGATGGGCGCCGCCATCGGCCTGATGTGCAAGCCGCCGCGCCTCGGCAAGACGCGGCTCGCCGCCGGGCTGGGGCAGGGGGCGGCGGCGCGGCTCGCGGCCGCCTTCCTCGCCGATGCGGCGGCGCTGGCGGAGGAGGTCGCGCTGCGCGCCCATGCCGCGCGTATGGCCTTCCACGCGCCCCCCGACGCGGGCGCGGAGGTGGCGGCGCTGTTGCCCGGCTGGGATGTGCGGCCGCAGGCGGAGGGGGATCTGGGCGCGCGGATGGGCGCGGCCTTCGGCGCGCTCTTCGCCGCGGGTGCCACGAAGGCGCTGCTGATCGGCGCCGATGCGCCGACCCTCCCGCCCGCGCTGCTCGAACTCGCGCTCTCCCACCCGGCCGAGGCCGTGCTCGTCCCCGCGCTCGACGGCGGCTATTGCGCCATCGCGCTGCGGCGGGCCTCGCCCGCGCTGCTCGACGGCATTCCGTGGAGCACGCGGGAGGTGCTGGCCGCGACCCGCGCGGCGGCGGCGCGCGCGGGGATCAGCCTGGTCGAACTGCCGGGCTGGCACGACGTGGACGAGGCCGCGGACCTGCCCGCCCTGCGCGCCGGCCTCGCCGGCCAGGCGCCCGGGGGCTGTTCGCACCTGCCGCCCTGGCGGGCCCAGAACACGCTGGCGGCCTGGGATGAACTCTCGTTAGGCTGACCCTCGGAACGAGGGAGAATGTCCATGCGACGCCTGCTGCTCGCGCTTGCCGTGCTGTCGCCCGCCGCCATGCCGGCCGCCGCCCAGACGCTGACCATCGGCAACGCCGCCGCCGTCTCCTCCATGGACCCGCATTTCCACAATCTCGGGCCCAACAACGCGCTCAAGATGCATGTCTTCGGCACGCTGGTGGAGCGCGACAGCCGCGCCCGGCCCTTCCCCAACCTGGCCGAGAGCTGGCGGGCGCTGGACGACACCACCTGGGAGTTCCGCCTGCGCCGCAACGTCACCTGGCATGACGGCCGGCCCTTCACGGCCGAGGACGTGGCCTTCACCTTCCGCCGCGTCCCCGACGTGCCGAACAGCCCCGGCGGATTCGGCGGCTTCCTGCGCGCGATCAGCCGCGTCGAGATCGTGGACCCGCACACCCTCCGGCTGCACACGCGCCAGCCGCACCCGCTCATGCCGCTCGACCTCGCCTCGGTCGCCATCATCTCTCGCCACGCGGCGGAGGGCGCGGGGACGGAGGATTTCAACTCGGGCCGCGCCGCGATCGGCACCGGGCCCTACCGGCTCTCGGCCTTCCGCAGCGGGGACCGCGTCGAGCTCGTGCGCAACGACGCCTTCTGGGGTGAGCGCGAGCCCTGGGCGCGGGTGAATGTCCGCTTCCTGCTCAACGACGGCAGCCGGACGGCGGCGCTGCTCGCCGGCGACGTGGACCTGATCGAGCAGATCCCGACCAACGACATCGCGCGGCTGCGGCGGGACGCGCGCCTGGCCGTGACGGAGATCCCGTCGCTGCGGACCGTGTTCATCTCGCCCGACTGGTCGCGCGACGGCGCGCATCCGCTGATCACCGACAATGCCGGCCAGCCCCTGCCGCGCAACCCCTTCCGCGACCTGCGGGTGCGGCAGGCGCTCAGCCTCGCCATCAACCGCGAGGCGCTGGTCGAGCGCGTGATGGACGGCGCGGCGGACGCGACCGCCCAGTGGCTGCCGGCCGGCGCCTTCGGCCACAACCCCGAAGTCCGTCCCCACGCCTTCGACGCCGATCGCGCCCGCGCCCTGCTGGCCGAGGCGGGCTACGCGGACGGCTTCCGCATCACGCTCGCCACGCCCAACGACCGCTGGCCGAACGACGCCCGGATCAGCCAGGCGGTGGCCCAGATGTGGACGCGCATCGGCATCCGGACGCAGGTGGACGCGGCCCCTTTCGCCGCCTTCGTCCCCCGCCGCTCCCGGCAGGACCACGCCATCCAGCTCGGCGCCTGGGGCAGCTCGACCGGGGAGGCGAGCAACTACCTGATGAGCATCGTCGCGACCTTCGACCGGGAGCGCCTGACCGGGCCGGCGAACATGACGCGCCATTCGGACGCGGAGATCGACGCCATCCTCGCCCGCGGCGCGGCCACCATGGACGATGCCGAGCGCGAGGCGATCTGGCGCGAGGCGGTGCGCCTCTATGACGCGAAGCTCCCGATGATCCAGCTGCTGCAATACCGGAACACCTGGGCCATGCGCCGGACCCTGCGGCACGACCCCCGCATGGACGAGCGGACCATTGCCATGGGCATGCGCGACGCCAGGTAGGACGGCGCGGCCCCTCCCGGAACGCGACCGCGGCTGATGCCCGATCTCCACACGGACCCAAAATCTTGTGGATGGGCGGGCTGGGCAGTAGCGACATCTGGTAGGGGCGCTACGTTGAGGGTCCAGAATCGCAGCGGCGATATGGTTCGCCGCCCCCGGAGCAGAGCCCATGGCCGACGGCATCGTGACCGACGAACTTCCCATCCGTTTCGACCTGCTGACGGCGAACCCCGTCTACAAGCCGTTCCGCTATCCCTGGGCCTATGAGGCGTGGCTGCAACAGCAGCGCATCCATTGGCTGCCGGAGGAAGTGCCGCTCGCCGATGACGTCAAGGACTGGCAGAAGAACCTCACCGCCGCCGAGAAGAACCTGCTGACGCAGATCTTCCGCTTCTTCACCCAGGCGGACGTCGAGGTGAACAACTGCTACATGAAGCACTATTCCCAGGTGTTCAAGCCGACGGAAGTGCTCATGATGCTGTCGGCCTTCTCGAACATCGAGACGGTGCACATCGCGGCCTACAGCCACCTCCTCGATACGATCGGCATGCCGGAGATCGAGTACACGGCATTCCTGAAGTACAAGGAGATGAAGGACAAGTACGACTACATGCAGGCCTTCTCGGTCGAGAACAAGACCGAGATCGCCAAGACGCTGGCCGCCTTCGGCGCCTTCACCGAGGGGCTGCAGCTCTTCGCCTCCTTCGCCATCCTCATGAACTTCCCGCGCTTCAACAAGATGAAGGGCATGGGCCAGATCGTCTCCTGGTCGGTGCGGGACGAGACGCTGCACTGCCTCTCGGTCATCCGCCTCTTCCGCACCTTCGTGCAGGAGAACCCGGAGATCTGGACCGAGGAGCTGCGCCGCGACCTCTACCTCATCTGCGCGACCATCGTGGATCACGAGGACGCCTTCATCGATCTCGCCTTCGAGCTCGGCGGCGTGCAGGGCCTCGAGGCGAAGGACGTGAAGACCTACATCCGCTTTATCGCGGACCGGCGCCTGACGCAGCTCGGCCTCGAGCCGCTCTACCACGTCGAGAAGAACCCGCTGCCGTGGCTCGACGAGATGCTCAACGCCATCGAGCACACGAACTTCTTCGAGAACCGGGCGACGGAATACTCCAAGGCCTCGACCGAAGGCTCCTGGGAGGAGGCCTTCGCCAACGACGTGTTCTCGACGACGCAGCCGGCGGGGGAAATCCGCGTCTGAGAGCCTGTCCCGGACGATTGCTGGCGCTGAGCCGGCGAGGGATTTGCCGTCCCGGCGTCGTGCCTCCGGCACGACGCCGGGACGACGCGCGCGGCGCCGCCGATCCCGTTCGGCATCGGCCAGGCCCGCGGCGCCGCCGGGGCGGAACAGCGCCGCCGGATCGCGCCGGCGGGCCATCCGGGACGGGGCCCGCGGCAGGGCCGGGCCGGGGCGGAGGCGCTGGACGCGGCTCCGCCATGGTCCTATCCGCCGCCGCATGCTGAAGGTCATCCGCTACGCGAGCTTGGCGCTCCTCCTCCTGCTGGGCGGCGTCTGGGCCTTTGCCTGGGTGACGAAGCCGCCCGACCAGACGCTCGCCGAGGCCTTCGCCTCGAAGCTCGCCGGGATCTTCGGGCAGGCCATGCCGCTTCCCTCCCAGGGCGGGATGCAGCTGCCGCAGGGCATGGTGCTGGGCGGGCCGTTCACCCTGGTCAACCAAGCCGGGCAGACGGTCACGGAGCGTGACTTCGCCGGGCGCTGGCTGCTCGTCTATTTCGGCTTCACCTGGTGCCCCGATGTCTGCCCGACCGAGCTCGGCACCATCGCCGCGGCGCTCGACGTGATGGGACCGGCCGCCGAACGCGTGACGCCCGTGCTGATCACCATCGATCCGCAGCGCGACACGCCCGCGCAGCTGGCGGACTATGTCTCGCGCTTCCATCCGCGGATGCAGGGCCTGACCGGCACGCCCGAGCAGATCGCGGCCGTGGCGCGGGCCTATCGCGTGTTCTACTCACGCGTGCAGCGGCCCGATCAGGGGGGCGACTACACGATGGACCATTCCGGCTTCATCTACCTCGTCGGCCCGGATGCGCGGGTGCGGGCGCTGTTCCGGCCGGAAACCTCGCCCGAGGCGATCGCCGGCGCGGTCGCCGCCCAGCTCAGGGGATGAGGCGGGGTTTCGTTTCGTGGCAACGCGGTTCAGTATAGGATGCATGACGATGCTGTGCGGGGGGCATGATGATGGCCGAGGGTGACGATCGCCCGGAAGCCCAAGAAGAGGGGGCCCGCGCCGGCGGTCCGCCGCGGCAGGGCCGCCGACTGTCCGACAAGATCCTCGTTGCCTTCCACCAAGCCTGCGACCAGGGCGATTTCGAGGTGGCCGACCAGCTGCTCCGCATCCTCGAGATGATGCTGCGCCGCCGCGCGGTGGCGCCCGACGCCAACCGCCGCCGCAACATCGAGACGCTGGTGGCCGCCCATGAGCGGCTGTGGCACCTGCGGCACCCGAACGCCGCGCGCGACGAATAGGGCGCGCGCGGCCCCTCACTCGGGGGCGAGGGCCGCGCCGTGCCGAAGCACCTCGTCCGCCGCCGGCGTGAAGGCGCCGTCCGCCTCGTGCAGGACGAAGGGCGGGAGGATGCGGTCCGGCCCGCGCCCGCCCTTGCGCGCGCGCAGGATGCAGCGCCTCGCCGCCGTCCCGGCGCGCGGCTGGATCGGCAGCAGCGACACCGCGCCGCATCCCGCCGCGCGCAGCCGCGCGCAAGCATC
>JAIEOO010000185.1 GCA_019750475.1 Acetobacteraceae bacterium | reverse complement strand
CGCCGCGCCGCCGGCCGCGGCCCGCGGCCGCCTGCTGGAAAGCCGCCTCGACTGGCTCGCCGCGTTGCGGGAGGCGGTGGCGGAACTCGCCGCGCTGCCGGGCGGCCCGCCGCCCGCGATGGCGGAGGCGCTGCACCTGCTGCTCGAGGAGCTGCGCGACGCCGATGCGCCCGAGGCGCTGCGATGGCTCGTCGCGCTCGCCGACGACCGCGGGGAGATGATGTCCCGGCTGCGGCGCGAGGCCGCCGCGGCGGGATCGGCGGAGGCGCTCATCCGCGCGACCGCCTTGTTCGAGCGTGCGGTGTGGCTGATCCGGCGCGTCGCACTTCTCGATCTGGAGTCGCTTCGCGCTTGACCGTTTCGATTCCGTAGGCGGAGAGTGAGCCGTCTGGGAGGAAGGCGAAGATGGACGACGTGCCGCGGCGCGACGACCGCGAAGGCGACAGCAAAGCGTTGCCCGAGCGTATCGAGACGCGAGCGACACGGCTTCTCGGCATCCGCTATCCCATCGTGCAGGGAGGCCTCGCGCGCATCGCGGGCCCCGAACTCGCCGCCGCCGTCTCGGAGGCGGGTGGCCTTGGCCAGATCGCGACGTCGGGCCTCACGGACCCGGAGGCGCTGCGCGCTGCCATCCGCCGCTGCCGCGCGCTGACCGCGCAGCCCTTCGGCGTGAACCTGCCGCTCGGCCGCTTCGACGTCACGCCGATGCTGGAGGTGGCGCTCGAGGAGCGCGTCGCGGTGCTGGCCTTCACCGCCGGCAACCCGGCGCCGCACATCCGCCGCGCCGAGGGGTCGGGCGCCAAGATCCTCGTCCTCACGGCCGGGCCGGAGCTGGCCCGGAAGGCCGAGGCCGCGGGCGCCCACATCGTCGCGACCGTCGGCTACGAGGGCGGCGGCCATATCGGCCGCGGCGACGAGACGACGCTCGTCATGGTGCCGCGGGTGGTGGACGCGGTGCGGATCCCGGTCCTCGCCCTCGGCGCCGACGGCGTCGAGATGGGCACGCGCTTCGTCGCCACGGCCGAGGCCTCGGCGCATGACAACTACAAGCGCGCCGTCTGCGCCGCCGGCCCCGCGGACACGATGATCATCAAGCGCTCCCTCGGGCAGCCGGGGCGGGTGCTGATCAGCCCCTATGCCCGCCACGTCGCCGCGCTGGAGGCCGCCGGCGCCCAGCCGGAGGAGATCGTCCCCCTCGTCGGCGGCGGCGTGAACCACCTGGCCGCCGTGGACGGCCATCTCGAGCAGGGCTTCGTCTGGGCCGGGCAGTCCGCCGGCCTCATCGGCGATGTCGAGCCGGCCGGGGAGGTGGTGCGGCGCATCGCGCGCGAGGCGGCGGCGCAGCTCGGCCGGCTCGACGGCATGCTGCGCGAGCCGGGGCTGGCGACGCGCGTCGGGAGCCGCGCTTCGGCCCCCTGACGCCGGCTACCGCCGCCGCGCGAGCACGAAGCAGCGCAGCGCGAAGGCGAGGAAGGCCGTGGCGCCGAGGAACAGCCCGGCCACCAGGCGCAGCGCGACCGCCTGCGTCGCCTCGATCGCGATCAGGAGGAAGAGGAGCCCGATCAGCCCGCAGACCACGCCGATCAGGCGCAGCCGCCTCGCATCGGCCGCGGCGACCAGGGCGCCCTCCGCCTGCTCGGCGAGGCCGGGCGCGTCCGCCCCCAGCACCGCCCGCCGGACGTGCAGCGCCGCGAGCATCAGGGCCGGCAGCAGCAGGGTCAGCAGCCCGGCCAGCCCCAGCATCGGCAGGGGCGCCCAGCCTTCCAGCCCGGCGCGGATCCCGAGCCCGGCCTGCAACGCATCCCAAGGGAGGAGCATGTCCGATCTCCGAGCTCAGGCTTCGCCATGCAGATGGGTTCGGTGCGATGGCGAATCAATGCCCGCCCTCGTCGCCGGCTGCGCGGCGCACTATTTCGAGCCCGTGACCGATCCCACCCTGCCTTCCGACCAGCCCGACTTCCTCAACCACGACCGGCCGCCCGTGCCGGACATCGTCATCGCGCGGGGCGTCAGCCCCTTCCACCTCGCGCGGAAGCCCGTGCGCGGGCGCCTCGTCCGGCTCGGGCCGCTGGCCGACGCCCTGCTCTCGCGCCACGCGACCCCCTTCGCCGTCACCCGCCTCCTCGGCGAGGCGCTGGCGCTGACCGCGGGGCTTGCGTCCGCGCTCAAGTTCCAGGGCTCCTTCTCGCTCCAGGCGAAGGGGGACGGGCCCGTGCCCATGCTGCTCGCGGACTGCACCGACCAGGGGGCGCTGCGCGGCTACGCCCGCGTCGAGCCCGGGAAGATGGCGATGTACGGCAAGGCCCCCTCCGCCCGGGCCATGCTGGGCAAGGGCTACCTCGCCTTCACCTGCGACCAGGGCCCGGACATGGACCGCTACCAGGGCATCGTCGCCATCGAGGGCACCGACCTGACCGAGATGACGGCCGAGTATTTCGCCACCTCCGAACAGCTCCGCTCGCATGTGCGGCTCGCCTGCGGGCAGCGGGACGGCGCCTGGCGGGCCAGCGCCTTCATCATGGAGCGCGTGGCCGGCGCCGGCGGCATCGGGCCCGAGCTGGACGCGGCCGCCCAGGACGACGCCTGGGACACAGCCGTGGCCCTCGCCGCCACGCTCACCGACGACGAGATGCTGGACGACGCCCTGCCGCCCGAGCGGCTGCTGCATCGCCTGTTCCACGCCGAGGGGCTGGAGGTGGACATGCCCCGCGCGCTCTCCTACGGCTGCCGGTGCTCGCGCTCGCGCCTCGCGGGCGTGCTGCGGGGCTTCCCCGACGAGGACCTGGACCACATGGCGGAGCAGGGGACGATCACCATGACCTGCGAGTTCTGCAACGTGGCCTTCCGCTTCCCGCGGGAGGATGTGCGGGGCGTCCCCCATGCGTGACGCCGCCCCGCCCCATGGCGCCGCCTGGACCCGCCGCTCGGCCCTGCTGCTGCCGGGCGTCGTCGCCGCCTGCGCCGCCCCGCCGCCCCCGCCGCTGGAAGGGCCGCCCATCGGCTACGGCCACCTGACCCAGCTGCGCCTCGACGTCGCGAGCATCGACATCGACGCGCGCGACCCGGTGGCCGGCCCGAACGACCTCGGGCGGGAGCTGCGGCCGACCGCGGCCGAGGCCGTGCGCATCATGGGCCGCGACCGACTGGCCGCCTTCGGCACGCAGAACACCGCGCGCTTCACCGTCGTCGCCGCGCAGATCCTGCGCGAGCGCCCGGCCGGCCGCGTCGGCACCTTCGCCGCCGATCCGGGCGAGACGCTGAACGCCCGCTTCGCCTGCCGCCTCGAAATCCTCGCGCCCGACGGGCGGCGCCTCGGCTTCAGCGAGGCGCAGGCGACGCGCACCCGGACGGCCGAGAGCACGCCGGCCGCCCGGCTGCGCGTGGCCGAGAGCCTGATGCGGCTGGCCATGTTCGACCTCAACACGGAGTTCGAGTTCCAGCTCCGCCGCGCGCTGCGCCCCTACCTCTCCGACGGGCCGGCCGGCGCCGCCCCGCCGCCGGCGCCCGTGCTGCGCGAGGCGCTGCCGCCCGCCTGATCGCCATCGGCTTGATCCGGGCCGCGCGGCGCGCCAGCCTCCGCGCCGCCGCACAGGAGAGAGCCGCCATGCCCGTCCGCTTTTCGAATCCCGAGGGCGTGCGCGCCCCGGCCTCCCGCTACTCCCACGCGGCGGAGGTGGTGGGGCCGGGACGGCGCCTCGTCATCTCCGGCCAGGTCGGCGCGGCGCCCGACGGCAGCGTGCCGGCGGAGGGCGAGGCGCAGATCGTCCAGGCGCTGGCGAACCTCAAGGCGATCCTCGCGGCCCACGGCATGGGCCCGCGCGACATCGTGAAGGTGACGGTGTTCCTGACCGCGGCCAGCCTCATCAAGCCCTGGCGCAGCCTGCGCGACCAGGCGCTGGAGGGACACGCGCCGACCAGCACCCTGCTGATCGTCGCCGGCCTCGCCGACCCGCGCTTCCTGGTCGAGGTGGAGGCGGAGGCGTTTTCGGAGGCGTGATCCTGGCGGGCCAGCCGCGCCACGTCCTGGTCCATGAGGCCGGTCTCGCGGCATCCCGGGTGTCCATCGCGACGGCGTGCCGCGGGATGGTGCGATGCGGGCGATCCTTCATGACCCGTGGCGCCGAGCGGGTTCACTCGGCCGCCGATAGCCTGCTTTTTTGCTGATGGTCGTGGGCCTCCCCGCCCCGCACTTCCTGGCAGCGTGGAGGCTTCTGGAAGGGGCAACGCCGATCCTCACCAGAGGTCCATGTCGTCCCAGTCGCTGTCGAACATGGGCTCGAAGTCGTAGCCGTCGATGTATTCGTCGAGCTCGTTCCAGGCGTCGTCCATGTTGTAGAATGCGTCGTCGAAGATGTCGTAGAAGTCGTTGTCGAACGTGTTCCAGGTATAGACCGCGGCTTGGTTAAGCTTCTGGTCGCTGACCCAGCCGTTTTGCCAATAATATGCTATCGAATATTCCGGTGAACCGTTTTGCCGATATCCAGTGAAGGATTCGAACCAAGCACCCTTTGTGTTGTTCCAGTCCCAGGTCTGCAGGGATTCATAGTCAAGGACGCGCATGATGACATGGTTGCTGGCCGCCATGACCTCATAACGCGTCTGCTCGCCATAGGGGGCTGTGTTCGTCGTATCATAGCTGGCCTTGGTCCACATGCCGTTGTCGGCGAACACCTCATGCACCGCGAGGCGGCCTGCGGCATCGTAGCTCAGCCACTGGTAGTTCCAGTCGTCACCGTTGCGGTCCCAGATTTCGGATATGGCGGTGCCGCTGTCCGCTACGACGGTTTTCTCCTGGAGCGCGTTGGCCGCCGTGTAGGTCTCGGTCACCTTGGACCAAGGGTTCTGGCCGAAGCTGTCGAAGTAGGTCTTCGACCAGGACCCGTTGTCGTTGTAGGTGCGGACCTCGCCAAGGGCGCCGTTGGCGTGGAACTCCTCCTCGCGGCGGGACCACGCCTGGCCGCCCGTCTCGTCGTAGTCGGTGTTGCGCTGCGTGCCGTCGTCCCGGCGTTCGTGGTGGTGGTCGTGGCGGCCGGCGGCGTCGAAGCGGTCCTCGACCCAGGCGAGGGGGCTCGCGTTCGTCTCGTCCAGGTCCCGGTGGATCTGGCTGCCGTCGTCGTATCGGACGTTGTGCTGGGCGTGGCGCCCGAGCGGGTCGTGCGTGTCCTGGACCCATTGGGTGGCGTTGGCGTTCGCCGGGTCGTACCAGGTCGTGAGGGTCCAGCCGGAGTCGTAGCGGAACTGCTCGTGGACATGGCGGCCCTGGGCGTCGAAGCCGTGCTCGACCGCGGTCCAGTCGTGCAGCCAGAAGGGGTCGAAGCTGGTTTCGGTGCGGGTTCCGGTGTCCTGCTCGACCTTCTGCCAGACGAGGACGGCCTGTTCGCCGGGGAGGATGCGGAAGGAGGAGGTGACGGCGGTCCAGCCTTCGGTGCCGGTTTCGTCGAGGTCCAGGTTGGTCTGGGTGGCGTTGTCCCAGCGGACGTGGTGGTGGCTGTGGCGGCCGAGGGGATCGTAGGCGTTCTCGATCCACTGGTGGGCGTGGTGGTTGTAGGGGTCCCAGGCGAGGTCGCGGCGCCAGCCATTGTCCCAGTCCACGCTCTGGGTGAGGCGCGTGGCGGCGTCGTTGGCGGCGATGTCGTAGGTTTCGGTGACCTGCACCCAGGACTGCGTGCCGGTCTGGTCGAAGTCCACATTCACCTGCTGGCCGTTGTCCATGCGGGTGCTGGCGTGGTCGATGCGGCCGGGCACGTCCTCGCGGTGCCAGTACCAGGCGTCTCCGCGCTGGTTCGCCTGATCCCAGTCGGTCCATTCGCGGCTGTTGTCGTCGTTGACGGTATAGCGATTGTCTGGGTGGCCGCCAGAGTCATAACTCGTGTGCTGTTCAATCCAAACGTTCACATCTGCCTAGTCGAAGTCAAGAACCAAGTGTGTGCCAGCGTCGTTAAAAGTAACTGAAAAATCTTGCAGTAACTGATGCGGCAATTCTCCTGGCACAAATCTATCGTGTACAAGGAAATTTGGGCTGATATTGGATTGATCGAAAGTAAATATGTCACGAGATCGATCGTCTCGGTACCATATTTGCTGCCAAAGATGCCCCTCCGCATCCCAAAAATTTGATAGCGATGACCAATCTTCCTGCCCTCCTATTTCATGCAATGTTTGCGATCGGCTTCCGTCTGCGTAGATTAAAGCAGGATCTGCACTCAAATTGCTGTGCTGCTGGCTTCTGATCTCTGGATTTAGCGGAAGCTCATGCCTCGGCAGAGGCGGAGGAAGCCCAAGTCTTGGTGAGAGGTCCACCGGCTGACCAGGCGGGACAGGTGCATCCGGAATATTCGTGTCGCCGGGGATTTGAAATGCTCCGGGTGCGCTATATAAGGGCACCCTCGCCACCGGGCGCAGCGCGCCTCACCTCGTCAGAAGATAACCCCCATCGCTGTAATACTGTTGCCCAGGCGGCGTTACTATTGTCGAAAGTAGCTCAATAACTAATATGCTGATTTGAGAGTTGATCGCCCAATTCATTCGCTGTGGCCCACAGCGTACGATCATTACGCGACGTGGAAAAGCCGAACAGGTTATCATTTGTTCCCAAGTTCCAGACGCGATCACTGTTGAACGGGAACCTTCTTGCGCTTGGAATCCAAGGAACGAATCGGGTCTACCAGCCATGCCCAATGGAAAGCCTATACTACCATTCCAACGGCCAGTTCCAAAATGTATTTCATCCTCTATTATTCTCTGTGGATTTACAAGAGCAATGTAATTATGGTTACTTGCATTTATAAAGGAGATAAGTTGGATTTGTCGACTTTGGATAGACCATTGAGACATGGGTTTTCTCCTTGTTGGCTGAGGCTAATGAACGATTAATCAAGGCGCGCAAATGTGATGTCCGAGATATAAAATTCGCTGGTGCGCCTTGGCGCGAAGCGGATGGAAACGCCGACGCGGCCGTATCGACTTGGCAACCCTTGCATCATGATCGTTGTAACTACGGTTCGACAATTAAGATTGTCATTTTCTATTATTTCGCAATGGAATTGATTCTGATCAGAAAATTGATTTATGTATTCTCTTGTTATCGATCCATCTAAAGAGTCATTTAGTGTGTATTCACGAATAAGGAATGCGGCTTTTTGCTGGCGGATTGGTCCAAAAACGCTTGCGTCTAACCAAGCGTCCCGGTAGCCGCCTGGAAGACGTCTTAGCAAAGTAGGATCGTAAGAGCCTCCTGGAATAATACTGCGGTCCATCAACCGATCTATCGGTCGATCTCGGATAGTACAGGACATCACAAAGAAAGCTAGTAAAATAGGGAGCACGTGCAACCTATTGAATCCGGCATATTTGGACTTGTTTTCGTGCTGAGCCAAAAATTTAGAAACAATCATGGCAAGAAATCCAAAAATTTCGCAATAGATATACAACAACTACCCAAGATTTACACAAGCTTGATCTTGGTCGCGACATAACGTCAAGTTAATTCTCATAACGCTATCGGAAAAAAGAAGGATTACAGAAAGTTAACTATCCGATACATCTGAAGGAATAAGGTGGCATCGTGCCGCTCTGGTGAGTGATAAGGTTGAAGATCAGCTCAATGCGCACGAAGATGCGCTCGCTTGGCAGGATGACGCTGAGATTTGCCCAGGTTGCGGTCAGCACCGCTGCGAGAAGCAACTCTAATGGCCACCCTTGAACCAGCGCAGCCGCCGCCTCAGAACCGCGCCAGCGCCGCGCCCCAGGTCAGTCCGCCGCCGATCGCCTCCAGCAGCACCAGGTCACCCCGGCGGATGCGCCCATCCGCCACCGCCTCGGCCAGCGCCAGCGGCACCGACGCGGCGGAGGTGTTGGCGTGGCGGTCCACCGTCACCACCACGCGCTCCGGCGGCAGGCCCAGCTTCTTGCCCATCGCCTCGATGATGCGGATGTTCGCCTGGTGCGGCACCAGCCACTGCACGTCGCTCTTCGCCAGGCCGTTCGCCGCCAGCGCCTCGTCCACCACCGCCGCCAGCTTGGTGACGGCGTGCTTGAACACCTCCCGCCCCGCCATGCGCAGCGGGCCGGTCGTGCCCTCGACATGCAGGATGCCCGCCTGCCGCCCATCGGCGTGCAGGTGGCAGGAGAGGATGCCGCGCGGGTCGGCGCCCGAATCCTCGGCGCGCAGCACCACCGCCCCGGCGCCGTCGCCGAACAGCACGCAGGTGCCGCGGTCCGTCCAGTCGAGGATGCGGGAATAGACCTCCGTCCCGATCACCAGCGCGCAGCGCGCCTGCCCCGCGCGGATCAGCGAGTCCGCGACGGAGAGCGCGTAGATGAAGCCGGTGCAGGCGGCCGAGAGGTCGAAGCCGAAGCCCCGCGTGATCCCGAGCGCGGCCTGGATGTGCACGGCCGTCGAGGGGAAGGCGCTGTCGGGCGTCGCGGTCGCGACGATGACGGCGTCCACCTCCTCCGGGCCGATGCCGGCCTGGGCCAGCGCCCGACGCGCGGCCTCTGCCCCCATGGAGGTCGCGCTGTCGCCCGGCCCCGCCAGGTGCCGCCGTGTAATCCCGCTGCGCTCGCGGATCCATTCGTCGGAGGTGTCGAGCCGGAAGCGCGCGGCCAGCTCGTCATTGGTCAGCACCTGGGCGGGCAGGAAGCCGCCGCAGCCGGCGATCACGGAACGGATGGTCATGGTCAGTCCTGCCGGGCCGGTTGCGGCGCGGCCGCGAGGCGCGACAGCCCGTCCTTGATGCGGTCGGTGAAGCGGTGCGTCACCATGTCCATCGCGACATCCACCGCATGGGCGAAGCCCGTCGCGTCCGTGCCCCCATGGGACTTCACGACGACGCCGTTGAGGCCGAGCAGGATGGCGCCGTTGTAGCGCCGCGGGTCCATCCACTCGCGCAGCCGGTCGAGCGCGGGGCGCGCGAGCAGGTAGCCCATGCGGGCCGGCACGCTGCTGGTGAAGACCTGCTTCAGCAGGTCGCGCATCAGCTTCAGCGCGCCCTCGCCGGTCTTCAGCGCGACGTTGCCGGTGAAGCCGTCGGTCACGATCACGTCCACCGTGCCGGCGGCGATGTCGTGCCCTTCGACGAAGCCCTGGAAGTTCAGCCCGGCATGGCCGTCGCGCAGCACCTCGGCCGCCTGGCGCACGCGGTCGTCGCCCTTCAGCTCCTCCGAGCCGACATTGAGCAGCCCGAGCGAGGGGGAGGGCAGGCCGAGCACGGCGCGGGCGAAGGCGTCGCCCATGACGGCGAACTCGATCAGGTTGCGCGCGTCGCACTGCACATTGGCGCCGAGGTCGAGCATGACGACGTCGCCCCGCGCCGAGGGCGCGATGGCGGCGAGCGCCGGCCGGCTGATCTCCGGCATCGTCTTGATGACGATCTTCGCCAGCGCCATCAGCGCGCCGGTGTTCCCGGCGGAGACGACGCCCGCCGCCTCCCCGGCCGCGACGGCGTCGATGGCCACGCGCATCGAGGAGTGGCGGACGCGCAGCGCCGCCGTCGGCTTCATGTCGCCCGGGATGGCGTCGGGCGCGTGGCGCAGGGCGCAGATCCGCGCCGCGCGCGGCCGCCGGGCCAGCGCGCCGGACAGGCGCGCCTCGTCGCCGACCAGGAGGAACCGGGCGGCCGGATGCCGCTCGGCGGCGAGCTCCAGCCCGTCCAGCACGGCATCCGGGGCGTTGTCCCCGCCCATCGCGTCGATGGCGAGGGAGAAGCCGCCCGGCTGGCTCGACGGATGCGGCGCCGCCGCGTTCACGATGCCGAGACCCCCCGAGGCCGGATCAGGCGCGGACCACGCCCTTCAGCGCGTCGGCCGCGGACACCTCACGGCCGTCGTAGTGGCCGCAGGACGGGCAGACATGGTGCGAGCGCTTCAGCTCGCCGCAGTTGGAGCACTCCATGCTCGCTTCCTTGGGAAGCGCATGGTGGCTCCGGCGCATGCCGCGGCGGGAAGGGGACACCTTCTTCTTGGGGACGGCCATCGAAGCCAGCCTTTCGTCACGTTTCGGGGGCCGGGCCCCAGGTCACAGGAACGCTTTCACGGGAAAGCCGCCGCAATCCGGGAGACCGCGGGTTGATCGGAAGGCGGGGCGCATAGCATCCGGTCGCCCGGCGGCGCAAGTCAGCCCCACGCGCAGCGCCCATGCGCCGCCGCCAGCCTACCCGTCCTTGCGCAGCCGGGCCAGCGCCGCGAAGGGGCCGGTGTCCTCCCCCCGATAGGCCTCGGGCAGTTCGGCGCCCGGCGCCCGCGGAAAGGGATCGAGCGCGAGGGAGAGCTGCTGGGCCAGCGCCTCGCCGAGATCGGCGACCCCCGCCTCGCTCTCGATCTCGTCGGGCCCCTCGCTGTCCAGGTCCTCGGTGGGCTCGATCCCGTCGGGCAGCAGCAGCCACTCCACGGCCTCCTCGACCTCCTGCGCGACCGGCTCCAGCGTGACGACGCAGGGCTGCTCCACGGCGGCGGAGAGGCGCCCGGTCACGGCCACGCGCCCGCCCTCGACGGGCCGGAGCGCCAGCTCCGCCTCCAGCCGGCCGAGGGACAGCAGGCCGAAGCGCTTCGCCAGCCGCTCCCGCGCGGCGGCATCCGCCGCCAGGCGAAGCCGAAGCCCGCCGCGCGGCACGCGCTCGAGCACGAGCGGGTGAGAGAATTCGGGGTTCATGGGGCGGGGAACGCCGCCTCGCCGCGGACGAAGGCCTCCATGCCCTGGCCGGCCAGCGCGCCCGCCACCCGATGCACATGGGCGGCCAGTGCCTCCACCGCGCCCTCCAGCGGGGCGTGCCCGGCCCAGACGTTGCGGCCCAGGGCCTCGCGCAGCGCCGCGTCGTCGCCGCCGTCCAGCGCCTCCTGATAGGCCCGGGCGCGGCCGTGGAACCCCTCCCACAGCTTCTTCACCCGCTTGCCGACGCCGAGGTCGCCCACCCCCATCTCGCGCAGGTTCACGTCCATGTCGGAGAACATGGCGTCGAACACCGCCTGGGCGAGGGACTTGCCGGGCTCGCCCCCCTCCGCGTTGAGGCGGCGGATCAGCAGCGCGGCGTGGAGCGAGACGAGCTCGAACCGCCCGGCCGTCGTGTCGGGAACGCCCCATTCGACGTAGGGGCGCGGCTCCCGCGCGGCGGAGACGGCGGCGCCGTAGAGATGGAAGCCCGCCCGCTCGTACGGCGGGCGGCGGAACAGGGAAGCGAGGCCCATCAGGCGCTCCAGTGGGAAGGTGGGGCGCGCCAGGGCCAAGATTGACCGCGACCGCGCTCTGTCGCTACTGCCCGGGACATGGTCCCCGCGCCGCATACGGTCAATCCGCGTCCCTCACGCATCCCCGGCCCGGCCGTGGCGCTCACGCTGCTCCTCGCGCTCGGCGGCTGCGGCGGGGTCAGCGGCTACCTGCCCCCCCTGCCGGAGCGTCCGCGGGACGTCTTCACCGCGCCCGCCACCAATCGCGGCCACGCCGTCACCGAGGACCAGCTGCGCCAGGTGACCGCCGGCGTCTCGACCCGCGCCGACGTCCAGGCGGCGCTCGGCTCGCCCAGCCACGCCTCCACCTTCACCGACGACGAGTGGTATTACATCAGCAGCACCACGCGGCAGCGCCCGGCCCAGACGCTGGCGGTGTTCAACCAGCGCGTCACCGTGGTCCGCTTCGACGAGCGCGGCGTGGTGCGCGAGGTGCGGCGCGTCGAACCCAACGAGATGCGCAGCGTCGCCATGGTCGGGCGCGAGACGCCGACCCCGGGCAACGAGCGCACCCTGTTGCAGCAGCTCTTCGGCAATATCGGCCGCTTCAACCCGGCCGGCGCGGCGGGCCAGGCCCCGAGCGTCGGCCCGGGCACGGGCGTCACGACGGGCCGCTGAGCGCGGCGGCTTCGGCCCCGGCGGTCCCGCC
>JAIEOO010000022.1 GCA_019750475.1 Acetobacteraceae bacterium | reverse complement strand
GCCGCCCCGCCCGGCGGCGCCTGCCGCGCCGGCGCCCGCCGCGCCGGCGCAGCGGCGGTAAGCGATCGGGCAGGCGTGGTCCCTCCCGCCAGGGAGGGCCGCGCACTCCCTGGCGTCCGGTGCGTTCGCCGCGGACGCGCCGGCCGGGACGGGTTTGCAAAGACCCGGCGGTTTGGCAGGAGGGACCAGGGGCAGGACCGCATCCGCCCCGTGACCACCCGGGGGAAGACCAGAACCACCATGGCCCACGCCGTCTCGCCGCTCGCCCTGCCCTTGCCGGAGATGCCCGCCCTCGCGGGGGTGGAGCTCGCCTCCGTCGCCGCCGGCATCCGCTACAAGGACCGGCGCGACATGACGGTGTTCCGCCTGGCACCCGGCACGACGGTCGCGGGCGTCTTCACCCAGAACAAGTGCCCCGGCGCGCCGGTGGATTGGTGCCGCGCGGCGCTCAAGGGCGGCAAGGCGCGGGCGCTGGTGGTCAATGCCGGCAACTCCAACGTCTTCACCGGCCGCGCCGGCCGCGAGACCTGCGAGCGCACGGCCGCCGAGACGGCGACGCTGATGGGCTGCAAGCCGCGCGAGGTCTTCATCGCCTCCACCGGCACCATCGGCGTGCCCCTGCCGACCGACGTGCTGCTGGCCGCGCTGCCCAAGGCCGCCGGCGCGCTGACGGAAGATGCCTGGGGCGACGCGGCGGCCGCCATCATGACGACCGACACCTTCCCCAAGGCCGCGACGCGCACCGCGCGCATCGGGGACGCCACGGTGACGATCAACGGCATCGCCAAGGGCAGCGGCATGATCGCGCCGGACATGGCGACCATGCTCTCCTTCGTCGCGACGGACGCGAAGATCCCCGCGCCCGTTCTGCAGAAGCTGCTGCAGCGCGGCTGCGACCGCAGCTTCAACTGCGTCACGGTGGACAGCGACACCTCCACCTCCGACACGGTGCTCCTCTTCGCGACGGGCCAGGCGAAGCACCCGCGCGTGCCGGCGGAAGGCGGCCCAGAGGGGACACGCTTGCTGAAGGACTTCGCCCGCGCCCTGAACGAGGTGCTGATGGACCTCGCCCTCATGGTGGCGCGCGACGGCGAGGGCGCGCAGAAGCTGATCACCGTGAAGGTCACCGGCGCCGTCAGCGCGAAGTCGGCGCACCGCATCGGCATGAGCATCGCGAACTCCCCCCTCGTGAAGACCGCCATCGCGGGGGAGGACGCGAACTGGGGCCGCATCGTCATGGCCGTCGGCAAGGCGGGCGAGCCCGCGGACCGCGACAAGCTCTCGGTCTCGATGGGCGGCGTGCTGATCGCGGCCAAGGGCTACGCGGTGCCCGACTATGACGAGGCGCCGGTGAACGCCCACATGAGGGGACGGGAGGTGCTGATCGAGGTGGATATGGGCCTCGGCCGGGGTGCGGCGACCGTCTTCACCTGCGACCTGACCCACGCCTACATCGACATCAACGGCAGCTACCGGACCTGACTTGACCGACGCGCCCCAGCTGCCGGTCACGACCGCGCGCCTCGTCCTGCGGCCGCTGGAGCCCGCGGACGCCGCGACGGTCACGCGCCTCGTCAACGACTACTCGGTCGCCGGCAACCTGGCGCGCGTGCCCTTCCCCTACCGGGACGGCCTCGCGCTCGAGTGGATCGCCTCCACGCGGGAGCAGATCGACAAGGGCGACGCCTTCCACCTGGCGATCACGGAGGGCGGGCAGCTCGTCGGCTGCGTCGGCCTGACGCTCGGCCGCGACGGGGCGGAGCTCGGCTACTGGGTCGCGCGCAAGTTCTGGGGGCGCGGCATCGCGCGCGAAGCGGCCGGGGCCATCTGCGACTGGGGCGCGGCGCAGCTCGGCCTCACGCGGTTCCATGCCAGCGCGCTGACGGACAACCTCGCCTCCCAGGCGGTGCTGCGCGCCATCGGCTTCCGGGAGGGGGGCACGGACAGCCAGTTCTTCCTCTCCCGCAACCGCAAGATGCCGGTCGTGCTGTTCGAGCGCGCGGTGCCGGCCCCCGCGAAGCAGCCCGCCGCGCCCAAGCCCATCCTCCTCGTCGTCGCCTGCGCCCTGGTGGACCCGGAAGGGCGCGTGCTGCTGGCCCAGCGCCCGCCGGGCAAGAGCATGGCGGGGCTCTGGGAATTCCCGGGCGGCAAGCTGGCGGAGGGCGAGACGCCCGAGGCCGCGCTGATCCGCGAACTGCGGGAGGAGCTGGGCATCGAGACGAAGGAGAGCTGCCTGAGCCCGCTCTTCTTCGCCTCCCACAGCTACGAGGCGTTCCACCTGCTGATGCCGCTCTACGTCTGCCGGCGGTGGGAGGGGCGGGCCACGGCGAAGGAGGGCCAGACCCTCGCCTGGGTGCGTCCGGCCAGGATGGCCGAGTATCCGATGCCGGCCGCCGACCTGCCGCTCGTTGCGCTGCTGCGCGACTTCCTGTGAGCTGACGCGATGACCGAGAACCCGACCGCCTGCCTGCTCATCATCGGCAACGAGGTGCTGTCCGGCCGGACGCGCGACGCCAACCTGCAATTCCTGGCGACGCGCCTCGGCGAGATGGGCATCCCGCTGCGCGAGGCCCGCGTCATCCCCGACATCGAGACGACGATCATCGCCACGCTGAACGAGGTGCGGGCCCGCTACACCCATGTCTTCACCACGGGCGGCATCGGCCCGACCCACGACGACATCACCAGCGAATGCGTCGCCAAGGCCTTCGGCGTGCCCTGGGTCGTGCATGAGGAGACGCGGCGGATCATGGCCGCCGACTACGCCCGCCGCGACCCGCCGGTGGAGTTCAACGCGGCGCGCCTGCGCATGGCGACGCTGCCGCTGGGGGCCACGCCCATCCGCTGCGAGATGACCTCCGCCCCCGGCTTCACCATGGGCAACGTCCACGTGATGGCCGGCGTGCCGCGCATCATGCAGTCCATGTTCGACGCCCTCGCCCCGTCGCTCGCGCGCGGGACGCCCGTCGTCTCCCGCACGGTGCACGCCCTCGGCATCTATGAGGGCAACATCGCCGCGGCGCTGGAGGCGATCCAGGCGCGCTTCCCCGCGCTCGATGTCGGCTCCTATCCCTTCTACCGCAGCCACGGGCCGCAGGGCTTCACCGGCGGCGGGGTGGCGCTGGTGGCGAAGGGGACGGACGCCGCGGCCTGCGACGAGGCGGCCGCCGCCATCACGGAGATGCTGCGCGGCCTGGGCGCCGAGCCGGTGCAGGGCGAGCCGGGCTGACGGAGCGGCGCGTCAGCCGGGCAGGCCGACCGCCAGCGTCGGCTGAACGCTCTCGATGCCGCGCACCGCGCGCAGCGCGTCAGTGACGGCCAGCGCGCGTTCGTCAGGGACGTCGGCCACGAAATAGGTCGCGAGCGGACCGGTGGACCGGGCCGGATGCATCGGGCGCAGGGTGACGCCGAGACGCTTCAGCGCCGACACCGCCTCCATCGGGAGAGCCGCGGCGCGCAGATCGGCTGCCAGGGCCGTCGAGAGTTTCACCGTGACCTGCATGCCAAGTCATCCTCGCTGCTGAGGCGCGCCGCTCTGGCGAGAAACGCATTCCTTCGGCTTCGTCATCCCATAATAGCAAGGAAGTTCCTAAGCTGCGGCGGTCCGCAGAGAACGGAGAACGCCTGTGCGGCAGCTCGTCGTCAAAATGGCGCCGTCGCCGGACCGCTTCAATGCGGCATACGCCGCCCCGACCGCCGACGGCCCCGCGCAGGCGCTGCACGATCTCCTCCGGCGGGAGAAGCTGGTCCTTCATCCGCTTCGTTCGCCGTCGCTCAGCCCCGCCGCGGCCATGACTCGCGGAGCCGCCGACGCCGGCAGGTCCCGACGCCTCGACGCCTACTGGTCGGTGCCCGAGCAGGACCCTGAGAGGCTGCGCCGCCTCCAGGCGCAGTTCGCGGAGCAGCCCGCCGTGGAGGCGGCGGTCCTCCTGCCGGCTCCGGAATTGCCCGGCGGCACCCTGACGACGTTGGATCTGTCGCCCCGCCAGGGCTATCTCGATGCCGCGCCGAACGGGATCGGGGCCCGGCAGGCGTGGCCGCGACCCGGCGGCACCGGCACGGGCGTGCGCGTCATCGACATCGAGGGCGACTGGCTGGGCGCGCATGAATCGCTGAACGGCGCGGTCGAACCCGGCCTTCATCTGCGGGCGGACCCGGCGGCGCCCTGGAACGGCGCCCATCAGACCTTCCTCGACCACGGAACGGCCGTCCTCGGGCAGCTCGCGGGCACCCATCCGAACGGCCGGGGCATCCGCGGCATCTGCCCCGGCGCCGAGATCGGCTTCGTCTCGCACATGCATCGCGAAGCCTGGACGGGGATCATCGGCGGCCCCGGCGCGATTTCCCGGGCGACCGACATGCTGCGCCCCGGCGACGTGCTGCTGCTGGAGATGCATCTGCCGGGCCCGCGCTTCGGCTTCGGGTCGGCCTCGGGCCAGCTCGGCTACATCGCGGTCGAGTGGTTCGAGCCCTATTTCGACGCCATTCTCGACGCGACGGACAATGGCATCCTCGTCGTCGAAGCCGCCGGCAACGGGCGCGAGGATCTCGACGACCCGCTCTACGACGCGAACAGCCTCGGCTTCTCCAGCGCCTGGACCAACCCGTTCCGCCGCGGCCGTGACTGCGGCGCCATCATCGTCGGTGCGGGCGCGCCGCCGGGCGGCAGCCACGGTCCGGCGCGTTCGCGGCTCGGCTTCTCCAACCACGGCGCCTGCCTCGACGCCCAGGGCTGGGGCGCCGCCGTCGTGACGGCGGGCTACGGCGATCTTCAGCGCAGCCCTGCCGGGGACCGATCCTACACCGCGACCTTCGGCGGCACTTCCTCGGCCTCGCCCTGCGTCGCCGGCGCCTTGGCGCTGGTGCAGGGGATGCTGCGCGCGGCGGGCGCAGCCTTGCTCACGCCGCGGCGCGCGAGGCAGCTGCTGCGCCACACCGGCACGCCGCAGCCGGCGCCGGCCCATGATCGGATCGGGTCCCTGCCGGACGTCGCGGCGCTGTTCCAGGCGGCCCTGCAAACCGACGTCAGCAGCTGAGGCCCGCCTCGTCGGCCGGCTCCGCGCGGGCGATCCGGCCTCGACCAGCAGTGCGGCGGCCTACAGCCCGACCTTCACCCGGCGGTCGTTCGACCGGCGCAGGTTGCGCATGCGCGCCAGCGCCCAGAGCGGGAAGATGCGGCGGTAGCCGTGGTAGCGGAGGTAGAAGACGCGCGGGAAGCCCGTGCCGGTGTAGTCGTCCTCCGGCCAGTCGCCGTCCTCCTTCTGGCGCTCCATCAGCCAGGCCGCGCCGCGCGCAACCGACGGGTGGTCCACCTCGCCGGCCGCCATCAGCGCCAGCATCGCCCAGGCCGTCTGGCTGGCGGATGAGGGGGCGTAGCGCTCCGCATCCGGGCGAGTGCCGCCGCGCTCGGGGTAGGAATTGCCGTCCTCGCCCCAGCCGCCATCGGGGTTCTGGCGCGAGATCAGCCACGCCACCGCGCGCCGCATCGCCGGGTGCTGCGGCGAGAGGCCGGCCGCGTTCAGCGCCGTCAGCGCCGACCAGGTGCCGTAGACGTAGTTCACGCCCCAGCGCCCGTACCAGGAGCCATCGGCCTCCTGCTCGCGCAGCAGATACTCGATCGCCTGGCGCCCCGCCGGCTCGTCCGTGCGGCCGAGCTGCGCCAGCATGGCGAGGCAGCGGCCGGACACGTCCGCCGTCGGCGGATCGAGCAGCGCGCCGTGGTCCGCGAAGGGGATGTGGTTAAGGTAGTGGAAGGTGTTGTCGGCGTCGAAGGCGCCCCAGCCGCCGCCCTTCGACTGCATGCCGACGGTCCAGTTCACCGCGCGGTCGAGCGCCGCATCCATCTCCGGATGCTCGCGGCCGGTCACGGCCCGGTGGCGGTCCATCGCCAGCACCACCACGGCGGTGTCGTCCACGTCGGGGTAGTGCGCGTTCTCGTACTGGAAGGCCCAGCCGCCGGGCTGGAGGTCCGGCCGCTGCCAGCGCCAGTCGCCGTTCGCCTCCTTCACCTCCCGGGTCAGCAGCCATTCGAGGCCGCGGCCCGCGGCGTCCACCGCCGCGTCCTCGCCCGATTCCAGCAATGCGTGCGCGGCCAGCGCCGTGTCCCACACGGGCGAGAGGCAGGGCTGCACATAGGTCTCATCCGTGCCGGGCCGGTCGATGACCAGCTTCTCGACCGCGCGCCAGGCGGTCTGCAGGCGCGGGTCATCCTCCGGAACGCCGAGGCAGTGATACATCAGCACCGCGTTCGCCATGGCCGGGTAGATGGCGCCCAGCCCGTCCTCGCCGTTCAGGCGCTCGGTCACGAAGCGCTCGCACGCCGTCTCGGCGCGGTGGCGGTGCGTCCGGGGGAAGAGGCGCTGGGCGCGGTGCAGCGCGCCGTCCACGGCTTTGAACAGGCTCGACCACGGCTCCTGCTGGTGCGCGCCGCCGGGCCACTCCTTCACCTGCTCGGGCGGGGTGCGGAACAGCTCCCGGATGGTGGCGCCGGTTGGGTTCTGCGCCTGGGGGCGCCGCGCCATCACCACCGTCAGCGGGATCAGCACCGTCCGCGCCCAGTAGCTGATCTTGCCGACATGGAACGGGAACCAGCGCGGCAGCAGCATGAGTTCGGGCGGCATCATCGGGACGGCGCGCCACGGCACCTCCCCGTAGAGGGCGAGCGCCGCGCGGGTGAAGACGTTCGACTTCTCGGCGCCGCCGGCGGCCAGGATCGCCTCCCGCGCGCGGAGCATGTGCGGCGCGTCCTCGCGGTCCCCGATCAGCTTGAGGGCGAGATACGCCTTCACCGAGCAGGAGATGTCGAGCGGCCCGCCATGGAAGAGCGGCCAGCCGCCGCCGGCCGTCGGCGTCTGCTCCTCCTGCAGGCGGCGGAGGTAGTTGCCGATCCGCCGCTCGCGCTCGGGCTGAATCCGGCCGAAGAAGTGCGTGAGCATCAGGTATTCGGAGGGGATGGTCGCGTCCGCCTCCAGTTCGAAGACCCAATGCCCGTCGGCCTGCTGGCAGGACAGCAGATGCGCGCGCGCCGCCGCGACGCTGTCGTCGAGGCCGGGTCCCGAAATCGCGGAGGCAATGGCCCGGCTGTCCTGGGCCGCCAGGCCCGGCATGATGTTCACTCGATCATCCCCTCGACGCGGGTCGGCCCTTCGGGCCTGACCCCCCCGAACCCGGTTGTGTTCCCCGACTTCCTGGATACGGCAGAACGGCATCGCACCGGAAGCGCCGTCGCGCAAGGGTGACAGGGGTGTCACTCGCGCGACACGGGCCGCGCCTCTCCCTTCCACAGCCCGCCCTTGCCGCGCCAGTCCGCGATGGCCGAGTCGAGGGTGAACAGCATGTAGGCGGCGGCGATCCCCGGCAGGGCCAGCGCCCGCCAGGGCGACAGGCCGAACCGCCGCAGCATGGGGGCATAGGCCAGCGCCATCAGCGCCCAGGTGAACAGCCCGATGTCCCGCGCCCAGCCCGCCCCGAAGAGGGCCAGCAGCGGCGGCGCCAGGAACACCAGCGCCAGCGCCGCCACCATGCCCCCCAGCAGCAGCGGGTTGTAGAGGAGCTGCGCATAGGCCGTGCGCGCCACCATGCGCCGGATGGTGCCGATGTCGTCATACGCCCGCAGGGAGCGCACGCGCTCCGTCAGCCCGATCCAGATGCGCCCGCCGCCCGACTTCATCAGCCGGGCGAGGGCGCAATCGTCGATGATGTTCGACCGGATGGGCGCGAGGCCGCCGCGCGCCTCGAAGGCGCTCCGGCGCAGCAGCACGCAGCCCCCGGCGGCGGCGGCCGTCCGGGTGCCCGGCCGGTTCGACCAGCGGAAGGGGTAGAGCATCTGGAAGAAGAAGACGAAGGCCGGGATCAGCCACTTCTCCGCCGCGCTCTCGCAGCGCAGCCGCGCCATGAGGGAGACGAGGTCGAGCCGCCCGGCCTCGGCCCGCTGCACCAGGCGGCGCAGCGAGTCCGGGTCATGCTCGATGTCGGCATCGGTGAAGAGCAGGTAGTCCGCCGCCTCCGGCCGGCGGCCCGCCTCCGCCAGCCCCTGTTCCAGCGCGTGGAGCTTGCCCGTCCAGCCCGGCGCCTTGCCCCGGCCGGTGACCACCGTCAGCCGCGCATCGCCCGCCGCCCGCGCGAGGTCGCCCGTCCCGTCGGAGGAGCGGTCATCCACCACGATGATCCGCAGCGGCCCGGGATAGTCCTGCGCCGTGAGGCTGCGGACCGTCGCCGCGATGGTCTCGGCCTCGTCCCGGGCCGGGACGATGGCGGTGACGGCGGGCCAGCGCGCCGGGTCGGGCAGGCTGGCGGCGTCGGAATCGTCGTCCCGCGCCTGCCAGAAGAAGCCCCGCCCGAGCAGCAGGACGAGCCAGGCCGTCAGCGCGGCGAGCGCGATCCCGAGCGTCACGCCAGCACGCCCCTCATGCCAGCATGCCCTGGGCGCGGAACCAGGCCATGGCGTCCCGCACCCCCTCCTGCCAGGGCCGCGCGCGATGGCCGAGGACGCGCTCCGCCTTGGCGGAGGAGAAGAACATGTGGTGCCCCGCCATGCGGAGCCCGTCGAGGGTCAGCATCGGCTCCCTGCCGGTCAGCCGCGCCGCCTGCTCGGCCACCCAGGCCATGGGGAAGAGCGGGCCGCGCGGCAGGCGGATGGGCGCGCGGTGGCCGCGTTCGGCGGCGATGAAGCCGAGCATCTCGCGCAGCGTCACGTCCTGCCCGCCCAGGATGTGGCGCTCGCCCACGGCGCCGTGGTCGAGCGCGGCCACGACGCCCGCCGCGCAGTCGTCCACGTGGACGAGGTTCAGCCCGGTCTCGACATAGGCCGGCATCTTGCCCTTCGCGGCTTCCAGGATGACGCGGCCGGTGGGCGTTGGCCGCCGGTCGCGCGGCCCGATCGGCGTCGAGGGGTTCACGATCACGGCGGGCAACCGGTCGGACCGGACCATGGCCTCGACCAGCCGCTCGGCCTCGGTCTTGCTCGCCTTGTAGGGGCCGATCGCCTCGGCCGGCTCCGCCGCGTCGGCCTCGGTCGCGGGCTGCCCGTCCGCGCGGGGCTTGAGCGTGGCGACGGAGGAGACATGCACCACCCGCCCGATGCCGGCCCGCAGCGCCGCCAGCATCAGCGCCTCCGTCCCGGCGACGTTCACCCGCCGCATCACGTCCGGGTCGGGCACGAAGATGCGGTAGTCGGCGGCGCAGTGGATCAGCGCGTCGCACTTCGCCGCCGCGTAGGCGAGGCTCGGCTGGTCGGTCAGGTCGCCCAGCGCGTACTGGATCTCGAGCCCCTCCAGCACGGTGCGGGGCGTGCCGGGGCGGACGAGGGCGCGCACCTCGTGACCGCGGGCGAGCAGGGCGCGCGCGACGGCCGAGCCGAGGAAGCCGGTCGCGCCGGTGACGAGGACGAGCATGGCGCCCCCATGCCCGTGGACGCCGCCCCGGTCCAGCCCGGTGCGACACGCCGGGTCGGGGGCGTTATCCTCCCCGACCGCCACCCATCCGGAGGGGAACCCATGCTGCGACACCTGCTTCCGACCCTGCTGCTGCTGCCGGGGCTCGCCTGGGCCCAGATATCCGCCCTGCCACCCCCCGTGGCGGCGGAGATCGCCGGCATCGGCCCGACCATGGGGCCCGAGGCCGTCGCGCGCACCGGCGCGGCGCTGGCGCCGCTGATCCCGCCCGACGCGGTGCAGCCGGTGCGGGACGCGCGCTACGGCGCCGATGCGCGGCATCGCCTCGACATGTTCTCGCCGGGTGCGGGCGCGCGCCCCGTCCTGGTCTTCGTGCATGGCGGCGGGTTCGTCGGCGGGGACAAGACGCGGCCGGGCGTCCATTACTATGACAATATCGGCCAGTTCGCCGCGCGGTCCGGCTGGGTCGGCGTCAATATCACCTACCGCCTGGCGCCGGCGCATCCCTACCCCGCCGTGATCGAGGACATCGGCGCGGCCCTCGCCTGGGTGCGCGCCAACATCGCCGAACATGGCGGCGATGCCGGGCGCATCGTCCTGATGGGGCAGAGCGCCGGCGCCGCGCATGTGGCCGATTACCTCGCCGCCCATGCCGATGCCCCCGGCGTGGCCGCCGCCGTCCTGGTCTCCGGGGTCTATGACGCGGCGACCTATCCGGCGGGACCGACCGTCAGCAGCTATTACGGCCGCGATCCCGATCAGCTTCGCGCCCGCTCGGCCCTGCCGGGGCTGGCGCGCCTCGCCATCCCCCTCGTCATGGCCCGGGCCGAGCTGGAGCCACCCCCCTTCCGCGACCAGGCGGCCGCGCTGCGCGACGCGGTCTGCGCCGCGCGGCGCCCCTGCCCCCCGATCCTGGAGATGGCGGGGCACAACCACTTCTCCACCGTCTTCGCCATCGGCAGCCCGGACCGTGCCCTGTCGGACGCGATCCTCGCCTCGCTGCCGCGCTGACCGGCGACAGCCCATTGCGGGCGGCCGCGTTCTGGGGGAAGCCATGCCCATGACGAGCCCCATCCCCCGCCGCGCCGCGCTGGGCCTCGCGGCCCTCGCGCCCTTCATCCTGCCGCGCCCGGCCGCCGCCCAGGCCCCGCCCGCCGCGGCCCAGCAGGCGGTGGAGCAGTTCCACGCCGCGCTGCTCCAGGTGATGCGGGAGGCCCAGCGCCTCGGCACCCGCGGCCGCTACGACCGGCTGTCGCCGGTCATGGCCCAGGCCTTCGACCTCGCGGCCATGACGCGCATCTCCGTCGGCCCGCCCTGGTCGGGCTTCTCGGCGCAGGAGCAGGCGGCGCTGCTCGACGCCTTCGCCCGCTGGTGCGTCGCCACCTACGCCAACCGCTTCGACGGCTTCTCGGGCGAGAGCTTCCAGACCCTCGGCGTGCAGCAGCAGCCCAATGGCGACGCGCTGGTGCGGACGCAGCTCAACCGCACGGGCGGGCAGGAGCCGGTGGCGCTGTCCTACCTCATGCGCGGCAACCCGCCCCGCGTGGTGGATATCTTCCTGACCGGCACCATCAGCGAGCTGGCGTCCCGCCGCGCCGAGTTCACCGGCCTGATCCGCGAAGGCGGGGCCGCGCGCGTCGTGCAGGAGCTGAACGCCCGCGCCTCGCGCCTGCTGGGGTAGGCCGCTACTCCGCCGCGTCCCGCACGGGCTCGAAGGTCATCAGGGCCCGTGGCGGGGGTGCGCACTCCCCCCGCCGCACGGCGAGCGCGTAGTTGACCGCGGCCCGCACCTGCAGCTCCTCGAAGGGCTTGGCCAGCACGCCGAGCGTGCCCGGCACGCCCGTGCCCAGGCTGTTGGGATTGGCGGTCACGAAGACGACGCTGACGCCGAACTGGCGCGCCAGGCGCTGGCCGATCTCCGGGCCGGTCTGGCCGTCCACGAGGTTGACGTCCACCAGGGCCACATCGGGACGCTGCATCGCCAGGGCGTAGGCGCGCCGCGCGTCCCGCGCCGTCCCGATCGCCTCGTGCCCCATGTCCTGGACCGCCGCGACGAGCATCATCCCAATGATGATCTCATCCTCGACGATCATCACCTTGGCCATCTGACCGTCTCCAACCGTCTTGCAGGGTCCAACGCCGTTCGGGCCATTGGTGCCGACGGATATGTGAAACGGAATTGTTGCGCCTTATGACGTCAAGCTGAGCCGTTGGGCTGCGGAACAGTTTTCGATACGTCGTGTCGCGCCGGTGTCAGCGGAGCACGCCGGAGGCGAGCGCCGCGCGCGCCCAGCCGGGGTCGGCCTGCAAGGCCGGTGGCAGCGCGGCGACCGACGGCCCCGCTTCGGACAGCACGCGCCGCGCCCAGCCTTCGGGCGCGGCGACG
>JAIEOO010000110.1 GCA_019750475.1 Acetobacteraceae bacterium | reverse complement strand
CTCCTGCGCGGGGGCGGCGAGCGGCAGCAGGGCGAGCAGCAGGGCCAGGGTCGCGCGCGGCGTCACGCGGCGGAGGGAAGCCGAAACCCGGGCCGTTCCGCCAGGGGGCGCCACGCCGGTGGAGGGGCTTGCCGCCGGACGCCGCTCTGCCATGGTCCGCCGCCCCCCGCCTGGAGTGTCCCCATGCCCAACCGCCTCGTCATCGGCACCAAGCGCTACTCCTCCTGGTCCATGCGCGGCTGGCTCGCCGTGCGGCTGGCGAAGCTCGATGTGGAGGAGGTGGTGATCCCGCTCGCCGGCGGCAGCACCCAGGCCGTGAAGGAGGCGACGCCGCACGGCATGGTGCCCTATCTGGAGCACGAGGGCGCCCGCATCTGGGAAAGCCTGGCCATCTGCGAATACTGCGCCGAGCTCGCGCCGAATCTGTGGCCGTCCGACCGCGCCCAGCGCGCCCATGCGCGCAGCATCGCCTCCGAGATGCATGCCGGCTTCCGGGAGCTGCGCGTCAACATGCCGATGAACACCGGCCGCGAATATCCGGGCGGCGGCCGCACCGAGGGATCCTTGCGCGACATCGTCCGCATCGAGACGCTCTGGGCCGAGGCCCTCGCCGCCTCGCGCGGGCCTTTCCTGTTCGGGCGGGATTTCGGGCTGGCGGACGCCATGTACGCGCCGGTGGTGACGCGCTTCCTGACCTGGCAGCCCAAGCTCTCCGCCATCAGCGAGGCCTATGTCGCGGCCGTCCGTGCCCACCCCCTCGTCGCGCGCTGGTACGACGAGGCGGCGGCCGAACCCACCGAATGGCTGATCGAGAAATACGAGACGATGGCCTGAGGCCATGAGCACGGCCCTCGTCCTCGACCATGTGGGCGTCTGCGCCCGCGACCTCGGCCCCATGACCGCGGCCTACGAGGCGCTGGGCTTCACGCTCACGCCCATCGCGCGGCAGAGCGGCAAGCGCACGCCCGACGGCCCGACCGAGCCCTTCGGCACCGGCAACCGCTGCGCCTTCCTGCGCCACGGCTATATCGAGCTGCTGGCCATCCTCGACCCGGCGCTGTTCGACAACCAGCTCGGCACGTTTCTCGGCCGCTACCATGGGCTGCACATCTGCGCGCTGGGCATGATGGACGAGGAGGGGAACCTCCAGCGGCTGCGCGCCTCCGGCCTCGACATCCCGGGCATCGCCTGGCTGGAGCGGCCGGTGGACGACCCCGACGGCCCGCGCGCCCGCTTCGCGCGGCTGCCCTACCCGGACGCGCCGGAAGGCCGCGTGCAGCTCATCCGCCACATGACGCCCGAACTCGTCTGGCAGGATCGCTGGATGGACCACGCCAACAAGGCCGTGGCGCTCGAGGAGCTCATCCTCGTCTCCGACAGGGCGGCGGAGAGCGCGCAGCGCCTCTCCCAGTTGTCGGGCCTGCCGGTCGAGCCGGCGGCGGAAGGGGGCTACCTGCTGCGGCTGCCGGGCGCACCGGGCGCGGCCGGGCCGCGCTCGCCGCAGCTCGAGACGCGCGTGCGCATGCTCTGGCCAGACGCGCTGGCGGCCGTGCTGCCGGGCGTCGCGGCGCCGACGCTGCCCTTCCTGGCCGGCATGGTGATCCGCACCGAGGACGGCAACGCCGCCGTGGGCGCGCGCCTCGGCGATCAACTCGTCCCCGTGCCGGGCGGGCTGATGGCGCCGCCCGCCATCGCCGCCGGCGCGGCCGTGGTCTTCGCCGGATGAGCGTCGCCGCCGTCGCGCATTCGCTGCGCCTCTACCACGCGCCGGCGCGGCGGCCTGCCCTCGACGCCTTCCACGCGCGCTTCCTCGCTGCCGGGGAGCTCGCCTTCGATGTCGGCGCGCATGTGGGCGACCGCGCGGCGAGCTTCTCCCGGCTTGGCGCGCGGGTCATCGCGATCGAGCCGCAGCCGCCCCTGCTGCGGGCGCTGCGCCTGCTGTTCCGCCGCGACGCGCGTGTCACGCTGCGGCCCGTGCTGCTGGGCGAGGCGCCGGGCCGCGCCACGCTGCGCCTCAACACCGCGAATCCGACCGTCGCCACCGTCAGCGACGCCTTCATCGCCGCCGCCGACGGCGCGCCGGGCTGGGAAGGGCAGAGCTGGGACGCCGCCCTCGACTGCGAGGTGACGACGCTCGACGCCCTGATCGCGGCCCATGGGGAGCCCAGCTTCTGCAAGATCGACGTCGAGGGACACGAGGCCGCCGTGCTGGCCGGCCTGTCGCGCCCGCTGCGCACGCTGTCCTTCGAGTTCACGACGATCCAGCGCGACGTGGCGGGGGCCGCCCTCGCGCGGCTCGTCGCGCTCGGCTACCGGCACTTCAACGCCTGCCTCGGCGAGAGCATGGAATGGGCGTTTCCCGCGGCGGTGGCGGCGGCGGAGATGGGCGCCTGGCTCGGCGCGCTGCCGGCGGAGGCGAACAGCGGCGATGTCTACGCGTCGCTGGAGCCGGAGCGGCTGCGGGCCTGAGCCACCGCGGCCGGAATTTTGAGATTCTGGCTTTTTGAGTTTCTGGTGCCGTTTTCGCGGCCGCGCGGGACGCAACGCGGCCGCTGACGGCCGGCAGGTGGCCCCGCCCGCCGCCCCGTTCAAGCCCGCGCTACAGGATGGCGAAGCCGGCCCCCGCCGCGCCCGCGCCCTGCTGCGCCAACACGCTCAGGCCGTTCATGCTCTGCAGGAAGGCGTAGCCATTGGTCGCCTCGTAGAACAGCAGGTCGGCCATGTCGTCGCCGGTGTAATCGGCGATCTTCTGCAAGGCGTAGCCATTGCCCTCCCCGCCGAGCCACCCGCCCGTGCCGGCCGCCACCGTGCCCGCGTTGGTCAGGTAGCCCCAGAACCAGTTCTGCGTCGCGTGCCGGATCACCACGTCCGCCCGCCCGTCGCCGTCCAGATCGCCCGTGCCGGCGACCACGAAGGACGAGCCGGGCGTGGCGTAGCTGTTCTGCGCCGCGACGGTGCTGCCATCCATCCGCCACAGATAAAGCTGCCCGGTCACGCTGTTGCGCCACAGCACGTCGGCGCGCAGGTCGCCGTTGAAGTCGGCGACGGCCGCCACGCCCCAGGCCGCGTCCAGCGTGCCGCCCACCATGGAGACGGTGGTCGTGCCGTTCATGCGTTGCACGTTCCAGCTGCCATCGCTGCCGCGCAGGAGGATGTCGGCCTTGCCGTCGCCGTCGGTGTCGCCCACGCCGCCGACGACCTCGCCCGCGTTGAGCGTGCCGACGCTGCCCTCGCCGAGCTTCGCGCCGCCGTTCATCAGCCAGACGTAAAGCTGGCCGGTGCTGGTGTTGCGCCACAGGATGTCGGCGTTGAGGTCGGCGTTGAAGTCACCCTTGCCGGCGACGACCCAGTTGGCGCCCGGCCCGCCCAGCGCCGCCTCGGCGGTGCGGTCCGTGCCCTGCATCTGCCAGCGGTACAGCCAGCCGCCCGCGAGGTTCTGGTACAGGATGTCGCCATGGCCGCGCCCGGCCATGTCCTCGCTGCGGGCGAAGCCGATGTTCACCGTCCCGTCGTCGAACTGAACCCGCTCCACGCTGAGGAGGAGGTCACTGCCATTGGGGACGCCGCCACTGACGGCCCAGCCGGCGCCGTTTGCCTTGTTCAGCGGGTTGGCCGCGCGGGTGCCGCTGAACACGGCGGTGTCGATGCCCAGCCCGCCGAGCAGGTTGTCGTTGCCCGCGCCGCCGTTCAGCGCGTCGTTGCCCGCGCCGCCGGTCAGCGTGTTGACGCCGCTGTTGCCGGTCAGCGTGTCGTTGAAGGCCGATCCCAGCAGCCTCTCGAAATTGCTGAGCGTGTCGGTGCCCGCGCCCGCGGTGTTCTGCGCCAGGGCCAGCGCCAGGCTGACGGTCACGCCCGTTGCGGCACCGGCATAGCTGGCCGCGTCGTTGCCGGCGCCGCCCTCGATCGTGTTGTCACCTGCGCTTCCGGTGAGGGTGTCGTTGAAGGCCGAGCCCAGGAGGCTCTCGATGCCGATGAGGGTATCCGTGCCCGCGCCGACCGTGTTCTGCGCCGTGGCGAGGGCGAGGCTGACCGCGACACCGGCCGTGGCGCCGGCATAACCGGCCATGTCGTTGCCGGCGCCGCCGTCCATCGCGTCGTTGCCGACGCCGCCCTCGATGGTATCGTCGCCCGCGTTGCCGAAGAGGCGGTCGTTCTGACCGAAGCCGAAGAGGCGGTCGGCGTCGGGAGTGCCGCGCAACGTGTCCGCGAGGCTGGTGCCGCGGTAGAGCGCCCCGCCCGAAGCGGGACTGAAAAACACATAGCTGGAGCCGGATCCCTGGATGCCGTTCGGGTCGGCCAAGCGAGCCCCGATGATGACGTCGGAGAAGCCGTCGCCATCCACATCGCCGGCCGTGGCGACAGAGAAGCCGCTGTTGTCGAGCTCTGCGGCACCGTCGAGGCGGAAGCCTGTCGTCCCGTTGAGGTTTGACAGCGTCATCGTCGCGGTCCAGCCAGCCGCCTTGCCGAAGATCACAAAGGTCGATCCAGCCAGAAAGAGGTTGTTCGGATCCGCCTGATGAGCGCCGATGATGATGTCGGCGAAGCCATCGCCGTTGATGTCACCGACGGATGCAACGGACCAGCCGCTGCCGTCGCCCAGGCTGGCGCCATCGATGCGGAAGCCATTGGTCCCGTTCAGGCTCGAGAGCGCGAGCGCGGGCGTCCAACCGCTCGCCTTGCCGAACACGACGTAGCTGGCGCCCACACTGCTCCGGTTGCCCGGGCCCGCTGCGTAGGCGCCGACGATGAAGTCGGCGAAGCCGTCGCCGTTCACGTCCCCAACCGAGGCGACGGCACTGCCGGCATGTCGTTGGCAGCGACGCCGTCGAGGCGGAAGCCGGTCGTGCCGTCGAGGCCGGACAGATTGATTGTCGAGGTCCAACCCGTGGCCTTGCCGAACACGACGTAGCTGGCGCCGGCGTTGCCGTTGCCGTTCGCATCGGCTTGATGGGCGCCGACGAGGAGGTCGGCGAAGCCGTCGCCGTTCACGTCGCCGGCCGAGGCGACGGACCAGCCACTGTTGTCGGTGTCTGCGACACCGTCAAGGCGAAAGCCATTGGTGCCGTTGAGGCCTGAGAGAGGGAAGGTCGGCGTCCAGCTCCCCGCCTTGCCGAAGATCACGTAGCTCGACCCGGCGTTGACGCTGCCGTTCGGCTCAGCCAGCGAGCCCCGATGATGATGTCGGAGAATCCGTCCCCGCTGACGTCCCCGGCCGGAGCGGCCGCGGACGAGCTGTAGTCGGTCGCGGCGACCCCATCGAGACGGAAGCCGTTCGTCCCGTTGAGGTTCGCGACCTTCAGGGTCGAAGTCCAGCCACTGGCCTTGCCGAAGATCACGTAGCTGGCCCCGGCAGCGAAGGTGCCATTCGGTCGGGCGCCGCCGGCCGAGACCAGGATGTCAGCGAAACCGTCGCCGTTCACGTCTCCTGCCGAGGCGGCGACGTTTCCGAGGTCGTCGTTCGCCGCAGCGCCGTCCAGACGGAAGCCATTGGTGCCGTTCAGGCTCGACAGCGCGACGGCCCCGGGGTCCATCCGCCCGCCTTGCCGAAGACGACGTAGCTGGCGCCGGCGCCGTTCACGCCGTTCGGATCGGCAAGCCACGCACCGACGATGACGTCGGCGAAGCCATCGCCGTTCACGTCCCCGGCTAATGCGACCGAGTAGCCGCTGACGTCTTCGACGGCGACGCCATTGAGGCGAAAGCCTGTGGTTCCATCGATGGTGGAAAGCGATACGGGCGTGGTGAAGGACATGCCGGCCAGCCTTGCGGCGACATCACATCAGGCGACGCAACAGTCCAGTCCGGTGCGGAACAACCAACCAACGGTTGCGCCCAAGCTTCAGCCCGCGATTTCCTCCGGCGTGGCGGCCAGGCCCCGCGCCCGCAGCCACGCGCCGAAGCGCGACGAGGCCGTGACGACGCAGAACGGGATCGCCAGCAGCAGACCGCCCGCCCAGACGAAGGCGAAGGGCAGCGCCCAGGGCGCCCAGCTGGCGAGCGGCAGGAACAGCGCCAGCCCGATCAGGGCATGCGGCGCCAGCAGGTTCACCGCATCCTCCCAGCCCACGTCGCGGTCGGCGCGGTTCTGCGCCGCCCAGCCGATGCGCGCGCCGAAGGGCAGGGCCAGCAGGAAGCGCGTCATGTGCGCGACGCGGATGGGCGCGAGGAGGGTGGCGAAGACCAGCTCCGCCAGGGCGCCGGCCGCGAAGCGCGCCCGTCCGCCATACCGCGCGGCGCGGTCGCCCCGCAGCATCACCTCCGCATAGCCGGCGAGCTTCGGCGCATGGGCCGCCGCCCAGAAGGCCAGCATCACGCCGGCCAGCGACCAGCCCGGGACGCCCTCGAACGCGCCCGCGCAGGCCAGCGGCACCGCCAGCGCGAAGGCCAAGGCCCAGGCCGGGGCGCAGAGGAACAGCAGGATCGCCTGCGCCAGCTGCCACCGCCCGAGCAGCGTCACATGCGGGCGCTTCAGCAGCTCGAGGTACTGCATGTTGCCGGCGCCCCAGCGCAGGTCGCGCGTGATGAACTCGGGCAGCGCCGGCGGATTGGCCTCGAGGCTGCCGGCCTCGTCCGGCAGGCACCAGACCTGCCAGGCGGCCGCCGTCAGCCGCGTCGCCTCCACCATGTCGTGCGACAGCACCGTGGAGCCGTCGGGCAGGGTCTCCAGCCGGCAGTGGGTGCGGAAGGGGGCCACGCGGATCAGCGCGTTGTGGCCCCAGTACGGGCCCTCCGGCCCTTGCCACCAGGCCTGCCCCATCGCCCAGGCGCGCATGCCGGCGCGCATGCCGAACTGGAACAGCCGCGGAAAGGGAGAGGAGGCCGGCCGCCCGACGATCAGCTGCTGGATCAGCGCGATGTTCGACCGCGCCTCCATCGCCGCGACGAGGCGCAGCACGGCATGGGCAGACATCTCGGAATCGGCGTCGAGCGTCAGCAGGTGGTCGAGGCGCCGGCCCTCGGCGTCGAGGAACGCCATGATGTTGCCGGCCTTGAAGCCGGTGTTCACCGCCCGCCGCCGAAGGTGGATGCGCGCCGCATCCTGCGGCCGGGCCGCGCGGAAGGCGGCGATCGCCGCGTCCTCCGCGGCGATGAGGGCCGGGTCACTGGTGTCGGAGAGGAACCACAGCTCGAAGCGCTGCACGGCGCCGGCCGCGGCCAGCCCGTCGAGCAGCCGCGCCAGCGGCGGCAGGACCCGCGCCATCTCCTCGTTGCGGAGGCAGACGGCGATGCCGGTCAGGCCGCGCGGCAGGCCCGGCTTCGCGTGCCGGAGCGCCGGCAGCACCCGGGGAAGCGGGTCGCGCGAGAGCAGCAGCGCGAGCCCCAGGACCCCGTTCGCCGCCGACAGCGCGACCCAGGGCAGCACGAGGAGCAGCGGCAGGATCAGCGGCCAGGGCAGGACCCGCGCGGCGAGGGCGAGCAGCGCCCCGGCGATGCCGAGCCACAGCAGCACGAAGGCGAGACGACGCAGCAGCATGCCGGGACGGAAAGCACGCCGGCGCGGGCGTGACCATCCGCCATCCGCGGCCGGCGGCGGTTCAGCCCACCATCCAGGCGAGCGCCGCCGCGGTCCACAGGACGAGCGCCGCGACGCCCACCCAGTCGGCGTGCCAGTACAGGCGCTCGCGCAGCACCTGCCCCATCTCCTCCTGCATCTCCGCGGTGGAGAGCCGGCCCCGCGGCAGCCCCGCATCCTTGAGCAGCGCGTAGATCTCGGAGTGACGGAGGTTGCGGTACGGCGCCCGCCAGCCGGCGAGCGCCAGCCCGATGCACAGGAAGGCGCTCATCTCGGCGCCGACGCGCAGCGAGAGGGACATCTCGAAGGAGAGGGCGACCATCACCGTGATGATGGCGAGGCCGACAAAGCCGCAGGCGCGGCGGATCGACAGATCCGCGTAGGTCTCGAGCAGACTCCGCATCGCTTCTTCCTCAACCGGTAGCCTTTCGGCGGATGGTGGCAGGAACGCGCGGGCGGGCAGGCTGCCTCAAGATGAAGATTAATTCATTCCGCTGTGGGTTCAGCCCATCCGGGAGAGGAGGCCGAGCCCGGTCATCAGGGCGGCGCCCGCGAGCCAGATCCGCATGGCGTTGTCGGCCGAGGCGCCGAGGCGCTCGGCGATGGCGGCCGGCACGGCCGAGAGCAACAGCGTGCCCGTCGAGACGATGAGCGAGGCGCCGTAGAAGACGAACTCCGCCGTCGGCGGCAGCATCTCCGGCATCCAGACCGGGTGGAAGAACGCCACGTAGAGCAGCGCCGGGCTGACGAGGCCGTGCAGCAGGCACGCGCCCACCGTCATGGTGAAGAGGGTCTCGCGCGTCATGCCGGGGGGGTGATCCGCGGCGCGAGGCCGGCGCCGATGAAGGAGAGGCCCACCACCCAGCGGATGGCGAAGAGCCAGCAGAAGGCGACGAGGGGCAGGAACATCGGCGTGACGAAGGACGGCACGAGGACGCGCGCCGTGGCCACCGCCCAGTCCGTCAGCAGGCGGAAGCCGCGCCAGATGTAGTTCGGGCTGTCCGGCGCGATGAAGGCCGACATCATGAACCGCCCGAGGCAGGCCCAGGCGACCAGCGCCAGCGTGTAGTTGACGATCCAGAAGGGCAGGTGGCCCGCGACGAAGTCGTTCATGGCGCCCGGATGCGAAAAGGGCGGGGGCCGAAACCCCCGCCCGGGACAATGCCGGGGCCGGCGGCGGACCGCCAGCCCCGGGGAGGTTCGCTCACTCCTTCACCGCCTCGCGCGCGTCGGCCAGGCGGACACCGCCCTTCGGGATGCGGATGTCCTCGATGAAGTCCTGCATCGCCTGCGAGGGCTTCGTCGTGAACTGGCTGACGACGTAGATGATGAGGAAGGAGAGCGGCACGCCGATGATGCCGCCCGAGATGTTGTTCAGGCCCCAGAGGCGCCCGACCACGCGGCCGCGCAGCACGACGCTGTCGGTCGGCAGGCCCGACCCGGCGAAGAGGCTGCCGAGCCAGGACAGGGAGCCGTTCTGGATGGCCGCCGCGTTGGCGACCAGCGCCTCGGCGTAGGCCTTCAGCTCCGGCGCGGCCTGCGGCAGGGCCGCCGCCTGGCGGGCCGCCGCCAGGATGGCTTCCTTCGTGCCGAACACCTCCATGAAGTGCAGCCCGAAGAACTCCGTCCAGATCAGGTAGAAGAAGGTGACGAGGTAGCCGACCGCCATGCCCCAGCACGCGGCGGCGTTCGTCGTCCCCTTGTACCAGACGCCCATCACGAGGGCCGCGAACAACCCGGCCGCCGCGATGGAGAAGGCCCAGGCGACGAGGAACAGGATGTCCGCCCCCGCGTTGCCGGCCGTCCACGCCGCCGCGATGGCGACGAAGATCAGCAGCACGCGGGAGATGATCAGGCGCTGCGCCGTCGGCGCGTTGCGGTTGATCATCTTGTAGTACACGTCGTGGCTGAGCGCGTTGGCGAGCGCGAGCAGCAGCCCGTCCGCGGTCGAGAGCGCGGCCGCGAGGCCACCGGCGGCGACCAGGCCCGCGATCACGTAGGGCAGGCCCGCGATCTCCGGCGTGGCGAGCACGACCACGTCGGCGTGGATGCGGAACTCGTTCCACTGCAGGATGCCGTCGCGGTTGACGTCCACGATGTTGATCCAGGGCACCCCGTAGGGCGACATGATCTGCCAGTTCTTCACCCAGTCCGGCAGGGCCGCGATCGGCTGGCCGATCAGGCTCTGGTAGATCTCGAGCTTCCCGAAGGCCGCGTAGGCGGGCGCCGTGAAGTAGAGCAGGAAGATGAAGAACAGCGACCAGGCGACCGAGGCGCGGGCCTCACGCACCGACGGGGTGGTGAAGTAGCGCATCAGGATGTGCGGCAGGGCCGCGGTGCCGACCATCAGGCAGAACACGAGGGCGAAGAAGTTCGTCGCCGCGTTCATGTTGAACTGGCCGTTCGCCCCGATGAAGGGCGCCGTGTGGAAGCCTGTCACCCCGGGCGGCGGCGTCTGCCCCGCCGCGCGGAACGCGGCCTCCAGCCCCTCGATGCGCTCGAGCGCGATGCCGTACATGAGCTGCGGCACCGGCACGCCCGTGACCTTGAGGGACATCAGGATCGCCGGGATCAGGTAGGCGATGATGAGGATGATGTACTGCGCCACCTGGGTCCAGGTGACGGCGCGCATGCCGCCCAGCATCGAGCAGACCAGGATGCCCGCGAGGCCGAGGAACACGGCCATGGTGAAGGACACGTCGAGGAAGCGCTGGGTGATGATGCCCACGCCCACGATCTGCGCCACCACGTACACGAAGGACGAGGTGATCAGCACCACCACGCCGATCGAGCGCGCCAGGTTGCCGCCGAAGCGGGCGCCCAGGAAGTCCGGCACGGTGTACTGGCCGAACTTGCGCAGGTACGGCGCGAGCAGGATGGCGACGAGCATGTAGCCGCCGGTCCAGCCCAGGATGAAGGCGAGGCCGCCATAGCCCAGGGCATAGAGGCTGCCCGCCATCCCGATGAAGGAGGCGGCCGACATCCAGTCGGAACCCGTGGCCATGCCGTTGTAGATCGCCGGCACCTTGCGGCCCGCGACGTAGTATTCGGAAACCTGCGCCGTCCGGCTGATGATGCCGATATAGGCATAGACGCCGATGGTCAGGAAGACGAACAGGTAACCGATGATCCGGTCCGGCACGCCCATCTGCTCGAGGATCGCGAGCAGCACGACGAAGACGGCGAAGCCACCGGTATAGCCGGCGTAGATCTTGTTGAGGTTGGAAATGAAGGGGTCCTTGCCCCCCGTGCTGGCGGACATTTACGCGTCCTCCTGCACGCCGAATTCCTCGTCGATCTGGTTCTGGCGCTTGGCGAACCAGAACAGGCCGACGACGAAGATCACGAGGGACCCCTGAGCCGCGAACCAGAAGCCGAGGGGGAAGCCGAACACATGGATCGGATTGAGGCTGGGGGCGAAGAAATGGATCCCGAAACCGGCGAAGAACCAGATCGCCAGCACGGTCCACATCAGGCCCGATGTCTTCTTCCAATAAGCGCGCGCCACCGCAGGATCCACCTGCGGGGCCGCGTTCGCCGAGGCAGGCGGTGCCCCCGGCTCGACAAGCGGCATGGATGATCCTCCCGAATGTTCCCGCGACTCTTACGAAAGAGCTAGGGGATTCCATCTATCCAACCGACACGAGGGCCACATGTTAAAGGTTAGACATCTTTGGGAAACGCTTCCGCAACTGGATTCTGAATGCCGGAATCCAGGTCGTGCTTGATCTCGGCCGGCTGTTCCGCCGCGCGCCGCGTGACGAACCGGCCCTGCTGGGGCAGTTCCTCCACGCCCAGTCGGCCTTCGTCGCGCAGAAGACCGTGCTCGACTACTGCCGCGTCAAGGCCGGCCGGCACGAGAAGCGGCTCTTCGGCGACGCCGACTTCCAGGCCGCCCTGCTCCATTGCCGCTGGGAGGTGTTCCTGGCCGCGCTGTCGGACGTGACGGCGGTGCTGTTCCACCATCTGCGGGCCGCCGCCGCCGGGCGCGAAGCGGCCCTGGCCGCGGCCCTCGCGCGGCTGCACGCGGC
>JAIEOO010000067.1 GCA_019750475.1 Acetobacteraceae bacterium | reverse complement strand
TCGCCGAGCGCGAGGCGGCGCGGACCGTGGGCGCGCTCCTCGCCCGCGCCGCGCGCGCCGCGTTGTCGCCCGTTCGGCACCCGCCGCCGGAGCTGCTTCGGCCGCTGCTCTCCGCCGCCCGGCGCCCCTCCGAATCGGCGCCGTCGGCGCAGGTGGCGTGATAGGGGAGGGGCATGCCCGACGTCTCCTCCCGCCTGGCCGCAGCCCGCCTTCCCTGGGACTTCCACCCGGCGCTGCGGCCCGAGCGGCTGCGGCTTTGCGCCCGCCTCCTCGTGTCCGCCCGCCGCGACGCGGTGCGCCTCGCGCGCGAGGAGCTGGGCGACGACGCCTGGAGCGTGGGCTGCCGCGCCTTCGCGTTCGGCAAGCACCGCCTCCAGCGCGTCGCGGAGAGCCGCGAGCACGGCTGGCTGCGCGTGCTCGACGGGTCGCACCACTTCGTTTTCCTGATCGAGGACGTGCCGGTGCGCTTCTTCCGGGGCGCGGCCGACGACGCGCCGGAGCGGACCTTGCGGCGGCAGGAGGTGGAGGCGCAGCAGTTGTCGCTCGCGCTCGGCGCCGAGCGGGCGGAGGGACTGGTGTTCCGCCTCGCCGTGGAGACGGGAGCGCGCGGCGAGGCGGAGCGCGTCGTGTTCCTCGCGCTACGCGGCGAGGAGGGGGAGGCCGAGTGCTTTTGGCCCGTGCCGCTCGAGGAGCCGGGGGCCGCCGCCACACGCGGCCGCCAACTTCCCTTGCTGACGAACGAGGGGCTCCTGGAGGCGCCCGTGGCGCCCCATCGGCATCATTGAAGTGGGTCACCCAGCCCGGCACGGCTCTTGCCGTCGCCGGCGGACCGACGGCGAACCCTTCCAGCATGACAGGAGGCAAGCATGGCGGCGATGAGGGTATCGAGGCTCGATCGGCTGGACGGTCTCGCTCCGGAGGATGGCGAGCTCGTCCTCCATTTCGTTGAAGGGCCCGAGGACGGAGATCCCATCTCGGAGGGGCACCAAGCGGAGCTCCAACGCTTCGCGATCCGCATGGAGGCCGGCCGCACCGGCCTGTCGCCCATATGGTCTCTCCAAAAAGCCCTCGGGAGCGGATCCTGGCTGACGGGCGAGTTTCTGGGCCAAGTCGCTGGTGCGAGCCTGCCGGTCATCAGCGCGGTTGCCGTTGCGTGGCTCCAGGCCCGGGCGGGCCGAAAGGTCCGCCTCAAGGTAGGGGACATCGAGGCCGAAGCTCGCACGCCGGCGGACCTGCGCGAGATTCTCGCGCTGGCGCAGGACCTGAAGAAAAACGAGACCAACGGCGGTTGAGGCCCGGTGCCGCAAGTGGGGCGCGAGCAACGTCAGGGACGAAATGCTGAGCAGGGGGCTGGGGCGGCGGCAAACGGGCGCTTGGAGATCTGGGCGCCGGCTCGCCGGGTGGTCCCTCCCTCGCGCCGGCGTCCTGCGTCCCGATCAGCCGTTGTCGCGGTTCGTGTAGAACCGTGCGACGGCCCCGCGGCCGGCGAGGGCGCGCTCGGCGTAGCGTGCCGGCATTGCCGGCGACTTCCACCGCCCCGCCTGCATGATGGCCGGCAGCTCGGCGCCCGACGCCGCCAGGTCCTGCGTCATGCCGACGCGCGCCGAGTGGCCGGAGAAGGCGGCAGGGTCGAGCCCGGCCACCGCCGCGAGGCCCTTCACGATGGGCGGCACGGCGGAGGGCGCGAGCCGCCCGCCCGGCCGGCCCGCCTTGCTCAGCCGACGGAACACGGGACCGTCCTCGATGCCCGCGAGGGAGAGCCAGCGGCGGAGGTGCGCCACCGTGCGCGGCGACAGCCACAGCGTCGCGCCGCTCCCCTCCTGGTCGGTCTTGGAGCGGCGGAGGAGGGCGGTGGCGCTGCCGTCGGGGTTGGCCGCGATGTCGGCCACGTCGAGCGCCACCGCCTCCGAGCGGCGGGCGAGGAGATCGCGCATGACGAGCAGCAGCGCGACGTCGCGCTGGAGGCGGATGGGGGGCTCGGGCCCTGCGAGGCGCAGGAGGAGGCGCACGTCGTCCTCGCCGACGGGCGCCGCCTGGCGCTGGCGCGCGCCGAGGGCGCGGGCCATGCGCCGCAGGGCGAGGCGCACCTCCTCCGAACGCGCGGGGTCGTCGAGGCCGGCGGCGCGGTGCAGTGCGCCCACGGCCCACACGGCTTGCCGGATGGTGGCGGGCCGCATGCCCCGCTCGGCGAGCGAGTCCACGTAGCGCGCGACGTCGGCGGGCGCGCAGGGCAGCGCGGAAGCGCCCTCCTCGGTTGCCCAACTGGTGAAGGCGGCCGAGGCCCGGCGGAGCGCGCGCTCCGTCTCCGGGGCGAGGGCGCCGCGGGCGGCGCGCCGGTGGGCCTCCAGGCGCTCAGCGAGAGCAGGCGCCAGCGGCGAGGGGGCGGATGCGGGGAGCGGGGAGGGGAGCCCCGCCCGCGTTCCCTTCCTCCTGCCCGGTCCCTCCGCCGCCATCGTCCCCGCCCTTGCCATGCCGGGCGCACCGTGCCGCAGGCACGCATGGATTACCAGCGGTAATGTCAGTTACCGCTGGTAATACACATGTTCGATAGAGCCGGGGCTGGACGTAGGCGGACGGCGATTGCGGCAGCGGAACCAGACCAACCCGCGTGCTTCAACGGGATCTCCTCTTGGGAATGCCGTCCGCCGGATTGGAGGCCGGCATTATTGAGCCAAGGCTGGGATGGCGCGTTAAGTCGGCACGTACGTCGGGCGCATCGTTGCATAGCGCATAAAAACAGCCGCGAGGTCGGGACGCGTCACGCGCAGGCCAACCGTGTCGTTTGCGAACCGCTTCGCCCGCTGAGGGTCGCTGGACACGCAGGACATCCGACAAGCTCGTCAGGCCCGATTTCCTCTACCGGCGGAGGTGGGAGTGACGGTTCTAGCCGCCCTTGCAGCAATTGGGAAATTTGGACTTCGAAGTTACTTCTTTCGACCGCATACATGCCGCCGCGGGCACCCTCAAATCCACAGTTCCAGGCAGCTAATGCTTGGCCGTAGATCAGGGCGTCTTTGAGTGCCTCGACACCACCCGAGCGTAGCCCGAGATGGCCGCCAGCCGCCGCTTTTGCGATGAGGCCTGCGGTGCACCAATCACCCGATCCACAAGTGTCGACCAGTCTTGGTGCAGGGATGGCGTTCAGTTTCGTCCATTGTGAGATCGTTCCGCCGAGGCGGTGACGAAACCTCAATCCGTGTTCGCCCAGTGTCTGAACCTCGACAAGCGCAGCCGCGTCGGCCCCCATCAGACCCTCGATGCCCGAGACCCGCTCGTCGGCGTATTTGACGATGTGCGCGAGCGTTATCGCTTCAGCCATGAGCTTGTCGTTCGACTTGCCTGAAGGCTCGAAAACAACAAGAGCCCCACGCTTGGACGCCTCCGCGGCGAGGTTTAGTGTCGCTCGCGAGAGTCGATCCAAGAAGAAGACCGCAGCTCCGTGCAGGGCGGGAGCGACTGCCTCGACCGCGCTCACCGTCACGGCTTTGAACGACGGAAGCCACTCTCCACAATGCGGACAAGCCCAGGAAAATCGGTGCTTCGGACGGCCATCCGGACCGCGGCGGATCTCCTGAACAATGATGGGTGTGTGCGTGGTCGGCGCGCAGTTGGCCCAATCCAGGTGAACACCCCAGCGCGCCATGTCAGACCTCACGCGGTCTGAGGCCGGATCGCCGTTCATCCTGGCGATCGGATAGGCATCCCACCCGAGAAAGGCCAAGATCGACAAGACGTTTCCGCAGGTTCCGCCAGCCCAGGAGCGCACAGGTGCCGCAGGGTCGCGGCTCATTACCAGATCAAGGGCGATAAGGCCGGTGCCAAAGATTCTGGGGGTTATGACAGAGGTCACGGCGGGGTCCTCCCTTCTGGCACCAACGCGGGCCGAGGCTGAGGATATGCCTCGCCCTCGAGCCAAATGTGAACGAGGTCAGGCTCGGCCACGTCGCCCGGAATCGCTCTGTCGATTTCGTAGCCAATCGGCTCGAGGTGGGCGACCGGCAAATCGCGCTCCAGGGCGGCCATGAGCGCGCCGAGGGCCATGACCTTGCTGCCAAGCGGCGAAAGTACGAGCAGCGATCCTCCTGTCTCGGCGAAGACGGGGCGGCGCAGGTCATCTAGGCGCAGAATGGTGCGGTACAGGTCCACGGGATCGCTCTCGTCCGCGTAGACGATGTTGCGCGTATCGACAGACCAAGCGCTTTCCAGCTCCGTCAGGTACTCGGCAGCCAACGCGTCGCCCAAGCGCGGGTCGCTCGCCGGGAAGGGAAGGATGGGGCACGTGTCATGGGGCTCGACAAAGTTATGGAGCCGTTCGAGCGCGCCCCGCTTGCCACTCGCAAGCTGCGGTAACCACAGACGCGCCGCACCCGCAGCGGAGAACAGGGTGGAGCCTCCCTTGAAGCCGTGGACGTAGCTGGGTGCGTCGCTTGGGATGGCGCGGATTTCGCCATCGAGTCGCGGATCGTGCGCAACGAACACATGGAGGTTGTGCGGTCCCTCGCCTCGACCGATGCGCTCAGCGAAGTAGCGGATGATCGGGAAGCTTATGCCAACCGACAAGGCGCTGATGTCGACGACGATATCCGTCAGCCCCTCGAAAGTCTGCCCGCCGAGGGTGGCAATGATGTTGCGGCCGCCGATGACCGCGCCGTCGGGGCCGAAGATCTCGACCGGCGTGATCTTCCCATTCGCGACGGCCGCCAGCAGCGCCGCTGTATTCGTCTCAGCTCGGTCGATCTGGCCTTGGTCAGGGTTCGGACGGTTCTCTCGTATGAAGAGCGCCCGAACCGTCGTGCTGACGGCAGAGAGTCGCAACGCGACGGCGCGCGAACGCGGGTCGAAGCCGGCCCCTGCAACCAGGAGAACACGGCGATCCTCCCGGGCGAAATAGTCGACGAGGAAGCCGTCCACCTCTCCATTGCGGTGAGCGACGCACGGGTCCCATCGGCGGAGGCGTGCCACGTCAAATCTCGCCCAGCAGGCGGACAAGATCGTCGGTCCGCCGTTCAAGGAATCCGCCGCGCTTCAGCGTAAGGCCATGGTGGAGAAGCAGCACGCCGCCGAGTTCGATCAGGCACCAGAGCCGCTTTTTCGTCCCGTGATTGGGTGCGAGGACAAAAGCATTATAGGCCACTCCGAACTGCAGAACCCGCGCAAGGTGCGGATGATTTTCGGGAATGGCGTCGAACTCGTCCTGGGGAATGCCGAAGCCTGTTGCGCCGCCCCCTAGGGAAGCATTGCCCTCCAAGCTTTTAGCCAGGCATTCGGCCGCGAGCCCGTCTGCGAGCCGCCGAACAAGCTGGAATTGCGGAAAGTCCCACTCCCGAACCATCTCGCTCGCGCGCTCGCGAAGCAGTTTATGTTGCACGCCGCTTGCCAGCATGGCGTCCTTGCCTCGCCGGATCAGCTGAGTTTCAGACTGCGACACGAGCCGCGCGGCGAGCTGGAGGAATTGCTCAGCGTTCTCTGAGCTCGCGTCGCAGAGGGTGTCGATCCCGAAGAAATAAGGTCGATCGTACTTGTGCAGTAGGTGAACCCGGGCGCCTTCGGCGACCCCTGCATCCGCGGTCAGCGGGCGGTTGGGTTCGGCGTCGTCGCCTTCTTCGAACAGACCCCGTTGCGGAATCCGCTTGGCGTAGCGTTCGAGAAGTACGGCGAGCATGCCGAGCCGCAGATCGTCGCCGTTCTCATTGGCGGTAGCGAGATAGCTGTCGACCTCCTGCTCGAAGCCCCTTCGCCGCTCCGGCGATACGCCGTAGCGGCGTTGCAGTGCGTCGACGTGCTCGCTCAGCTTTGCACGCTTACCCGGAGCGATCACCTCGGACCTGGTTGACAGGAGGTCACCCAGGTTGTGCAGCCGGCGCCTGTTGAACACCTCCATCTGACTCAGATAACGACCGGCCATATCCTTCGCCATCTTGCGAAAAGCCCGACGCTGGTTGCCTCGCTCCTCACCGCTCTGCATCCAGATGTCGGTAATCTCGCGAGCTCGCTTCAGGCCCGGTTCCTCGGCGTCGGCCATACGATCCAGCAACACGTCGCTCGGTGTGAGCGCATCGAGGCGAGTTAGAACCCATCGCGCGACCTTCAGCTCGCGCCGAGCGAGCCAACGACGGAGGGCCGCGAGCTGGGTGGGATGCAGGCTATGAGCGTCGTCAAAAATGACGAGCGGGCGCAGCTCCAGAGTCTCTTCGCCATCGGCGATACGAAACGCCTCTATGACGTCGAACGGGCGGTAGACGGCGGCCGCCTCTCGATCGATGTTTTCGATGTCCGGCGGGACCAGCGCCGCCGAGATCTGGTAGATTGCAAACTCTACGTCTCGGGCGCGTTCCAGCAAAGCGGGCGCAGCGGAGCCACCAATCGTCGCTAGCGCAGCGTCGGCGTCGGTCCGTGGGACGATCTCGACGCGCTCCAGCGGAATCCCTGACGCTTGAATGTTGCGAAGCCAAGCGAGGACGGTGCGCGCCTGCAGCAGCGCGATCATGAGGCCCGTCTTCAGCTCGTCAGGATATGGAAACTCCCAAAACTCGCGATATTCCGCTTCGAGGGGCAATCGACAGCCGACCAGCGTCGGGCGCTCGTTTACGATGGCTCTGCAAGCGGTGAGCGTGTCGATAAGGGGCTTGTAGCTTGTCATGCCGCGATTGCGCAGCAGGGTCCGTAAAGTCGTGAACTGGAAGAGGCGCGCCAGGGTGGTCTTACCGCTGCCGGGCGTGCCGACGATCATTGCCAAACGATCGTAGAGGCGCCCCTCCTTGGCGGGTTTCTCGAAAAAGGTCGCGAGGGGTTCGGGCGTGACGACCGCGAGGAAAGCCTCGTCGTCTCGGAGGTACTCGGTCGCACGCTTCTCGAACGGGTTTGCCATTTCGCGTCCCCTTACGCGTGCCGCTGGCGTCGCCGGAAGAGCGGACGCATGGCGGGCGCGTTGACGCCGTCGCGATCGCCCCCATCGGTCTCCGCCCATAGCAACGCGACCGAGTTGTTCGGCGTGTTATGGTCGAGGACGAGCGGAAGCGCGCATCCGCCGTAGCCGAGACCGAGGTGAGCCGCCCCGCCGACGTCGGTGTGCTTCGTCCGGATCTTTGGATCGTAGTAGGTTTGGGTGAGCTTCAAGAAATCGTCAAAGCGGCCGGGTCGCGAATCGATCGGCAAATCGGCCGCCAGGATCGTGCCGAAGGAGGCGTGCATGGCGCGAGCCCAACCCTTCTCGAAAACCTTTGCGGCGCTGGAAGCAAGCAAGCGGCCTTCGATTGCCCGCGCCGCCGCCGTCGAGGCCACATAATGATGGATGCAGAGCTCCCAGCCGTCCTCGAACAGCTTGTCCCCTTTGAGCGCCTTTGTCGCGTTGACGACCGAGTCCCTGAATTTGAGAAGCTTGCCTTTCCACTCCTTCTTTTTCTTGTCGCAGCGAAGAAACGACGTGCCGGTTCCAGCGAAGTCGTCGACGAGATAAACGAGGCGAAAGCATGCCTCTGGATCGGCTAAATCGCTTCGGAGGTTGTCGATTAGATCCCGCCACTTCTCCGAGTCCAGTTGCGTAGTCTGGACAATTTGCTCATTGTTGAGAAGGCCGCTATTGGCGTGACGGATTGTGTCAACCCGCGCTCCATCGCTCAATCCCATGAACAAAGTCTGGCGGCGGAGGCGTTCAGCCGCCGCGCGAGCGTCGGGATCGGCTAGCACACGGTAAGGCGGCATGCCGCGTTCGGAGGCGACGGTGCGGACCAGACGGTCGCGAACGGTTCGAGGATAGAACTGTTCGACAAGCCGCTGCATCTCGCCGGCGCCGATGTAAACGAGCGCGTCGCGCACGAAGGCGTAGGCGGTCTCGCGCTCTTCCGGCAAAAACTGTTGGAGCCAAGTAGCAAGGCTCTCGATGAATCGCATGCCGGCCTGGAAGTCGCGATAGCCGTCATACTTGATCCGCGCCATCAATCGGAGCCACTGGAATTCTTTACGGGCGCGATCGTCGCTCCAACTCATGATCTGGCCGAGAACCTTCAGGGCGAGATCTTGATTCATCGAAACGACCCATAGGCGAACTGCGCACGCCCGCCCTCGGCTCCGAGTGCCTTTAGATAATCCAGTGTGACGGACGGTCCTCGCTGCCCAGGCTCGCCAAGGTGCCAACATGTCGCCGGGTCAACGCTGATCTCGTCAACCCCCAAGGCAAATGGCTCACGCAGCAGGTCGTAATCGTTGCCCGGCCAGCGGCCGCGGTCCCCAATTGCGAGGATGGGTGCGTCACCAACCCACTCACGTAGCCGGCTGACGACATTCAGCTTCGAGACGCCAGCGGCGACGATGTCTACTGAGTGGCTGGAGCGGGTTACGTTGACCCCGTCCGTGCCGACAGTGAGGATGACTTGGCGGGCCAAGTCCCAAAGTCGGCTCTCCGGAAGCATGCGGGTCGCTTCCAATGTGATCTGATGCGCACGATCCTCTTGCCGCACGCACGCGGCGAGTTCCGGCTGACGACGCAGCGCTTCGGCAAGCAACCGAAGGGGAGCACAGAGCTCTGCCGAGGCGTCGGGGGCTGCGTCGTCGTCGAGCGAGGCGATCTCGGCACCATTGTAGTAACCGATCAGAATCTCAGGCCACAGGGCGCGGGGAACGCTCTTCTGCAGGTCGTGTCTTACGGATCGGCCGCGTCCCGTTGCTATAGCGATCTTGGCGCCGGCACGCGCCAGCCGGGCGAGTTCGGCGACTATAACCGGTGAGGCGGGTTCAAACCTGTGGCGTGTGTCGACCACCGTGCCGTCGTAGTCCAGCACGAGGCCAGCGAAACGCGCTTCGCTCAATCGACACTCGAAGGTGGTCAGCGCGTCACGCCAGCGATCAAGCTCGCCGGCGGCCGCCAGCTGGTCGGCAGGCATGCCGGATTTGCGCGATATCGCTGCGGCCTGACGGAGGCTGAGGCGGCCCGGGGTGCGGTTGCGACCAGACCGGGGGAGAGGAAGGTTATAGAGCTTGCGGCCGAAGTCGGGCACGCCGGGTCGGCCGGGATCAATCCCCCGTGCGGTCCCGGCCCACCCCGTAATTCGCAGCGCCGCCACCAGCGAGGCCAGAGCGCAAGCAATGGGGCCTCCGGCAGCCTCGATGCGCGCTTTCGGGATGTCTGCCGGGATGAGATCTAGCGTTCGTTCGGCGAGGGACCGGTCTGTCTCGGTGACGAACGCGAGCACGCCGCTTGTTCCGCCGCGTTTGGCCAGCCAATGGTGCCGGCCATGGGCAAAGTTCCGGTAGTCAGCGATCTGCACGTTGCCGATGGCCGCTTCGGTGAATTTCGACTCAAGGTCCACAGCTCCGATCCGCGTTGCGGGGCCGTGCAGGACCAAAGTGGTTGGCCGCGCCCAGAGCGTTTCGGTGGCCGCTTCCCAACTAGACATGTCGACGCTGGCTTCCCCGAGCAGCGCCTCCAAACGATAGGATGCGTCTTCCCAATCGGTGTTCGCTCCAAACTCCGCAGCATAGGCGCGTGTGAGTACCGTGATGAAGGCGAGGAGCGAGTTGGTGGCGAGAAAACCGTCTTTGCCAACTGGCGAGGGGTAGAGCAGCAGGTCTACAAACGAGTGCTGACGGCAAAGTTCGGCGAGCGGGCTGTCCTCACGGCCGCACAGCACGCCGAGCTGTCGCGGCTCGCGCGAGATCAATCCTTTCGCCGCGGCCAGGATGTCGACGTTGCCACCGCCTGCACTGAGAAGCCATGTGGCCACACTTGTGTCGAGGGGTTCTTCGGCGGCCTCCAGAGGCGTGGCGACGGCAGCCAAGCGGCCGGTAAAGCGCTGGTGGAGGGCCACGAGTGCATGGGCAGCCGTGAGCGAGCCGCCAGACCCGATGGCACGGAGGGGCGAAAGGCCCGCTGTGCGGAGGGCTAGGCGCAAGGGCGTGAGATCGGCCGCGGCTGCCCAGGCGAACGTGTCGCCCAGCTTCGACATCTCGTTGGCGTATAGGCGCGCCATGATCCTCCCAATGGTCTATCCGACATACGCGTGTCGGACCTGAACTGAGCCATGAACGAAATAGGAACAGAACGCAAGTTCGATCTGAACCCTGGCTTGCACGCTTAGGGTTCGTCCGCCACGAGGTCCAGCGTCTCGACCGACGGCGCTGCGGCCGCGGCACTTGATTTCCGGGCATTTGCGGCCTCTGCCTTCGCGTCCCGATAGTCGGGATCGTCCAGGCTTCGTGGGTGACCGCCTTCAGGGCGGCCCGAACAGCCGCCGGTCCCAGTGCACCGGCCGGTGCAGGGACGCCGTGATGTGCCGGAACTCGGGATGTGCCGGGTTGATCACGACGTTGCTGTCGAGCCGCGCGACGACGGAGGGCACGATGAGGACCGCCGAGCGCGCCTCCCGGACCCAGGCCGCGCCATACAGCTGAGCAACGGACTCGTCCGCGGCGTCCCATCCCGGCAGCGCCGCCGTGTCCAGCACCTCGTACGACACGCCTCGGGGCACCGTGATCGCCACGTAGTGCTGGTTGGGCGGCAGCCGGCCGGCCCCGTGCACCAGCTTCTCCAGCATCGCCGTGGAATAATGTTCGGCGGCGTAGATGACGGGCGTCGCGTCCGTGTTCCACCGCCCGGGCGCGAGCGTCGAGCCCGTGGCGTCGAAGATCGGATGGGCGCCGGCGGGGTCGCCGATCCGGTAGCAGGTGAGCGTCCGGTCGAGGACCTGCGCTGTCACGCCGCCGAGCCGTGCCTCAGCTTTCCGAGGAGGCGTTCGACGAGCCGCGCGCCGAGGTCCGAGCCGAGCGCGACGCCGAATGGCGTCGCCCCCTCCAGCAGGGGGTGGCGGCGGTGGAGGAAGTCGCGGGCCTCGGCGTCCGAGCCCCACACGTCGCGCGCGACGGCGTAGACGCCCGCCACGCGCGCGAGCTTCGCGCTCTCCTCGGCCGACAGGCGCTTCGCCGCGGCACGCCGGGCGAGCGTGGCCTTCGGGACGAAGGCGTAGCGGAAGGCCGCGTCGCCTGGGGCGAGGGCCGCGGCGAGGCGGTCGAGCGCGCGCACGGGCAGGCCGGCCTCGAGCTGCCGGGCGAAGCGGAGGGGGTCGGGCCGGGCCCCGGAAGCCACGCCCAGAACCCGGGCCACGTCGGCGATGGCGGCGTCCACGAAGGGCTCCTGTCTCGGTTGAGACCAAAGTGCGCCTCACCTGATCCAGTTGCAAGGGCGACCTACCGCCGGGGCGCGGAGGGGGCTAGGGCGGGCTCATCCGGGGGTGCGGGACCGGCAGGCCCCCTCGGCGGCGCGGCGAGGCCCTCGGCGAACCGCCGCACCTCGGCCGCGAGCCGCCGGTCCTCCGGCAGGCCGCCGCGCTCCAGGGCGGCCGCGACCGCGAGATAGGCCGCCCGCGCCTCCTCCCCCCGCCCGGCCCCGCCGCGCGCCTGCCGCTGCGT
>JAIEOO010000246.1 GCA_019750475.1 Acetobacteraceae bacterium | reverse complement strand
GCGGCCAGCGCCGGCCGGGGGTCGCCGCCGGCGGCGGCGTCGCGCGGCGAGGCGTTCCCGGCCCCAGCCTTGCGCGGCGAGGCGTTCTCCGCCCCAGCCTTGCGCAGCAAGGCGCTCTCCGCCCGGAACTGCACGCTGTACTGGATGCCGAAATCCACCCCGAGCCCGATGAAGAGCACGGCGAAGGCGATGGAGAGCGGGTTGAACGGCCCGACGACGACGATGCCGAAGGCGGCGGTCCAGGCGAGCCCGACGACGACGAGCACGAGCAGCGGCCAGATCAGCCGCCAGGAGCGCAGCGCCAGCCACAGCATGCCGGCGAGCAGCGACATGGCGACGACGTTCCCGACCAGCGCGCCATCGGCGACGGTCGCGAACTCCTCGTCCGACATGGGGATCTGGCCGGTCAGCCGCACGCGCACGCCATGCGCCTCGTCGAGGCGGAGGTCGCGCGCCACGGCGCGGATCGTGTCGGTCGCCGCCGCCCCGGCCGAGAGCTGCCCGTAGTCGAGGGTGGGGCGGACCAGCACGAAGCGCCGCAGCTCGAGCGGGGAGGGGTCCCGCGCCGTCAGCAGCCCCTGCCAGTCGGGCGCCGCGACGCGCCCCTGCGCCGCCGCGTCCGCGGCGTCGGCGAGGGCCTTGAGGGGCGGGCCGATGCCGGCGGCGGGCTCGTTCCGGGCGAGGCCCTCGCCCATGAGGCGCGCCATCTCGGCCACGCCGCGCAGCGACGGGTCGGCGGACAGCGTGCCGAGCAGCGGCTGCGCCTCGATCAGCCGCTCCGTGACGCGCTGCACCTCGGCGGTGGAGAGGTAGAGGAGGGCGTGGCGGTCCCAGAACTCGCCCGCGTCGGGGCGGCGGACCAGGCGAAACAGCTGCGGCCGCGCGCGGAGCGCCTCGGCCAGCGCCTGGGCGGCGGCATCGGTGGCGGAGCTGCTCGGGCCGTCCAGCACCACCGCCACGATGTCCGCCCGCTGCGGGAAGGCGCGGTCCATCGCCAGCTCCGCCGCGCGCCAGGGCAGATCCTGGGGGAAGAGCTTGGCGATGTCGGAGTCGAGCTCGAAGCGGGAGACGGTCAGCCAGACGCAGGCGACCGTGACGGCGAGCAGCGCGGCCAGCATCAGTGCCACGCGCCGCAGCGTGAAGCCGACCAGCGCGACGACGACGATGCCGAGCGCCGCCGCGGGATCCCGAGGCGCAGGGGACGTCACGGTCTCACCACCCGGCGCTGGCGAGGCCTGGTCCATGCCCCGCCAACGCGATCGATCCGCCCACGGTGTCAGGACTCGCGGTAGAAGATGAGCAGGAAGCTGATGAGGATCAGGCAGACCGGCCAGACATAGCCGGCCCAGCGTGCCTCGGCCGGGGCCTCGACCGCGATGCCGGGCCCGCCCGCCGTCGCGGCCAGGCCGAAGCCCCGCCCGCCGCGCAGCTCCGTCCAGCGGGCGCAGCCGGCGATGACCGAGAGCACGCCGAGCGGCAGGTGCGACAGCTCGACCAGCAGGGCTTCCTTGATGTTCGAGATGGCGTGGGTGTGGGTCAGCAGCAGGAAGCCGCCCAGCGCCATGGAGAGCGGGAAGACATAGGCCGCGGCGCTGCGCTTGTTCCGCAGCCGCACCAGCCACTCGGAGACGGCGAAGACCACGACCAGGGCCGACAGCAGCTTGTGCTGCAGCACCTCCGGGTCGCGCAGGCTCTCCAGGAACGGGATCTCGCCCATCGGCCAGACCTCGGGGTCGGAGCGGATGAAGAGGAAGGCGGCGAGCAGCAGGAAGAGGAGCGGCCAGTGCCGCGCCCAGGGGAAGCGTCCCGTCCGGTCGAGCAGGGCGAAGAGGCCCACCAGCAGGACGATGAAGCCCGCCATGTGGTGGTTGTACTCGCTCCAGGCCATGTCATAGGCGTTGCGGGGCGGCAGGAAGCCTTCGCCCGGGATGAAGGCCTGCGGCCGGGGCGCGTCCTGCCGCTGCTGCCACTCGGCGTCGAGCCGCGACTGCAGCGCCGGGATCGCGAGGTCGGCATGGGACGGGCTGCTGAGGCGCGGCAGTTCCGGCGTGAAGCGCTCCACCACCTCGGCCCAGCTCGCGCGGTCGTCCGGCAGGTCCACCGAGGGCGGGACGGAGGTGAGGGAGGCGGCGATGCCGAAGACGGCGATGCCCGCGATCACCTCGCACTCGACGAAGCGGCGCAGCCGGGGGAGCCAGCGCGCCGGGTCCATGCTGCGGGCGAAGCGGTGCAGCAGGAGGAAGTTGCCGAGGCCGAGCAGCAGCAGGAAGCCCGTCAGCGAGGACTTGGTGGCGGCCATGGCGCCGTAGGCGGTGCCGTACAGCGCGTCGGGCGCCACGATATAGCCGAGCCAGAACCCCAGGATGCCGAGGATGATGAGGGCGACGCCCGAGCCGGCCAGGGCGGAATAGCGGGCGCCGACGGTCTGGTGGACGACCGGCATCCACTCCTGGCGGAAGGCGAGCAGGAGGGCGGGCAGCCCGCCGAGCCACAGCGCCGCGCCGAGCTGGTGCAGGAAGGTCGCCAGCAGCAGGCCCGTCCGGCCTTCGGGGCGGGACATGGCGTGGCTGCCCAGCACCGCCGAGACGAGCACGCCGAGCGCCAGGGCCGCCATCACGATGAGCCGGCGCGGCGAGGGCGCCTCGTCCGGCGCCAGGAACATCAGGAGGAGCGTCAGGATGACGATGCCCGCCGAGGACAGGACGAACCCGGCCCCGAGCGCCGAGCCGAGCCCGACATCGAGCGTGCCCATCAGGGCGACGATGCCGAGGATGGCGGTCGCGACGGTGAAGCCGAGCGTCGCCCAACCGGCGCGCACGAGGCAGCGCCGGGCGATGGCGAGCAGCGGCGCGGCCTCGTAGTCGGGGAAGCGCCGGCCGAGCGGGGCGGCCAGGAACAGCAGGAAGGCAACGGAGCCGACGAGGACGGACCGCGAAACGAGGGAGCCCGCCTTCAGCACCACCGAGAGGAAGCCGTAGAGGTCGAGGAACAGCTCCATCGCTCAGCGCCCGCCCGTCACCGCGAAGGGGATGTCGCCGCGGGTGATGTGGCCGTCGAGCGCCAGCACCTGCCAGCGGATGCGCCACCGGCCGGGCGGCAGGGCGGGCAGGCGGGCGCGCAGCTCCGTGTCGGGGCTGGGCGTGAGTTCGAGGCGCGTCTCATCCGCCGTGCCGCCGCCGCCGTCGCGGACGGGGGCCAGCAGCAGCTGGGACCGGGAATGGTCGATGCGCGAGTTGAAGCGGACCACCGCCATGACGTCGCCGCCCGGGATTCGCGCGCCGGAGGCGGGTTCGGACCCGGTGACGAGGGCATGCGCCTCGGCGCGGGCGGGCAGGATGGCCAGGGCAGGAAGGAGCGGGAGGACCCGGCGGGGCAGCGTCATGCGCGGGGATTAGGCGATTCCGCCGCGCCGCGGTATCCCGGGGACCGATAGACCCTGGGCGCGCGTGCCCGGGGCATGCTAACGGCGGTTTTCCGATCGGGTCGGTCGTGATTCCGGTCCAAGCCGTTCCTTCTGGGGGTTTGCCACAACAATGGGTATCCCGCTCGCCCAGCAGGCGAAGGTCGCCGCCTATGTGCTCCGCCAGCAGATGTCGGGGCGCAAGCGCTTTCCGCTCGTCCTCATGCTGGAGCCGCTGTTCCGCTGCAACCTGGCCTGCGCCGGATGCGGCAAGATCGACTACCCGGACGCCATCCTGAACAAGCGCCTCTCGGTCGAGGAATGCCTGGGTGCCGCCGAGGAATGCGGCGCGCCGGTCGTCGCGATCGCGGGCGGGGAACCGCTGCTCCACAAGGAGATGCCGCAGATCGTCGAGGGGCTGCTGGCCCAGGGGCGGATCGTCATCCTCTGCACCAACGCCCTCCTGCTCGAGAAGCGGGTCGAGGCCTACAAGCCGCATCCGCGCTTCATCTGGGACATCCACCTGGATGGCGACAAGGCGCAGCACGACTGGGCCGTGAGCCAGGACGGCGTGTACGACCGCGCCGTGGCGGCGCTGAAGATGGTCAAGGACAAGGGCTTCCGCACGGCCATCAACTGCACGCTGTTCAACAACGCCGACCCCGAGCGGACCGCGAAGTTCTTCGACGACGTCACCGCGATGGGCGTGGACAACATCATGCTCTCGCCCGGCTACGCCTATGAGCGCGCGCCGGACCAGAAGCACTTCCTGAACCGGCAGGCGACGAAGAACCTGTTCCGCGACGTGTTCCGGCACAACACGGGCAAGGGCAAGCCCAAGTGGCGGATGGGCAACTCGCCGCTTTTCCTCGACTTCCTGGCCGGCAACCAGAGCTACAAGTGCACGCCCTGGGGCAACCCCACGCGCAACATCTTCGGCTGGCAGCGCCCCTGCTACCTGCTGGGCGAGGGCTACGCGAAGACCTTCCAGGAGCTGATGGACACCACGGAGTGGGACAAGTACGGCGTCGGCAACTACGAGAAGTGCGCCGACTGCATGGTCCATTCCGGCTTCGAGGCGACGGCCGCGATCGACGCCATCAGCAAGCCGTGGAAGGCGGTCGCCGCCCAGCTGCGCGGCCCGCGCACCGAAGGGCCGATGGCGCCGGAGATCGACCTCTCCAGGCAGCGGCCGGCGGAGTACGTCTTCTCCGCCCATGTCCAGAAGGCGATGGCCGACATGGCGCATGAGGCGCCGACGAAGGGCGCCAAGCATGGCGGCACGGCCCCGCCCGTCGCCGCCGAGTAACGCGGCCCTGGAGTTCTGGCAGCAGATCGAGGCGGCCCCCGACCCGGGGCCGCCTTTTTCGTGTCGCTATCCGGCCCGCTGGCCGGATGGCCGGGTGCTGCACCTGCCGATCCGCGACATCGGCGTGGCCGGACTGATCGTGAACCAGGCCTCCTTCGCGGTGGTGCGGGCGCTCGTGGCGGGCCTGGCGGCGGCGGTGCGCGACCTCTCGCCCGAGGTGGTGGTGGGGCTGCCGACCCTCGGGCACACCCTGGCCGCGCCGCTCGCCGAGGCGCTCGGGCACGCGAACTGGGTGGCGGCGGGCTATTCGCGCAAGCGCTGGTACGAGGAGAGGCTGTCGGCCCCGATCCGCTCGATCACGACGGAGGAGGAGCGGCGCGTCTGGCTCGACCCCGGCATGGTCGCGCGGCTCCGGGGCCGGCGCGTGCTGCTGGTGGACGACGTGATCAGCACGGGACGCTCGGCGCGGGCGGGCGTCGCGCTGCTCGGCCAAGCGGGGGTGCGGCCGGTGGGGCTCGCGGTCGCGATGATCCAGACGCGCCGCTGGGCCGAAGCGTGGCCCTCGGAGATCCCGGTGCGGGCCGTGCTGGAGACGCCGGCGCTGGTCCGGCGCGAGGAGGGCTGGTGGCCGGCGTGACGGAGAGGGCCCTCGCGGCCGGGCGCGAGGCGCTGACCGCCAACGACCCCGTGGCGGCGGAGGGCCATTTCCGCGCGGTGCTCGCCGCCGTGCCCGGCCAGCTGACGGCGCTGCACGGCCTCGGCAAGGCGCTGCACGACCAGGCGCGCTTCGGCGAGGCGATCGCGGCCTTCGAGGCGGCGGCCGCGACCGGCCAGGACGCCGCGCGCGGCCGCTATCACGCCGGGCTGCTGCGCCTGCTGCGCGGCGAGTTCGCCGAAGGCTGGGCGGGGTGGGAGGAGCGCGCGGCGGTGATCGGCTTCCCGCGCCTCGGCTCGCCGCTCTGGGACGGGCAGCCCTTGCCGGGCGGGCGGTTGCTGATCCTGGCGGAGCAGGGCTTCGGCGACGTGATCCAGTTCCTGCGCTTCCTGCCGGAGGCGGCGGCCCGCAGCGCCGCCCGCGTGACCTTCGGCTGCGCGCCGGAGCTGACGCCGCTGGTCCAGCCGGTCTGCGCGGCGCAGGGCATCGAATGCGTCACCGGCCGCATCGCGACGGAGGGCTATGCGGCGGCGGCCTGGATCGGGTCCCTGCCGCGTCTGCTCGGCGTGGCGCCGGACGGCTTCGCGCCGCGCATCCCTTATCTCGAAGCGCCGGCGGCGGCGGCCGCGGCGTGGCGGCGGCGGCGACCTTCCACGCTCCGCTGCCTCGGCGTGGTGTGGGAGGGGCGGGCGGATCACCCGCAGGACCACCAGCGCTCCCTGCCGCCGGCGCTCCTCGCGCCCCTGACGGCGCGGCCGGGCACGCTGCTCGTCGGGCTGCAACGGCCGCCGGTGCGGCGTGCCCCGCCGGCGGCGGTGGCGATGGATTGGGGCCCCGACATGCGGGAGTTCTCGGCCGCGGCCGCGATGCTCGCGGGGCTCGACGGGCTCGTCACGGTGGACACGGCGATGGCGCATCTGGCGGGCGCGCTCGGCCTGCCGGCCGTGGTGCTGCTGCCCTTCGTGCCCGACTGGCGCTGGGGCCTGGGGACGGAGCGGACGCCCTGGTACCCGACCCTGCGCCTCGCGCGGCAGGCTGCGCCCGGCGACTGGGACAGCGCGATCCAGGCGGCGCTGCGCCTGCTGGCGACATAGCGCCGCCGCGACCGCGCCCCGCGCGCAGGACCAGACTTCTCCCGCATCCGGTCGGGCCCGCAGCCAACGCGCCCGGCGGCCAACGCCTGCCCCGATGCCGCGAAGCGGCTCCGCCGCGAGGGCAGCGCCACCGCGCAGGACAGGTCCGCTCGCCCGCATTCGGTCGCACCGGCGCCGAGCGCGCCCTGCCTCCAGGGCCCGCCCCGATGCCCCGAAGCGGTTCCGCCGCGAGGGCGGCGCCACCGCCCAGAAGCAGGCTCCTCCCCGCATTCGGTCGCGCCGGCACTCCGCGTGCCCGGCATCCAGGGCCCCCTCAGGCCCCCCGAAGTGGCTTTGCCACGAGGGCGGCGCCACCGCCCAGAAGCAGGCTCCGCCCAGCATTCGGTCGCGCAGGCATCCCGCGCGCCCTGCATCCAGGGCCCCCTCAGGTGCCCCGAAGTGGCTTTGCCACGAGGGCGGCGCCACCTGCCAAGGCCAGCACAACGACAGTGCAAGGCCCGGACCGACCTCCCCACCGGGCGGTCGTGCCAAACGGGGCCCCCGCCGAGGTTTTCGCTGCACCCGCCGCGCAGCGGCGGGCGCAGCGAAAACCTCGGTGGGGAACGCTACTCCGGCTCGATCCCGGCGGCGCGGATGGCGTTGGTCCACTTCACCGTCTCGGCGCGCATGAAGGCCTGTGCCTCGGCGGGGCTGGAGGCGGTGACGGCCATGCCGAAGCCGCTGCCGAGGCGCTCGCGCAGTGTGGCGTCGGCCGCCGCGTGGCGGACGGCGGCGTTCAGCCGCTCGATCGCGCGAGCCGGGGTGTTGGCGGGCACGACGAGGACGAACCAGGCGAAGAGCTCGTAGTCGGGCAGCCCCTGCTCGGCGATGGCGGGGACGTCGGGCAGCTGCGCCGAGCGCGTCCTCGTCGTGACGCCGAGGGCGCGGAGCTGCCCGCCCTGGACGCCCGGCAGGATGACGGCCTGGTCGGCGACGAAGAGGTCGACGCGGCCCGAGATCAGGTCCTGCACGGCGTTGGGCGAGGAGCGGTAGGGCACGTGCAGCATCCGCACGCCGGCCATGGCGGCGAGCATCTCCGACGCCACGCGCTGCGAGGAGGAGGCGGAGGCGAAGGAGAGCCCCTCCGGCCGGGCGCGGGCCGCGGTCAGCAGGTCGGTGAGCGTGCGGTAGGGGGAGTTCACCGGCACGGCGGCGAGCAGCGGGACGGAGGCCAGCAGGGAGACCGGCGCGAAGTCGCGCTCCATGTCGAAGGGCACGCGGCGGAAGAGGGCGTTGGCCGCGGCGTTGGTGGAGTTGGTGCCGAACAGCACCGTCAGCCCGTCGGCGGGGGCGCGGGCGACGGCCTCGGCGCCGATGAGGCCGGAGGCGCCGGCGCGGTTCTCGACCACGACGGGCTGGCCCAGCACCTCGCGCATGCGCTCGGCGAAGAGGCGGGCGACGGTGTCGGTGGCGCTGCCGGCGGCGAAGGGGACGATCCCGCGCACCGGCGCCTGGGGCCATTCGGCCTGGGCGAGGGCGGGCGCGGCGCCGGCCAGGATCGGGGCGGCGAGCAGCGAGCGACGGGCGATCATGGAGCGGTCCTCCCTGGGGTCCTCCGGGACCCGGCGCATAGGCAATGCGCGGGGGTGCGGCAAGCGCGCGGCCTCGACCGGCGGTTTGCCGGTGACGGCGGGGCGCGCCTTGGTCGAAACAGGCAAATTGGCGGAAATGTTAAGCCGTGCGACAGACGTGACGAAAAACACAACCAAAATCCGCGATGCTGACGGATAAAGCGCCCATCGAAAGGCAAATCGCCGTGAACGATCCGACCGACCTCGCGATCCTGCGCCTGCTCCAGTCCGACAACCGCCGCTCCGCCGCCGAGGTGGGGCAGGCGGTGGGGCTCTCGGTCTCGGCGGCGGGGGAGCGAATCCGCCGCCTGAACGCCGCCGGCGTGATCGCGGCCAACCGCGCGGTCGTCTCCCCGCGGCTCGCCGGGCTGCGGCTCGCCGCCTTCATGTTCGTGGACCTCGCCCCCGGCGCCGACGAGGACGCCTTCGTGCGCGCGCTCGACGCGATGCCGGAGGTGCAGGAGGCACATCACGTCACGGGCGCCCATTCCTGGCTGCTGAAGATCCGCTGCGCCGACACCGACGCGCTGCAGGCGCTGATGACCGGGCGCCTCAAGAACCGCCCCGACGTGCTGCGGACCGAGACGCTGATCGTGCTGGCGACCGGCAAGGAAACGACGGAACTCGCGCTCGCGGAGCGCCCTGACGACTGAACCAGAGGAGGCTGAGATGGCGACCTTCACGGCCAACACGACGACCGGCGTGAACATGGCGAACCTGTTCCCCGGCATGGCCGGGGCGACGGTCACCAACGTCGTGAGCACGAGCGGCAGCGTCTATCGCGCCACCTACTCGAACGGGCTCGACCTGCGCTTCACCGGCAGCTTCCTGTACTTCAACGGCTTCCTCATCAGCGGCACCTACACCCAGATCGAGCAGCTCGACACCGGGACGAACACGGTGCGCGCGACGCTCACCGGTGTGTCCGGGTCGATGAACCAGCTCGGTGCGGGGGTGCTTCTGCCTTCGGGCGTGCTGGGCGGCGCCGACACCGCGACCGGCAACGACGGCGCCGATGTGCTGTACGGCGGCGCCGGCAATGACACGCTCCACGGCCTCGGCGGCGAAGACACCTTGTTCGGTGGCGACGGCGACGACCTGCTGAACGGGGGGATCGGTTCGGGAGGCAACACCTTTGACGGCGGCAGCGGTACGGATGTCGCGAGGTTCGTGTTCGCCTCAACCGCCGCGGTCATCATCGACCTCAACGCGGCGGGCCCGGTGCAGGGCAGTGGCGTCTGGGGAACGATGACCGGCATCGAGAGGCTCGGCGACATCGCGGCCTACATGGTTTCCGGCGGTGGCAACGACGTTCTCGTGACGCGCACCGACGCCGCTGCGGTCGGCTTTCGCGATTTCATCGAGAGCGGCAGCGGCAACGACGTCATCACCCTCGGCCGTGGCGCGGACACCGTGGCCATGGGGACCGGTGCCTCGGACAGCGACGTGCTCGTGGTCCGCTATGGCCACAACACGGCCAGCATCACCATGTCGACCCCGGCCGAGGTCGGCGGCGCGGGCGACTTCGACGGAGCCATCTCCAACGGGCTCGCCGGCAGTCAGCTCGACATCGTCAGCTATTCCGGCGTCGAACGCTTCGACGTCGAAGCTGGTTCCGGCTACGACGTGCTCGTCGGCGGGAGCGGCGACGACATCCTCAATCTGGGTAAGGGCGCCGGCACGGCGGACGGGCAGGGCGGACAGGACGTCGGCCTCGCGGACCTGTCCGACGTGACGGCGCCGGTCACCTCCGTGGCCGGGCCGTCCAGCGTGAGTTACTCCTGGATCGACGGCGTGCTGCGGACGGTCAGCTTCTCCAACATCGAGCAGCTGAACGTCACCTTCGGCAAGGGCGACGATTTGGTCACCGGGACCGGCGGCGCCGACGTGCTGACGGGCGGCGACGGCCACGACGCGATCGCCGGCGCGGGGGGGAAAGACGTCCTGAGGGGCGGCGCGGGGAACGACTCACTCCATGGCGGCGACGGAAACGACGTCATCCAGGGCGGCCTGGGCTACGATGTCGCGCAGTTCCTCGGGCCCCGCGCCAACTACGCCATCACGAAGGATGTCGGCGCAGGCTGGACGGTGACCGGCACCGCGCCCGGCTTCACGTCGGCGGGGAGCGATGCGCTGTCGGGAGTGGAGGCCGTGCGCTTCGCCGACGGCACGTTCCGGCTGGGTTCGATCCCGCAGGACTTCACCGGCGCGGGCTATGCCGACCTGCTGTGGCGGGAGGCGGGCGGCACGGTCTATCTCTGGCAGCAGCAGGGCGCCACGCGCGCGGGCGAGGGCGCGCTCGGCCTGCTCGGCAACGAATGGCAGCTCGCCGCCAAGGGCGATCTCTACGGCGACGGCATGTCGGACATGGTCTGGCGCCACAGCGACGGCACGCTCTACCTCTGGGCCATGGCGGGGCAGAGCATCGCCAACCAGGGCTCGCTGGGCGTGCTCGGCCAGGAATGGTCGGTGCGCGGCACGGGCGACTTCGACGGCGACGGGCGCTTCGACCTCGCCTTCGGCAAGACCGATGGCAGCTGGTATGTCTGGTACATGAACGGCTTCGCCATCGCGAGCTTCGCGGATGGCGTGCTGCCAGGCAGCGGCCAGATCCAGCGCGTCGCCGACTTCGATGGCGATGCCCAGGCGGACTGGCTGTGGCGCAAGGGCAGCACGGGAGACTGGGTCATCCGCGACGCGGGTGGCGTCCCGATGCTCCCGACCGACGCCGTCCTGCCCAACCCTGGCGCCGACTGGACCGTCGCCGGGGCGGGCGACCTGAACGGGGACGCCGCGGCCGACCTCGTCTGGCGCAACATGACGACGGGGGACACCTGGGCCTGGTTCATGAACGGCGGCACCATCCTGTCCACGGGCTACATCGCGCGCGTGGGCCTCGACTGGTCGCTCGCCGAGGTCGCGGACTACACCGGCGAGGGCAAGGCGGACCTTGTCTGGCGCAACGCCGGCAACGGACTCGTCTGGATGTACGCGATGGACGGCACCGCCATCGCGCAGTCGCAGTTCATGGGCCTCGCCGGCGCCAACTGGACCATCATCTGACGGTGGCGCCGAGGGCCGCGAGGGCGGCGCGGCTGTCCCGCGCGATGGCGAGCAGCGGCGTCAGCTCCGACGGGCGCCGCAGCAGCGCGAGGATGACGCGCCCGACCGCCGGGGAGCCATCGGGCTTCAGGCCGACGGCGGCGGCGCGCGGCAGCACGCTCGCCGCATCGTCGCAGACGGCGCGGAGGGCCGCGAAGGGCAGGCCGCGCCGCGCCGCGTAGGCGGCC
>JAIEOO010000382.1 GCA_019750475.1 Acetobacteraceae bacterium | reverse complement strand
GCGGTCGCCGTGGCCGAGAGCGCGGCGCCGGTCCGCGCGGCCGCGCCCCAGGCCTGGCAGGAGGTCGTGGCCCTCGCCCATGGGCGGGACCCGCTGCTGCACGCGCACCTGCTGCACGACGTCCATCCGGTCCGCCTCGCGGCCGGACGCATCGAGATCCGCGTCTCGCCCAGGGCCCCGCGCGACCTCGCCGCGCGCCTCACCCGCCTGCTGGAGGACACGGCCGGCGGGCGGTGGCTGGTCTCCCTCTCGAACGAGGCCGGCCAGGCGACGCTCGCCGAGCGCGCCCGCGACGCCGAGGCCCAGCGCCGCGCCGAGGCGCAGCAACACCCCCTCGTGCAGGCGATCCTGAACGCCTTTCCCGGCGCCGTGATGCAGGAGGTGCGGGACGACAGCCTCGACCCCTACGGCCTGCCGCCACCGGCGGCCGCCTCCGCCGTTCCGGAGGACGACGAAGGTCGAGAATTCGCCCCGCCCGACGCGGAGCCTTACGAACCCCAAGAGGAAGACGAGTGATGAAGAACCTCGGCAACATGCTGAAGCAGGCGCAGCAGATGCAGACGCGCATGCAGGAAATGCAGGCGAAGCTCGAAGCCACCGAGGTCGAGGGCCAGGCCGGTGCCGGCATGGTCCGCGTGCGCCTGACCGGCAAGGGCGACCTCAAGCGCGTCGCGATCGACCCCAGCCTCGCCACGCCCGACGAGCGCGAGGTGCTGGAGGACCTGATCGTCGCCGCCCATGCCGACGCCAAGCAGAAGGTCGAGGCGATGATGGCGGAGGAGATGCAGAAGGCCACCGCCGGCCTGCCGATCCCGTCGGGGTTCAAGCTGCCGTTTTGAGTTCCCCACCGAAGTTTTCACCGCCCCTGCCGCGCAGCGGCGGGCGCGGCGAAAACCTCGGCGGGGGGCCCAGACCGCACGAGCGAAGCGAGTGCGGTCGGTCCGAGCCTTCCACTGGCGCTGTGCGGAACTTCGCAGGTGGCACCGCCCTCGCGGCAGAGCCGCCTCGGGGCACCGAAAGGGGCCCTGGATGATGGGTGCGCCAAGCGCGTCCGCGGCCGAATGCGGTGAGGCGTCCCGTTCTGTGCGGTGGCGCTACCCTCGCGGGGCTGCCGCTTCGGGGGCCCCTTCGCGTCGCGCACCCTCGCGGAATCGGGCGGGAATCTCCATATCCCACTTGTTGGTGACAGGGCGGCCGGCGCCCTTCCGCGCTTGAAGGCCACGCCTTGCTGAAGCCCAATCGCGACCCCGTCGAACACCTCATCGGCCTGCTCTCGCGCCTGCCCGGCATGGGGCGGCGCTCGGCCCGCCGCGCGGCGCTGCGCATGCTGACCGAGCCCGGGAAACTCCTGATCCCCCTCGCCGACGCGCTCAAGGACGCGGCCGAGGCGGTGAAGCCCTGCACCCGTTGCGGCAACCTCGACGCGCGCGACCCCTGCCGCATCTGCGCCGACACCGACCGCCAGCGGGACCTGGTCTGCGTCGTCGAAGGGGTCGCCGATGTCTGGGCGCTCGAACGCGCCCACGCCCATCACGGCCTCTACCACGTCCTCGGCGGCACGCTCTCCGCCATGGGCGGCACGCGGCCCGAAGACCTCGCCATCGCGCCCCTGGTTTCCCGCGTGGCGGAACACGGCATCCGGGAAGTCATCCTCGCCCTGCCCGCCACGGTGGACGGCGCCAGCACCGCCCACTACGTCGCCGACCGCCTCCGCCCCACCGGCGTCACCGTCACACGCCCCGCCCAGGGCGTGCCCATCGGCGGCACGCTCGACGCGCTGGACGACGGAACCCTCGCGGCGGCGCTGAAGGCGCGGAGGTAGCGTTGGAGGGGGCGCCGCCCCCTCCGGGCCTTCCCCGCCAGGGGGCACGGCCCCCTGGACGCACGGATCGTTTGTTGGGGATTGGGGAGGGGCCGAAGTGCCCCTCCCCAATCCCCATAGGATTCGCAGGGGCCCGGGGAGCCCGTGGCTCCCCGGCGGGGAGGGTCTGGGAGGGGCGGCGCCCCTCCCAGCGTCACCCAGCGACCGCCGCTTCGACCGCTTCCGCGAACCGGTCGAGGATCATCTCCAGCTCCGGCGCCGTCACGTTGTAGGGCGGCGCCAGGATCGCGTGGTCGCCGCGCACCCCGTCGATCGTGCCCCCCATGGGATAGCAGCCGAGGCCGCGGGCGTAGGCCTCGCGCTTCACGCGGTCGTTCACCTTGCGCTTCGGGTCGAACACGGCCTTCGTCGCCCGGTCCTCGACCAGCTCGACGGCCCAGAACAGGCCCCGCCCGCGGATGTCGCCGACGTGCCGGTGGTTGCCGAGGCGCTCGACCAGGCCGTGCTCGAGCGCCGCGCCCATGGCGCGCGCGTTCTCCAGCAGCCCGTCTTCGGCGATGACGTCCTGCACCGCGAGCGCCGCCGCGCACGCCATCGGATGCGCCTGGTAGGTGTGGCCGTGCATGAAGGCGCCCGAGCCGTCGCGGATGGGACCGATGGCGCGATCGTTCGCGAGGATCCCGCCGATCGGCTGGTAGCCGCCGCCGAGTCCCTTCGCGATCACCTGGATGTCGGGGGCGATCCCTTCGGCCTCCCAGGCGTGCTGGGTGCCGCAGCGGCCCATGCCGCTCATCACCTCGTCGAGGATGAGCAGCGCGCCGTGGCGGTCGCAGATCTCGCGCACGCCCTGGAAGTAGCCGGGCAGCGCCGTGACGCAGCCGAGCGTCGCGCCCGCCACCGTCTCGGCGCAGAAGGCGATGACCGTGTCGGGCCCGAGGCGCCGGAACTCGGCCTCCAGCTCCGCGAGAAGGCGGGCGACGTAGTCGGCCTCGCTCTCGTCGTCGCGCCGGTCGCGATAGGCGTAGCAGGGCGAGACGTGGTGGAACGCGTCGCTCAGCAGCGGCGCGTAGGGCTTGCGGCGCATCATGTTGCCGCCCGCCGCCAGCGCGCCGAGGGTGTTGCCGTGATAGCTCTGCCGCCGCGCGATGACGTTGACGCGCTGCGGCTCTCCCTTCTCGACGAAATGCTGCCGCGCGAGCTTCAGCGCGGCTTCCATCCCCTCCGAGCCGGAGGAGACGAAATAGGCGAAGGACAGGCCGCCCGGCCGGTGCCCCACCAGCCGGTCGGCCAGCGCCTCGGCGCTCTCGCAGCTGAACAGCGCGGTGTGGGCGTAGGTCAGCTTCGAGAGCTGCGCCCGCATCGCCTCCAGAACCCTGGGATGCCCGTGGCCGATGCATGCCACCGCCGCGCCGCCCGAGGCGTCCATGATGCGGTGGCCATCGGCGGCGGTCAGCCAGATGCCCTCCCCCGCGACGGCGACCGGCGGGGCGGCGTGGAAGGAGCGGTGGATCAGGCGCGACATGCCGCGGAGCGTGGCCGAAAGGACCGGGTGCGTCCAGCGCGCCCCGCCGGACGCGCGCGGTGACGCGGCGGCCGTTGCCCGTCATCGCCAAGGTTGATTTCGCGCCCCGCGACCGCATGATGGGTGGCGTGCACACGCGCTCCCGCCGCCCGCAGTTCTTCTACACGACGACGCCCCTGCCCTGCCCGTACCTGCCGGGCCGGACGGAGCGGAAGATCGTGACCGAGCTGACCGGCGGCGATTCCGAGGCGCTGCACGATCGCCTGTCCCGCGCCGGGTTCCGCCGCAGCCACAACATCGCCTACTCGCCGGTCTGCCCGGGCTGCCGGGCCTGCATCCCGATCCGCGTGGCGGCCGGCCGCTTCGAGGCGAACCGGACGCAGCGCAAGCTCGCCGCCCGCAACACCGACCTCGAGGTCCGGCCGGTCGCCGCGCGCGCCACGGCCGAGCAGTTCGCGCTGTTCCAGTCCTACCAGCAGTCGCGCCACCCCGGCGGCGACATGGCCTCGATGGGGTTCTACGACTATCGCGCCATGGTCGAGGACACGCCGATCACGACCGGCGTCGTCGAGTTCCGCGACGAAACGGGCCGCCTGGTCGGCGCCTGCCTCACCGACTGGCTGTCGGATGGCCTGTCGGCCGTCTACAGCTTCTACGCCCCCGGCGAGGATCGCCGCTCGCTCGGCACCTACGCGGTGATGTGGCTGATCGCCGAGGCGCAACGCCTCGGCCTGCCTTACGTCTATCTGGGCTACTGGGTGCCGGACAGCCGGAAGATGGCCTACAAGGCGACGTTCCGCCCGGCCGAGACGCTGCACAACGGCGTCTGGCGCACCCTCGGCGAGGACGTCCCGACCGGGGCCGTCAGCGTCGTCTGATCAGCGGCGGAACACGCGGTTCCGGCCCGTTCCCGGTTCCTGCCGGAAGCCCAGGCCCGCGAGGAGGGGCGGCACGGCGTCCTCGTTCGTGCCCTCGACCTCGACCAGCACCTCCCGCGCATGGGCGAGGGCCTGCCCGCCGCCGCGCAGGATGGCGGGCTCGATCCCGTCCACGTCGAGCTTGATGGCATCGGGCAGCGGCAGGCCGAAGGCGCGGGCGATGTCGTCCATCGCGAAGGCCGGGATGGTCTGCCGGAAGGCGACGGCGCTCCCGCCGTCGAGGCTGTGCATCGAGTGGCCGGCGCCGGTCGCGGCCATGCTGAGCGTCGCCAGGTGCGTGCGCTCGTCGAGCGCCACGCAGAAGACCGAGACGCGATCGCCGAAGCCGTTGATCTCGATGTTACGCATCAGCGCCGCGAAGCTCGCCGCCGAGGGCTCGAAGGCCAGGACGCGCAGCCCCCGCCGCGCCGCGAGCAGCGCGTAGAGGCCGATATTCGCGCCGATGTCCCACAGCACCGTGCCCTCGGGCAGGGACATGATCCAGGCGACGGTTTCGGGCTCGTCCCGGCCGAAGCCGTGCGGATCATGGAGGGAGCGCGAGGTCGGGCAGTCGAGCAGGATGGGCCCGGCCGCGGTCGCGACCGTGACGCGCGGGATCAGCGCCTCGCTCGCCAGCGCCTGGGTCACGCGGGCGCGGTTCGGCTTCTGGGCGCGGGTCAGCGCGCGGGCGACGGCGGCGATGCCGCGGGCCAGGCTGCGGCTCATTCGCCGAGCACGACGCCTTCGCGGCGCGGATCGGCGCCGCCCTGCAGGCGGACGCCCTGCGGCCCCCGCTGCACGCGGATGAGGTGTAGGCCCGAATTCATCGGCCGCACCGCGACCGGCAGCCCGCGCGCCGCGAGGGCCGCGAAGAGGCCCGCCGCCGCGGTGCCGCCCTCGAGTTCGACCTCGTCGTGCAGCGCCCCCACATGCGGCAGCGTGGCGGCCGCCTGCGGGTCCATGTTCCAGTCGAGCATCGCGACGAGCGACTGCGCCACGTAGCCGATGATGCGGGCCCCGCCGGGGGAGCCGGCGGCGGCCTCCAGTTCGCCGTCGCGGAACACGAGCGTCGGCGACATGGAGGAGCGCGGACGCTTCCCGCCCTCGACCCGGTTGGCCACGGCGCGCCCGTCCACCTCCGGGCGGAAGGAGAAGTCCGTGAGCTGGTTGTTCAGCACGAAGCCGCGGACGACGATGCGCGCGCCGAAGGCGCCCTCGACCGTCGTCGTCATGGCGAGGGCATTCCCCATGGCGTCCACGATGGAGACATGGCTGGTGCCCCCCTCCGGCTGGGCCGGTTGCGCCGGCGGGGCCGCGCCCGAGCGCCGCGGGTTGCCGGCGCGCACCGTCGCCTGCGCGCGGTCGGGGGAGATGGGCTGGGCGCGGCCGGTCAGGTAGGCGCGATCCAGCAGCCCGGCCACCGGAACCGGCACGAAAGCGGGATCCGCCATGTAGGCGTTGCGGTCCGCGAAGGCCGTGCGCCCGACCTCGCCGAGCAGCATGGCGGCATCGGCGCCGTGGGGATCGAGCGATCCGACGTCGAAATGCTCGAGCAGTCCCATCATCTGCAGCACCACGGCCCCGCCCGAGGGCGGCGGCGGCGTGCAGATGGTGAAGACGCGGTAGGGCAGGCAGATCGCGTTGCCGCTGAGCGGCCGGTAGCCGGCGAGGTCGTCGGCCGTCATGAAGCCGGGGTTGGTGCGATGCCCGCGCACCGCGCGCACGATGTCGGCGGAGACGGTGCCCCGGTGGATGGCGTCCGCCCCCTGCTCCGCCAGGGCGCGCAGCGTGGCCGCGAGCTGCGGGTTGCGCAGCCGCGCCCCCTCGGCCAGCGGCGTTCCGTCGGGCGTGAAGAACAAGGCGCGGGCGCCCGGATCGGCCCGCAGGTCGCTGGCGGCATCGGCGATCACCTGCGCGAGGCGGGCCGAGACGTTGAAGCCTTCCTCCGCCTGGCGAATCGCCGGCTGGAACAGGTCGGCCCAGGGCAGTCGGCCATGGGCCCGGTGCGCCTCCTCCAGCATGCGCATGACGCCCGGAACCCCGACGGCGCGACCGCCGGCGACCGCGACGGCGAAGGGCATCGGTTCGCCGTCGCGCAGGAACAGGTCGCCGCGCGCGGCGGCGGGCGCCGTCTCGCGCCCGTCCCACGCCGTCAGCCGGCGGTCCTGGCCGTTCCAGTGCAGGGCGAAGGCGCCGCCACCGATGCCCGAGGATTGCGGCTCGACGAGGGTGAGCATGGCCTGGACCGCCACGGCGGCATCCACCGCCGCGCCGCCGGCCCGGAGCATGGCCATGCCGGCCTCGGCGGCGAGGGGGTGGGCGGCCGCCACCATCTGGCGCGGCTGGGCCCAGGCCGGCACCGTGAGCAGCAGGAAAGCCAGGACGCGAAACATGGTCCGGGTGTAGCCCGGTTCGGCGGCCCGCCGGCACCCCCCTAAGGCGAAGCTGGCCCCGGCCTCGTCCGGCGCGCGGATCACCGCCTCGCGTCGAGGGACTTTCGCGCCGCGGCCGCCCGCTGTATGCAGGCGGTGCGGGACCCGTAGCTCAGCTGGATAGAGCGTTGCCCTCCGAAGGCAAAGGTCGTTGGTTCGAATCCAATCGGGTCCGCCATTTTTTCAATGAATTAAGCCGGTCACCTCGGTGAATGCCGCCGCGCTAGGTAGCAAATAGGTAGCAGGTCGGTTCTTCGCCCGAATCGGGGCGTCCCGCCGGAGCTTGGCTTACCGCCTATGCGGTCTTCCGATGTTTGCAGCGCGACTGCGAGTTTCGAGCGGGAGGTCGCGAGGCCGATCCGCCCCACCGTCGCTTCGCCTTGGGCGACAGTCGCCCCGTCTCGGGTTAGCACCGTGAAGACAATCATCCGGCGCCCGACTCAGCGCCCCGACGCCGTACGCGTGCAGCAGCTTGTCGGCGTCGGCCATCGGCACGCGATCTCGTCGTAATGCGCATATGCTGCCGCGCTCCATCTCCGGCATCGCGCAGCGGAGATGCCGACCACGCGAACCTGGTGCCGCGACCTCAGCAGTCCGTGCCCCGTCACATCCCATCGCCCACCGCCTCCCGTAGGCGTTTGCCGTGAGCGAGCGGTCTGCATTGATGCTCGACGAACGTTTCGGCCCGACTCTGCGGATGACACAGGAACCTCCGATGTGGAGGAGCATCGAGAGTGAGAGTTCGGCGGCTGTCGCCGTGACGGGTTTCGGGGCCGAGAGAGAGGCTCGCGGCCGGCCCGTCATGGAGAACCGCCATGACCCGCTCCGCGACGCGGCCAGCCCCGAGCGGCCGAGCCTCGGGTGACCGCGCGAACCTCTACGACGAGATCACCGGCAAGATCATCGCTGAACTCGAGGCCGGACGCCTGCCCTGGGTGCAGCCTTGGGGAACCTCCGGTGTCGCCGCACCCCTCGCCCTGCCGAAGAACGCCGCGACCAGCCGGCGCTACTGCGGCATCAACGTGCTCATCCTCTGGGGCACTGTCGTGGAGCGCGGCTACGCCGGCCAGAACTGGCTCACCTTCCGCCAGGCGCTCGCGCTGGGCGGCAGCGTGCGCAAGGGCGAGCGCGGCACCACCGTCGTCTACGCCGACCGCTTCATCCCCGGCGAGGAGCGGCAGCGCGCGCAGGAGACGGGCAAGGACGCCCGCGCGATCCACTTCCTCAAGCGCTTCACCGTGTTCAACGTCGAGCAGTGCGACGGCCTGCCGCCCGAGCTGGCGGCGACGGCGCCGCCTGCGGATACCTCGCTCATCGAGCCGCGGGTCCAGGCGCTGATTGCGACGTCAGGCGCCAATCTTCGCATCGGCGGGGAGCGCGCCTACTACGACGTGCTCGGCGACTTCATCCGCGTGCCGCCGCCGCAGGCATACTTCCAGCCGATCGACTGGCACCGAACCGCGCTGCATGAGCTCGGCCACTGGACGGGGCACGGGTCGCGCCTGGGCCGCGAGATCGCCAACAGCTTTGGCTCGAAGAAGTATGCGCAGGAGGAGCTGGTCGCCGAGATGACCGCAGCCTTCACCTGCGCCGCGCTCGGCATCGTGCCGACGGTGCGCCATGCCGACTACATCGGCTCCTGGCTTGAGGTACTGCGCGAGGACAATCGCGCGATCGTCCGGGCGGCGAGCGCCGCGTCAAAGGCGGCGGACTTTCTGCTCGCCTTCGCGCCTGAGGCCGAAGCGGTCAACGAGCACGCGGACGCGGCAGAGGTGGTGTCGTGACCCGGCAGCGCAAAGCCACGGCTGCGCTCATCGCATCAGAGGCGGAGGAGCACTACGGCCACTACATCCGCGAAGCACTGACCACGGAGGGCGGCCACCTCGCCATCGGTCGCGGCGGCTTCACCCTGTACTTCGCCCGCGGTGCATATCTCAGCGGGTACGACTGCGAGGCCATCAAGACGGCCTGCATCGCCGCTGGCCTACCGGTGATCGATAGCCGCGCACTCCCCTTCGAGGTCGTCTGCGATCTCGCGGTGCGCGGCCCGATGGTGGCGGTCGGTGAGCCCGCCAGCCCGTCGCCCTGGGGTGCCTTCTCCTACGCGCCGCTCGCGGCTGTCGCGGATGCCTATCGCGCGGCCGGCGCGGAGGTGTTGAACCTGCCCCCTGCCGCACGAGCAGCGCCGAGAGAGTGAGAGGGCCGAGGCGGCCTTCGTGACGGGTTGAGGGTCGGGAGAGAGGCTCCCGGCCGGCCCGTCATGGAGAACCCCCATGTCGAAGTCCGCCCCGAAGGTCGCGCTTTCCGCCTCGCGCGACATCCCCTTCAACCGCCTCGTACTCAGCCAGGCGAATGTCCGCCGCATCAAGGCGGGCATCGCCGTCGAGGAGCTGGCCGAGGACATCGCCCGGCGCACCCTGCTCCAGAGCCTCACCGTCCGCCCGGTGCTCGACGACGACGGCCGCGAGACCGGCATGTTCGAGGTGCCCTCGGGCGGCCGCCGCTACCGCGCGCTCGAGCTGCTGGTGAAGCAGAAGCGCCTCGCCCGCACCGCGCCGATCCCCTGCATCATCCGCACCGAGGGCATCGCCGAGGAGGACAGCCTGGCCGAGAACGTGCAGCGCGCCCCGCTGCATCCGCTCGACCAGTTCCGCGCCTTCCAGGCCCTGCGCGAGCGCGGCCGCTCGGAGGAGGAGATTGCCGCGGCCTTCTTCGTCTCGGTCGGCGTCGTCCGGCAGCGGCTGCGCCTCGCCGCCGTCTCGCCCCGCCTCCTCGACCTCTACGCCGAGGACGGCATGACGCTCGATCAGCTCATGGCCTTCACCGTCAGCCCCGACCATGAGCGCCAGGAGCAGGTGTGGGAGGCGCTGCAGCGCTCCTACACGAAGGAGCCCTACCAGATCCGCCGCCTGCTGACCGAGGGCGCCGTTCGTGCCTCCGACAAGCGGGCGCGCTTCATTGGCGCCGAGGCCTACGAGGCGGCGGGCGGGCTGATCCTGCGCGACCTGTTCCAGCCTGACGATGGGGGCTGGTGGCAGGATGCCGGGCTGCTCGACCGCGTCGCGCGCGAGCGGCTGGAGCGCGAGGCCGAGGCGATCCGCGCCGAGGGCTGGCGCTGGGTCGAGGCCGCGCCAGACTTCCCCTACGGCCACACCTACGGCCTGCGCCGTCTGGCCGGCGAGGCGCAGCCGCTGACCGAGGAGGAGACGTCGCGGCGCGATGCGCTACAGGCCGAGTTCGACCGCCTGGAGCAGGACTGCGCCGAGGCCGACGAGGTGCCGGAGGATACCGATCGGCGCCTGGCCGAGATCGAGGAGGCCCTCGCCGCCTTCGAGGACCGGCCCGTCGCCTACGATCCCGACGAGATGGCGCGCGCCGGCGTCTTCGTCAGCATCGACGGCTCGGGGGCGCTGCGCGTCGAGCGCGGCTATGTCCGGCCGGAGGACGAGCCGCCGGTCGCGGTCGAGCCGGAGCAGGAGCAGGTCGAGACCGACCAGCCCCAGGCCGGTGCGGAGACGGAGGATGAGACCACGGCCGAGCCCGACACCGGCACGACCGCCGCTCCCGCAGAACCGCCGGACGAGGACGAGGGCATCCGCCCACTGCCCGACCGGCTGCTGACCGAACTCACCGCGCACCGCACCCTCGCGCTGCGCGATGCACTGGCCGCCCATCCGCAGACGGCCTTCCTCGCCGCGCTGCACGCGCTTTGCCTCCGGCTGTTCTATCGCTACGGCCTCGACTCCTGCCTGGAGATCGAGCCGAAGAGCGCGCTGTTCTCCGCCCAGGCGCCGGACCTCGCCGACACCGCCTCGGCGCGCGCCATCGAGGCCCGCCACGCGCGCTGGCAGGCGCAGATGCCGCAGGAGCCGGGGGAGCTCTGGCCGGTCCTCGCCGGCTTCGACGCCGACAGCCGCGAGGCGCTGATCGCGCACTGCGTCGGGCTGACGGTCAACGCGGTGCACGAGGCCTACAACCGCCGGCCCAAGGCGATCGGGCATGCCGACCGCATTGCCGAGGCGGTCAGCCTCGACATGGCCGCGGTCGGCTGGCGCCCGACGGCGGAGGCCTATCTCGGTCGCGTCACCAAGGGCCGCATCCTCGCCGCCGTGCGGGAGGCGCGCGGCGCCCGGGCGGCGGAGCGCATCGCCGGCCTGAAGAAGGCGGAGATGGCGACGGCGGCCGAGGAGCTGCTCGCCGGCACCGGCTGGGTGCCCGAGCCGCTGCGCACGTCGGGCCAGGTCTTCGCGGCGGTGGAGCCAGAGACCGAGGCGGCGCCGGAGGGCGAAGCGGAATCGGCGGCCGACGGCGGCGAACCGGCCATCGCCTCGGCGCCACCGGCCGAGGACACTGACGCTGCGGCGATCCCCAGCGCCGCCATCGCCGCCGAGTAACCGGCCTCCCTGCACCTCGCGGGCCCGTCGCAAGGCGGGCCCGCATCTTCATGGAGGGACCGATGCGCGAGGATGCCGTGAACCGCCCCGGGTTCCCCGGAGGCTGATTGGCTTGGGTTACGCGGCCAAGGCTGGTGCCCTGGTCGCGGCATAG
>JAIEOO010000086.1 GCA_019750475.1 Acetobacteraceae bacterium | reverse complement strand
CGGGCAGCAGGCGCTGGGCGGCGCCGTCGGGCAGCGGGGCGAAGCCGGCGCGCGGCAGGCCCTCGGCGAGCAGCCGGCAGGATTCGACGCCGAGCAGCCCCGGCCAGGCGTCGCGCGCGATGTCGAGCGGCGCGCCATCGGCCAGGGCCAGGACGGCGTCCACCACGCGGGCGCAGAGGTCCCGCGCGGCGCGGCCGGCGGCGGCGGCGCGCTGGGTGTCGGCGCGGGCGGCCGCGATCATCGCGGCCATGTGGTCGGCCAGCACCGGACCGTGGAGCCGCACCGGCGGATCCAACGACGTGTAGAGTCCCGGCCGCTCGGCGAGGAAGCGGGGGTTGGCCCGCAGGAAGGCCTCGACCGCCTCTGGCTCGAGGGGGGCCGGGTCGGGCGTCACTCGGGCAGGATCCGCTGGCCGGTCTTGGCCCAGTCGGCGAGGAAGGCGTCGAGGCCCTTGTCGGTCAGCGGGTGCTTGTAGAGGGCGCGGATGGTCGCCGGCGGCATGGTGGCGACATGGGCGCCCATCTTGGCGCTCTGCAGCACATGCACCGGGTGGCGGATGGAGGCGGCGAGCACCTCGGTCGCGAAGTTGTAGTTGCGGTAGATCTGCACCGTGTCGGCGATCAGCTGCATCCCGTCCTGTCCCACGTCGTCGAGGCGCCCGATGAAGGGGGAGATGAAGGCCGCGCCGGCCTTAGCGGCAAGCAGGGCCTGGACGGCGGAGAAGCACAGCGTGACGTTGACCTTGGTGCCCTCGTCGGCCAGCTGGCGGCAGACGCGCAGCCCCGCTTCCGTCAGCGGCACCTTCACCGCGACGTTGGACGCGATGCCGCGGAGGTAGTGCGCTTCCTTCAGCATGGTGGCGTGGTCGGTCGCCGTGACCTCGGCCGAGACGGGCCCCGGGGTGATGGCGCAGATCTCGGCGATCACCTCGGCCATCTTCCGGCCGGACTTGGCGATGAGCGACGGGTTGGTGGTGACGCCGTCGAGCAGCCCGGTTTCGGCCAGCGCGCGGATCTCGGACACGTCGGCCGTGTCCACGAAGAACTTCATCGCAGAATCCCCATGCGGGCCCGGCATGGTTCCGCCGCGCCCCTGCCTGTAGGACTAGCCCATGCCCCCCGGTGCCCGGAAGCGCGTCCGTGTCCTGCTGCCCCTGCCCCTGGCGGGAACCTATGACTACGCCCTGCCGGCGGGGATGGCGGCCGGGCCGGGCGCCTTCGTGGTGGTGCCGCTCGGGCCCCGGCGGATGATCGGGGTGATCTGGGACGGGGAGGGAGACACGGCCCAGGTGGGCGACAACCGCCTGCGCCTGGTCGAGGAGGTGCTGGACGCGCCGCCGATGACCGACAGCCTGCGGCGCTTCGTGGATTGGGTGGCGGCCTACACCCTCGCGCCGCCCGGGGCGGTGCTGCGCATGGCGATGTCGGCCCCGGGCGCGCTGGAGCCGCCGGCGCCCCAGGCCGGCTGGCGCGCGGCCTCTCCCCGGCCCGAAGGCCCTCGCCTGACGCCGGAGCGGCTGCGGGTGCTCGAGGCGCTGGGCGCCGGGACCATGGCGGGCGGCCAGCTGGCGGAGGCCGCCGGCGTCTCCCCGGGCGTCGTGCGCGGCATGGCGGATCACGGGCTGCTGGTCCCCGCCCTGCTCGACCGGCCGGCCTCCTTCGCGCTGCCCACCCACAGCCCGGCGCATCTGGGCCCGGAGCAGGAGGCGGCGGCGGAGGCGCTGAAGGCCAAGGTCGCGGCGCGGGGTTTCTCGGTCAGCGTGCTGTCGGGCGTCACCGGCTCCGGCAAGACGGAGGTGTATCTCGACGCGATCGGGGAGGCGCTGCGCCAGGGCCGCCAGACCCTGGTCCTGCTGCCGGAGATCGCCCTGTCCTCCCAGTGGCTGGAACGCTTCCGCAGGCGCTTCGGCACGCAGCCGGCGCTCTGGCACTCGGAGGTCGCGTCCGGCCAGCGCAAGCGCACCTGGCGCGCCGTGGCGGAGGGGGAGGCGCCGGTGCTGGTCGGCGCGCGCTCGGCCCTGTTCCTGCCCTTCCCCGATCTCGGCCTCGTCATCGTGGACGAGGAGCACGAGACCGCCTTCAAGCAGGAGGACGGCGTCATCTACAACGCGCGGGACATGGCCGTGGTCCGCGCCCAGATGGCCAACGCCGCCTGCGTGCTGGTGAGCGCGACGCCCTCCCTGGAGACGGTCGCGAACATGGAGGCCGGGCGCTACGAGGGCTTCCACCTGCCGGTGCGCCATGGCGGCGCCGCCATGCCCGAGATCCGCGCCATCGACATGCGCGCGACCCCGCCGGAGCGCGGGCGCTTCCTGGCGCCGCCGCTGACCGAGGCCATCCACGAGACGCTGGCGCGGGGGGAGCAGGCGATGCTGTTCCTCAACCGCCGGGGCTACGCGCCGCTCACGCTGTGCCGGGCCTGCGGGCACCGGCTGCAATGCCCGAACTGCTCGGCCTGGCTGGTGGAGCACCGGGCGCAGCGGCGGCTGCAATGCCACCATTGCGGCCATGCCGACCCCATCCCGCCGCAATGCCCGGAATGCGGGAACGAGGGCACGCTGGTCCCGGTCGGCCCGGGCGTCGAGCGCATCCAGGAGGAGGCGGCGATGCTCTTCCCCGAGGCGCGGCGGCTGGTGATGGCGAGCGACACCCTCCCCGGCCCCGCCGCCGCGGCCGAAGCCGCCCGCCAGATCGAGGAGCGGGAGGTGGACCTGGTGATCGGCACGCAGATCGTGGCCAAGGGCTGGCACTTCCCGCACCTGACCCTGGTGGGGGTCGTGGACGCCGATCTCGGCCTCGCGGGCGGCGACCTGCGGGCGGCGGAGCGGACCATGCAGCTGCTGCATCAGGTGGCCGGCCGCGCCGGACGGGCGGAGCGGCCGGGGCGGGTGCTGGTGCAGACCTACGCGCCGGAGCACCCGGTGATGCAGGCCCTCGTCGCCGATGACATGCCGGGCTTCCTGGAGGCCGAGAAGACCACGCGGGAGCCGGGGCATTGGCCGCCCTATGGGCGGTTGGCGGCGCTGATCGTGTCCTCGGAGGACCCGGTGGCGGCGGACCGGACGGCGCGCGACCTGGGGCTGGCCGCGCCCGGCGGCGCGGGCATCCAGGTGCTGGGACCGGCGCCGGCCCCGCTGGCGCTGCTGCGAGGCCGGCACCGGCGGCGGCTGCTCCTCAAGGCCGAGCGGGGGGTGCGGGTGCAGCCCATCCTGCGGGAGTGGCTGGCGCGGGTGGACGTGCCGAACGACGTGCGGGTGCAGGTGGACGTGGACCCGGTGGGGTTCTTGTGACGTGCCGCCGCGACCCGGGCCGTGCTATCGTCGCGGGATGGATCGGGACGCAATGACCATGTGGCCACGTCTCAGGGACCAGGCGTCGGGCATCGAGGCGCTATGCCGCCGGCACCGCGTCGCGCGCCTCGACGTGTTCGGCTCGGCGGCGCGGGGCGTAGATTTCGATGCCGCTCGGTCCGACATTGATCTCCTCGTCGCATACGAGGGCGGCCACGTCCCGGCGCTTGGGGAGTTCCTTGCCCTGCGGGACGGGCTTTCGGCCGCGCTTGGGCGGCCTGTGGATCTTGCCATGGCCAGCGCTCTGCAAAATCCTTTCCTGCGCGCCCGGATCGAGGCGGAAAGGCAGCCGCTGTTTGCCGCCTGACGCCGCCGCCTTCCTTTGGGACGCATGGCGAGCGACGGAGGCCGTCGGCGACTTCGTGCAAGGGCGGAGCCGCGAGGAGTATCTGACTGACCGCATGCTCCGCTCCGCCGTGGAACGGCAATGCGAGATCATCGGCGAGGCGCTGAACCGGCTTTCCAAGTCTGATCCCGCCATCGCGGCCCGGCTGCCGGATCTGCGTCAGGCCGTGGCGTTTCGGAACCTTCTCATCCACGGCTATGCGACGGTGGACGACGCGGTGGTGTGGCGCACGGCGACGGAGGACCTGCCGAGGCTGCGGGAGAGCCTGTCGCGCCTCCTTGACGAGATCAGCGGTGTGGCCTGAGCCCGGGCTATGGCTCTTGGCCGGACATACCTAACGACATGGGGGCGCAGATAGATGTGGCCATTCAGTTTGCGCTTCTCTTTTTTTGCGCGCCATGCTTGGACATTACCGCTTCTGCCGAAGGCTAGGAATCGACAGTCCTGCATTCCATTTAGTTTGCAGAAATCCTCGAATTCGCGCTCAAAAGACCCATCATTCCACTTGAAGATCCCGAAAACTTGGGATTTTGTCTTTTTTAAATTTTCACGGAGATTCGTCTTTCGCAACAAATTCATGTTTGTGTATGAAATAAAGAATCTTTTAGACGATTTTGCGCCCTTTCCATAGGTGAAGGTGACGTCCTGACCGTTCGCTATCGAAAAATCATAGCCATAAACCGAGCCTTCTTGACCTGGACCATTCTTTTTTGCAAAAAAAGATTTACTTGCATGGTAATTGTGTCACCATTTCGGACTTTCTGTTTTTCGAAATCATAGATGATTCCGCGATGAAACCAAAATTCAAAGATAATGCTCGGCCCCCAAAAGATTTTCACTTATCTCTCAAAATATGTCGTCACGTTCAGGTCTAAGTTTGTCATGAAAACGCACATGCTTAGGCCCGCTCAACAGCCAATTTGGTTTCACCGTACGTGCGACCCCGACCGAACGGCGTCATCGCTTATACTGGTGGTTACCATCTGTATCGACGACGCTGGCGTGGTGAGGGGCAAGCGTTGCGGTTCCTAAACCAAGCGGCTGTGCTCGGCTCGCTTTGCTGCGGGGCCGGCACCGGCGGCGCCTGCTGCTCAAAGCCGAGCGGGGGTGCGGGTGCAGCCCATCCTGCGGGAATGGCTGGCGCGGGTGGATGTGCCGAATGACGTGCGGGTGCAGGTGGACGTGGACCCGGTGGGGTTCTTGTAGGTAAGGCAATAGCGCCTTACTTTTCCAGGCGGAGGCCGCCTGATGTCTGAGACGTCCTTGAAGATCACTGCCAAGGGCCAAGTCACGCTGCGGAAATCGCTGCTTGAGCAGCTCGGCGCGAAGCCGGGGGACCGCGTGACGGTCAGCCCGCTCCCTGGGGGCGGCCTGGCGCTCCGACCTCAGCGTGAGGCGGAGACGAAGACCATCCGCGACATCGCCGGCATGCTCAGGCGTCCGGGACAGCCGACCCTGACGATCGAGCAGATGAACGACATCATCGCGCGCGGCTGGGCCGGCGAGTTCCGCGGCGAGGACGAGGATTGAGGATTACCGCCGACACGAACTTGCTGGTGCGCCCGTTGGTCTATGACGACCAAGCGCAAGCCGAGGCCGCCATCACGGCCATGGAGACGGCTGCGCTTGTCGCCGTGCCGCTGGCGGCGTTGTGCGAGATGACGTGGGTCCTGCGCCAGGGCTACCGACTGCCACGGTCGCAGGTTGCCGCCGCGATCCGCGCTTTCCTCGAAATGCGGAACACCCGCCTCGATGTTGCCGCGGTGGAAGCCGGCCTCGCGCATCTCGATGCCGGCGGCGACTTCGCGGACGGCGTCATCGCCCACACCGGCGCGATCCTCGGTGGCGATGTCTTCGTCACCTTCGACCGCCGGGCGGAACGCCTCCTGCGCGAAGCCGGGCATCCCACGCGCCTCGTCCAAACCCCGCCACAGCCGTAGCCCTGCCCCGCGCCCGCCCGCGGTTGCCCCCCCCGGCCCCGCCCTCTAGAACCCGGGCCGCAGCGGACACTTTCCCTTGGCCAGCACCGACACCCCCGTCACCGACAACCCAGCCCTCGCCCTCCAGGCCACGCTTCTCGACCGTCCAGCGGACGAGAACCGGCGCATGGCCGATTGCATCCGCGTCCTCGCGATGGACGCGGTGGAGGCCGCCAAATCCGGCCATCCCGGCATGCCGATGGGCATGGCCGATGCCGCCACGGTCCTGTTCTCCAGGTTCCTGAAGTTCGACGCCGCCGATCCGCGCTGGCCCGATCGCGACCGCTTCGTGCTGAGCGCCGGGCACGGCTCCATGCTGCTCTACGCCCTGCTGCACCTGACGGGTCATGCCGGGATGGAAATGGACGTGCTGCGGCGCTTCCGGCAGCTCCACTCCCCCGCCGCCGGCCACCCGGAATTCGGCGAGCACCCGGCCATCGAGATGACGACCGGCCCGCTCGGCCAGGGCATCTCCACCGCGGTCGGCATGGCGCTGGCCGAGCGCATGCTGGCGGCGCGCTTCGGCAAGTCCCTGGTGGACCACCGCACCTGGGTGATCGCCTCCGACGGCGACCTGCAGGAGGGCATCAGCCACGAGGCCGCCTCCCTCGCGGGCCATCTGCGCCTCGAGAAGCTGACGGTCCTGTGGGACGACAACCACATCTCGATCGACGGCGACACGGAGCTGTCCTTCAGCGAGGACGTGCTGAAGCGCTTCGCCTCCTATGGCTGGGCGGTGCGGCGGGTGGATGGGCACGACCACGCGGCGGTGGCCTCGGCGCTGACGCAGGCGACGCGCAGCCGGAAGCCCACCATCATCGCCTGCCGGACGATCATCGGCTTCTCCGCGCCGAAGAAGGCCGGCACGGCGGGCAGCCACGGCGCGCCCCTGGGCGCCGAGGAAATCGCGGCCGCCAAGTCCGCGCTCGGCTGGAACGCGGAGCCTTTCACCATTCCGGATGGGCTGAAGGCCCGCTGGGAGGAAGCCGGGCGCCGTTCCGCCGGCACCCGCCGCTCCTGGCTGAAGCGCCTCGCCAAGCACCCCATGCGCGCCGAGTTCGAGCGCGCCATGGCCGGCAAGCTGCCCGATGGCTGGGCCGAGGCGATGGCCGCCCACCGCGCCAAGCAGGCCGAGGAACAGCCCAGGATCGCGACCCGCGTCGCGAGCCACCGGGCGCTGTCGGTGCTCGTGCCGGCGATCCCCGAGATGGTGGGCGGCTCGGCCGACCTCACGGGCTCGAACAACACCGACGTGAAGGGCGTCCCCGCCATCCGCCCCGGCGACTATGCCGGCCGCTACGTCCACTGGGGCGTGCGGGAGCACGGGATGGCCGCCGCCATGAACGGCATGGCGCTGCATGGCGGCCTGATCCCCTACAGCGGCACCTTCCTGATCTTCTGCGACTATCTGCGCCCGTCGCTGCGCCTCGCGGCGCTGATGCGCCAGCGCGTCATCCACGTGCTGACGCATGACAGCATCGGCCTCGGCGAGGATGGGCCGACGCACCAGCCGGTGGAGCAGCTCGCATCGCTCCGGGCCATGCCCAATCTCTTCGTCTTCCGCCCGGCGGACAGCGTCGAGACGGCGGAGTGCTGGGAGATGGCGCTGCGCCGCGCCGACGGCCCCTCCGTCCTCGCGCTCACGCGGCAGGCGCTGCGCCCGGTGCGCGACAACGCGGCCGAGAACCTCTCCGCCCGCGGCGCCTATGTGCTGGCCGAGGCCGACGGCCCGCGCGACGTCACGCTGATCGCCACCGGGTCCGAGGTGCAGATCGCCGTCGCCGCGCGGGACGCGCTGGCCGCCGCGGGCATCAGGGCGGCCGTCGTCTCCATGCCCTGCTGGGAGCTGTTCGAGATCCAGCACGCCGACTACCAGGCCCAGGTGCTGGGCTCTGCGCCGCGCGTCGGCATCGAGGCCGCCCTGTCCTTCGGGTGGGAGCGCTGGCTCGGTTCCGATGGGCTGTTCATCGGCATGGCCGGCTTCGGCGCCTCGGCGCCGGCCGAGGACTTGTTCCGCCACTTCGGCATCACCGCGGAATCCGTCGTGACCGCCGTCACGAAGAAACTGTCCGCATAACGCTGGGAGCTAGACGCCTATGGCCGTGAAGGTCGCCATCAACGGGTTCGGACGCATCGGGCGCCTCGTGCTGCGCGCCATGGTCGAGAGCGGCCGCAGCGACGTCGAGTGCGTCGCCATCAACGACCTCGGCTCGGTCGAGGCGAACGCCCACCTCTTCAAGTATGACAGCGTGCATGGCCGCTTCGACGGCGAGGTGCGCGTCGCGGGCGACAGCATCATCATCGAGCGCAACGGCCGCACCTACGGCCCGATCAAGGTGTCCGCCCAGCGCGACCCGTCCCAGGTGCCCTTCCAGGGCGTGGACGTGGCGCTGGAGTGCACCGGCATCTTCACCACCAAGGCGAAGGCCGCGCCGCTGATGGCCGCCGGCGCCCGCAAGGTGCTGATCTCCGCCCCGGCGGACGAGGTGGACGCGACGATCGTCTACGGCGTGAACCACCAGGTGCTGACGAAGGACATGACGGTCGTGTCCAACGCCTCCTGCACCACCAACTGCCTGGCGCCGATGGTGCACGTGCTGCATTCCAAGTGGGGCGTGCAGCGCGGCTACATGGTGACGATCCACGCCTACACCGGCGACCAGAACACGGTGGACACGCTGCACAAGGACCTGCGCCGGGCGCGCGCGGCCGCCGTCTCGATGATCCCGACCAGCACGGGTGCGGCGAAGGCCGTGGGCCTCGTCCTGCCGGAGCTGAAGGGCAAGCTGGACGGCACGGCCATCCGCGTGCCGACGCCGAACGTCTCCCTCGTCTCGCTCGACGTGAACCTCGCCGCCGACGGCGTCACGAAGGAGCAGGTGAACGCCGCGATGCACGAGGCCGCCGCCGGCGCGCTCAAGGGCATCCTCGGCTACGAGACGGAGCAGCTCGTCTCCATCGACTTCAACACCAACCCGCATTCCTGCACCTTCGACGCGACTCAGACGCAGTCGCTCGACGGCGGGAAGCTCATCCGCGTGATGGGCTGGTACGACAACGAGTGGGGCTTCTCGAACCGCACGAGCGACACGGCGGCCCTGTTCGGCAAGCTCTGAGGTCCGGCGGCGGCCCGGGCTCGGCCCGGGCCGTCCGGCCGCTGCGGCCCGGGCCGGCTGGACCTTCGGGTCCGGCCGGCCTTTTTCATGTCCGGGCCGTCCGGCTCAGAACACCTCCAGCCGGGAGCGCGACACGCGGAACCCCTGGCCGGCCCGGTTCGCGCAGCGCAGCCCGGCCTCGTCCGATTCGCAGGTGATGGCGCGCCCGACCCAGCGCGCGCCGTAGCCGAGGACGAAGGCCTCCTCGTTGCGGATGGTGCGGGACGTGCAGACCAGCCGCGCCGGCCCCTGGGGGCCGAGGGAGAGGGCGGCGCCCCAGTCGCCGCGGCAATCCCGCGGGCGGGGTGGGACGTCATAGGCGAACTCCACCACGTCGCAGCGCATCCGCCCGTCCCGGAACAGGCAGTGGATGTTGCCGGACGGCGTCTGGAAGGCGGCCGGCGGCGCCGGGGAGGGGGCGGTCTGTGAGCGGGCCTGCGCCAGTGCTAAGGGCGGCGCCATCGCCAGAAGGGCTGCCATGCCCCGCAGGGCGGTCTTCATCCTCGTGCTCCTCCTCCCTGGGACCCGATCATGGCCTTCCGCACCCTCGACGACCTCGACGCCCGCGGCAAGCGCGTGCTGCTCCGCGCCGACCTCAACCTGCCGGTGAAGGACGGCCGCATCACCGATCTCACCCGGATCGAGCGCCTGGCACCGACCATCCGCGAACTGGCGGAGAAGGGGGCGAAGGTCATCGTCTGCTCGCATTTCGACCGCCCCAAGGGCCAGCGCGTGCCGGAGATGTCGCTGAAGCCCATGGCGGCGGCGCTGGGCGAGGTGCTGAAGCGCCCCGTCGCCTTCGCCGATGACTGCGTGGGCGCCGAGGCCGAGGGCGCCGTCGCCGCGATGCGGGACGGCGACGTGCTCGTGCTGGAGAACACGCGCTTCCACAAGGGCGAGGAGAAGAACGACCCGGCCCTCGCCGCCAGCCTCGCGAAGCTGGCGGATGTCTTCGTCAGCGACGCCTTCAGCGCCGCCCATCGCGCCCATGCCAGCACCGAGGGCGTGGCGAAGCTGATCCCGGCCTATGCCGGCCGGCTGATGCAGCAGGAGCTGGAGGCGCTGGACGCCGCGCTCGGCAACCCGCAGCGGCCGGTGGTCGCCATCGTGGGCGGCGCCAAGGTTTCCACCAAGCTCGACCTGCTGGGCAATCTGTCCCGGAAGGTGGACGTGCTGGTGATCGGCGGGGCGATGGCCAACACCTTCCTCGCGGCGCAGGGCCATTCCGTGGGCAAGAGCCTGCAGGAGGCCGAGATGCACGGCACCGCCCGGCAGATCCTGGCCGACGCGCGGGCCGCCGGTTGCGAGGTGCTGCTGCCGGTGGACCTGGTCGTGGCGGAGGGCTTCGCGGCCCACAGCCCGCACCGCGTCGTGGGCGTGCATGGCGTGCCGGAGGGGCTGATGGCGCTCGATGTCGGGCCGGCGACGGTCGCGGCGGTGAACGCGAAGCTCGCCACGGCGAAGACCCTTGTCTGGAACGGCCCCTTCGGCGCCTTCGAGCTGGCGCCGTTCGACGCCGCGACGGTCGCCGTGGCGCGGGAGGCGGCGCGGCTGACCGCGGCGGGGTCCCTTCGTTCGGTCGGCGGCGGCGGTGACACGGTGTCAGCCCTGCGCCACGCGGGGGTCGCCGAGCGGATGAGCTACGTGTCCACCGCCGGCGGCGCCTTCCTGGAGTGGCTGGAGGGCAAGATTCTCCCCGGCGTCGCCGCTTTGCAGCCATAGGTTGCTGGACCCTTAACGGCATGGGCGGGCAACATGCCGCCCATGCTGGTCAACCGTTTCATCGCGTCCGTTGCCGGTCCGCTCAGAGATCGTTCACGAATTCGGTGGACAGTGGCGCGCATGATCAGCACGAACAGCCTCGCCGCGTTCACCCAGGAGGTGACGCGCAATCGCCCGGCACCCCCGGTCGAGCCCGTGCAGGCCCGTCCGGCACCGCGGGAGGCCGTTCCCGCGCAGCGCACGCTCGATGCCGTGCCGCCCATGCCGGCCAAGCCCATGCCGCGCGGCTCGCTGCTCGATCTGCGGGCATAACTTCCGACGTTCGAGCCGATTGGCGCGGGTTTCCGCGCGGCACGCATGTTGCAGCGCAGCGCCCGTTCATGAACCAGAACAGGTGTTGAGATGCGCAAACTCGTGCTCCTGCTCGGTGCCCTGCTGACGGCGCCGATCCTCGCCCAGCCCGCCGCCGCCCAGATGGCGATCGGCGAAACCGGCCTCTCGGTCACGGCGACCGGGACCTTCGCCTCGGACTACCTGTTCCGCGGCATCAGCCAGACGCGGTCCCGCCCGGCCTGGCAGCTCAGCAACGTCGAGGTCAGCCACTCGAGCGGCGTCTAGAGCCTTTTCACATCGTCCGTGGATAAGCTGAGTGTGCGATGTAGTTGGCGCACTCGGCTGGGGAGAAGCGGG
>JAIEOO010000408.1 GCA_019750475.1 Acetobacteraceae bacterium | reverse complement strand
GAGCCCGATGAATCACATATCATACCCGCGCCGGAAGCACCAATCGCGATTCCGGTCGGCGTGAAATGGCTCTAGCGCGGGCGGGGAACGGGACGAACGGGTCCGGAAGGGGAACAACCCCGGTCCCGGCGGGCGCCGCCGCCTTCGGGCGGTCGGGCGCGCATGTCTCTCCACGGCTCATGCGCGGGACGCTTACGGAGGCCACGGCGACGACTCAACCCGGATTCAGCGGACGGAACGGCCCTTTATTTCCCGTTCATCATGCAACCCACCGCCATGGAACAAAACCGGATTGGTCAATTTGCAGAACCCGGCGCCGCATCCAGGCGCCGAGATAGGGTGCGTCGGGCGACTCGCGGCCGCCCCGCGAGTCGCCGGAGCCGAGGGCGTGAGTTGTCCCCCGGCGGCGGGCACCCGCACCAGGGTCGCCGCCGGACGTGCGGCACGGGGCGCGGCGTGCGAGCGTCGCACCGGCCCCGTCCGAGTCGCGCGGCGACGGGGGCGAACTCACGGAGGGCGGTTGTCCACAGGAGCCCATTTGTCCACGGGGGACAGCTCACGCGATTCCGGGGGAGACCTCACGCGACTCGGGGTTATCCACGGGGGCCTCCTCACAGACTCTACTAGTTAAGTTCAAAAAGTTCCCAAGTAGCCGCGTGAGTTATCCCCCAATTGACGTTGGGGACAACGACCTCGGATGTTCAGGGGCAATGAACGGAGTCGCCCAATGCACGAAGCCGACGCCGGCGTGAGGCGGCTGGTCCTGGTCCACGGCCGCGAGCAAGCCCGCCTCATGGTGGAGCCGGAGATGCGCGCGCTCGTGGATATCGCCGCCGAGGTGCTGGCGGACGATGCTGGCAAGATCGGCATCTCCTACAGCGGCTTCTGCCTCACCGGCCTCCCGCACAAGAGGCTGCCCGACGAGCAGCCGTGGGAGAAGCGGGGCCACCGCGTGACTCTCCTCGTCGAGCCGGGTCGGCTCAAGACCGGCCCGGGGCCTGCCAAGCTGCTCGGCGTGCCCTACGGCGCCCGTGCCCGCATGATCCTCCTCTACCTGCAAACGCAGGCGGTCCGGACCGGCACGCGCGAGGTGGAGCTGGGACGGAGCCTGCACGATTGGCTTGGGCGGATGGGCCTTTCCTGGGGCGGGGAGACGGGCAAGGCGTTGAAGGAACAGGCGGCGCGGATCGCGGCCTGCTCCCTGAAGTTCTTCTGGGAGGGCGAGGACGCGAGCGCATGGGAGGCCGGGCGCTTCGTCCGCTCCGGGCTGCGCTTCCACCGGCGCGCCGACGACGAGCGGCAGCCCGACCTTTGGGAGGACCGCGTCGTGCTCGACGAGAGCTTCTACGACGCGCTCCGCAAGCACCCCGTGCCGCTGCGGGAGGCCGCGCTGCGCGAGCTCGCGGACCGGTCGGCGAGCCTCGACCTCTACATCTGGCTGGCCTACCGCCTCCACAGCCTCGGGGGGCCGACCTCCGTCCGCTGGGCCGCGCTGCGCGACCAGTTCGGGTCGAGCTACGGGCAGATTCGGTTCTTCCGGCGTGACTTTCCGAAGATGCTGGGGCCGGCGGTGGCCGCCTATCCGGAGGCGCGGGTGGAGCTGACGGAGGACGGCGTCGTCCTCCATCCCTCGCCGCCCCCCGTCGGGCCACGGATCGTCGCGGTGAGGGGGCCGGAGGCACCCGAGGTGCGCCGGACCGGGGGGCGGCGACTCGGGGGTTAACTCACGGTCCCGGGACGCCGCTCCCGGCCCCGCGCTCCACGACGCGCGTCCCCCGGTGGGACACGGCTGAGGGCGCCGACGCGGAAACCGGGGGTGAACTCACGCCCGCCTCCCAACCCGCACCCCCGATTCCGGCTTCCTCCCGCAGGTGCTAGCCTGCGCGGAGGAGCCCCACGTGAACGCCATCCCGGCATCCCTCGGCATCTACAGCGTCGCCGACGCCGCCCGCCTGACCCGCGTGCCTCCGCGGCAGATCCGCGGCTGGCTGCTGGGCTATGCGCAGCGCCGGGGCAAGGCGGCGGCCGCGCCGGTACTGCGCCGGCAGCACGAAACGCGGGAGAACGAGCTGGCGCTGGGCTTCCTCGACCTCCTGGAGGTCGCCTTCCTGGGGCGGATCGTGCAGGCGGCCGAGCGGCAGGGCCGCGCGCCGAGCTGGCGGGCGATCCGGACGGCCGCGGAGACGGCCCGGCGCGTCCTGGGCACGGACCATCCCTTCGCCGTGCGCCGCATCCACACGGACGGGCGGCGCATCTTCGCCGAGGCGCAGGCCGAGACGGGCGACCGGGCCCTCTACGACCTCGTGGGCGACAACTACGCGATCTACGACGTGCTGGCCGCCGGCTTCGTGGCCAGCGTGGAGTACGGCGACGACGAGGAGCCGCGGCGCTGGACGCCGGACGGACGCTTCCCGCGCGTCGTGGTGGACCCCCGCCGCTCCTTCGGCCGGCCCATCGAGGCGCGCAGCGGCGCGCCGGCCGAGGCGCTGTTCGACGCCTGGCGCGCGGAGGGCGGCAACGCCGCGAGGGTCGCGGCCTTCTTCGGGACGGACGAGGCCGGGGTGCGGGAGGCGGTGGGCTTCCAGCTCGGCGTGGACGCGAGCCCGCCCGTGCCACTGGCCGCGTGAGGGTCGTCTTCGACGAGAACACGCCGCGCGTCGTCGCGCACGCGGTGAAGCTGATCGCCGAGGCGGAGGCCGCGGGCGGCCCGGAACCGCTGGAGGTGCTCCACGCGCTGGACCTGATGGGAGGGGCGGGCGCGCCGGACACGGTGCTGGTGCAGCGCGTGGCGGAGGGCGCCCCCGGCAAGGCGGCGCTGGTGACCTCGGACAAGGCGATGCGCACGCGCCAGCACGAGCGGGCCGCCTACGGCGACACCGGGTGCGTCGGCATCGTCCTGCGGGGCAGTTGGAACCACGCCTCCATGTGGGAGCGGGCGCGGATGACGCTGCTGTGGTGGACGGCCTGGCGCGAGACGGTGGCGGCCGCCGCGCCGGGTACGCTTTGGCAGTGCCCTTGGCACTCGCGGCCGGGACGGCTCAAGCCGTTCTGAGGTGGTCAGGCGGCGAGGCTGTGCGGCGCCCCTTCGGCGAAGGCTTCGTGCAGGAGGGCGGGAAGCAGTTTGCCCAACTCATCGCCGGCGTCACGCTGCGAAGCACGAACCTCGGCGGCCTTCGTTTGCAGAGCGTCGAAAGCCGCTGCGCATCGAGAGAGGGCAGCGGCACACGGATCTCCGCTAGCGCTTTGGGGCTCAGGGTCCGGTTCCGGTCCGCGCTGCCCGGCGACGCCGCCTGGATTGCGGCCATCCCGGCTGGGCTTTGGAGGCGGAACCACAGGAACCCGGAAGTCGCCCTCGTCGCGTCAGGAACGCAGGTCAGGTAGCGGTGCGACCCCACGCATCCATCGTGCTCGGGACCGGCGACCGCGAACGCGCCCTCCCAGGCCTTGATGTTGCTGAACACCAAGTCGCCGCTTTCAATCCAGAAGGGCTGCTGCCATGTGAGATCGTCGGCGCGTAGCGGCGGCTTGGAAAACAGCCCCCGGCCGAAGGCGCGGGCGCCAACCTCCTTGTAGACGGTCCCCGGTTCAACGGTGACGGGGCGGCGCATGAGGGGGGCGACGTCGCCCAGCCGCACCTGCGGTGCTCCCGCTGTTGCCCGGCGGAAGGCACTCCGCAGCAGCGCGTTTACTTCGGCCTCCGCAGATGCAGTGGCCTCTGCCCGCTTGGAGATCGCTCTGGTCGCGTCGTCGAGTCTTAGCGCAATGCGCTGCTGCTCGCGGAGCGGGGGCAACGGGACCTGGAGCTGGGCGAGCCCGCCGAGGCTGAGAGTTCGGTTGCGTCCCGCGCCTCCGGGAGACGCGGCGCGAAGCTGCGAAAGCCCGTCCTCCGTCTGGAAGAACCGCCAAAGGAAGCTGGGATCGGCGCGCTCCTGATCGCACACGCACGTCAGAAAGCGGTGCGACCCGACCATGCCGCGCTCCGAGGGGCCGGCGACCGCGACAGCCCCTTCCCACGCGAACACGATGTTGAAAAGGAGGTCGTCCGGCTCGACGGAAAAGACACGCTTGTCGCCAAGCTCGACGCCGCTCACCTCGGGCTTGTGGAAGACGCCCTTCCCGAAAGACCGGATGCCGATCTCGCGGTAAGTCGCATCAGGGTCGATGGCGACCGGCCGACGAACAAGCGGCGCCACCTCGCCGAGCGGCACGCGGGGCCACCTGCCCGAGGCGCTCAAGCCACGAGCCCCAGCAAGGCCCGCATCTCCTCCAGGTGCCGCAGCGCCTCGCGTTCCTTGCCGATGGCCGCCGCCAGGATCTCGGCGGGCGTCCGGTGGTCTTCTTTCGCCGCCGCACGCGGGTTCTTGAGGTCGAGGTTGCAGGCGACGACGCGCCCCGTCGCGTCCCGCCGCACCAGCCCCTCCGCCGGAACGCGCCACGACCGCTCGCCCTCCGGGCAGCCGGCCCGGTACCAAGCCAGCGCGTCGTCCAGTTCCGCGTCGAGCATCGGCTGCGTCTTGGTGTACTTCCGCCGCCCCTCCGGCAGCGGCTGCTCCCAGAACGCCACCTCCCGCGTCGGCCCGCCCGTCCGGAAGAACAGGATGTTGGCGGGGATGTCCGTGTAGGGCGCGAACACCCCCTCCGGCAGGCGCACCACCGCGTGGAGGTCGCACCCCTCCAGGAGGTCGGCCTTGATCCGCGCGGCCACGCCGCCCTCGAAGAGCGTGCCGTTCGGCACGACGACCGCCGCGCGCCCCCGCCCCCCGCGCCGGAGCTTGCGCGCGATGAGCTGGAGGAACAGCAGCGCCGTCTCCGCCGTGCGCCGGTCGGCCGGGAAGTTGTCGAGGACGCCCGCCTCCTCCTCGCCGCCGAAGGGCGGGTTCGTCAGGACCACGTCCACCCGCTGCGCCTCGCCGATCTCGGCCAGGCGGTGCCGGAGCGCATTGCCCGGGTCGATGTCCGGCGCGTCGAGGCCGTGGAGGAGGAGGTTCATCTGCCCCAAGAGGAAGGGCAGCGGCTTCGCCTCGCCCCCGCGAAGGCTCCCCTCCTGGAGGCGCCGCTCGTCCTCGGCCGATTGCCGCTGCGCCTTGAGGTGGGCGAAGGCCTCCACGAGGAAGCCCGCGGTGCCGCAAGCGGGGTCCTCCACCACCTCGCCGAGCCGCGGATCGAGCGCGCGCACCATGAAGCGCACCACGGGCCGGGGCGTGTAGTACTCGCCCGCCGCGCCCGCCGCGTCGCGGAGCTGGCGCAGCATGCCCTCGTACAGGCGGGACAGCTGGAACACCTCGTCGGAGGCGTCGAAGTGGATCCCGCCCAGGAGGTCCACGACGTCGCGGAGGATGTGGCCCGAGCGCACCTTGAGCACCACGCCCTCGAACACGGTCGCCACGACGGCGCGCCGGTCGCGCCCGGCGCCCTCCTCCGCGCGGAGCCCGCGCAGCGTCGCGAAAAGCCCCGGGCCCGTGGTGCCGTCGGGCCGCAGGGCGCCCGCCTCGGCCGTGAGGAAGCGCAGGAGGTCGTCGCCCGTCAGGCCGCCCTTCGGCCCCGCCCAGTCGCGCCAGCGGTAGGGCGGCTCCACCACGGGCCGGAAGGGCCGGCCCTCCATCCGCGCCTCGGCCTCGCGCACGCGCTCGGCGTCGTCCAGCAGCTTGAGGAACATCAGCCAGGCGAGGAGCGGGAGGCGGTCCGTGTCGCCGTCGAGGCCCTTGTCCTTGCGGAGCGCGTTGCGCGCCGACTTCACGATGCTGTCCAGCCGCTGGGCGGTGCTGCGCGCCGGCGGGGCGGCCTTCGGCGGCGCCGCCCCCTTCGCCTCCTTCGGCTTGCGTCCCCGAGCCATCCCCGTTCCCCCGTCCCTCAGGCGGCGTAGAGCTCGCCCTGGAGCTCCGCCACCGCCTCGCGCAGCCCGTCGGGCCCTCCGAAGCGGCCCGCGATCTCCAAGGGGTTCCCCATCGCCGACAGGGGCTCGATCTTCAAGGCCTCGGGCAGGCGCAGCTCGTCCGGGCCGCCCGCGGCGTAGCGCTCGAGGAGGGCGTCCATGACGACGCGCGCCTCCGGCCCGTGGCGGTCGAACACGGCCGGGCGGCGCTTCCGCAGCGCCTCCGCCCGCTCGCGCCGCGTGCGCGGGGGCGTGCCCCAGGCGACGTGGCAGAGGAGGTCGAAGGGGTCGGCGTCGGGCAGCCCCGCCTCCTCCGCCAGCTCGCGGAGGTCGAGCCCCCGCGCGGCCAGCGCCTCCGCCACGGCGCGCCGCTTGTCGGGCAGGCCCCAGTCGGTGCGCAGGGCCGCGGGCGTGGGCCAGAGGGTGCGCACGGCGTCGCGCGTGGTGTCCACGACGCGGCGCGTGGCGAGCCGGCCCTCTGCGTCGAGCTCCATCCCGTGGTCGAGCACGACCCGCGCCGAGCCGCCGTCCACGTAGTACTTCGGGCGCCCCGCGCCGGTCGCGCCGCCAGGCGGGAGGAGCGTTCCCCCGCCCCCGTCCTCTTCCTCCTGCCCCTCGCCCTGCGCCGGAGGGGGCGCTTCCTCCGTGGCGAGCGTGGCGCCCGTCTCCGCGTCCACCGTGTCCACGGCGACGGAGGCGGGGTCGCCGTCGAAGGCGGGGTCGGCGAAGTTCGCCGTCGCGGTGCCGGTGTAGTCGAGGATCGTGAACCAGGTCTTCCCGCAGTCCTCGCGCACGCGGGTGCCGCGGCCCACGATCTGCTTGAACTCGCTCATGGAGCCGACGACGCGGGCCAGCGCCACGTTGCGCACGGTGGGCGCGTCCACGCCCGTGGTCAGCATCTGCGACGTCGTCAGGACCGCGGGCGCCCGCCGGTCCACGTCCTGGAAGTGCTCCAGGTGCTGCCGCCCCACCTCGCCCTCGTCGGCCGTGACGCGGCACACCCAATCGGGGTGGCGGGCCACGAGGTCGCTGTTGAGGTTGGCGAGCGCGCGGCGCATCTCGTCCGCGTGCTCCTGGTCCACGCAGAACACGAGCGTCTTCGCGAAGCGGTCGCCGCCGGCGCGGAGGTGGTCGGACAGGTGGCGGGCGATGGCCTCCGTCCGGGCGCGCAGCGCCACGACCCGCTCGAAGTCCTTCGTCTGGTACTCGTCGTCGGGGATGGGGTGGCCGTGGCGGTCGAGCTCGCCGGCGGAGGGCCTCCAGCCGGCGGCGTCGAGGTCCGTCACCACGCGGCGGACCTTGTAGGGCGCGAGGAAGCCGTCCTCGATCCCCTGGCGGAGGCTGTAGGCGTAGAGCGGCTCGCCGAACCACCGGAAGGTGTCGCGGGCCTCGTCGCGCAGCGGCGTCGCCGTCATGCCGAGCTGCGCGGCGGGCGCGAAATGCTCGAGGATGGCCCGCCACGCCCCGTCCGCCCGGGACGAGCCGCGGTGGCACTCGTCCACGATCACGAGGTCGAAGAAGTCGGGCGGGAGGCCCGCGAAGGGGGCGGCCGCGTCGGTCCCCTCGCCGAGGAGCGCCTGGTAGGTGGCGAAGAACACCTCGCGCGAGGCCGGCGCGCGCCCGCCCAGTATGCGGTGGCGCGCGTCGCCGAAGGGCGCGAAGTGGCGGTTCAAGGGGTCCTTCACGAGCACGTCGCGGTCGGCGAGGAAGAGGATCCTCGCGCGCAGCCGGCCGGGCGTGGCGGTCCAGCGCGCCTGGTGGAGGCGCCAGGCGATCTGGAAGGCGATGGGCGTCTTGCCCGCGCCGGTGCAGAGGGTCAGCAGCGCCCGGCGCCGGCCGCCGGCGATGGCGCGGACGGCGGCGTTGACGGCCGCCTCCTGGTAGTATCGGAGCGGCGCGTCGGGGACGGGACGGCCGGGCTGCAGCACGGCGCCCTCCGCCGCGGGCGGCACCGGCAGGCCGCCGCGCAGCCGTTCCCACAGCTCCTCGGGGGCGGGGAAGTCGCCGCGCTCGGTTTCCAGGCCCGTGAGGAAGTCGTGCTCCAGGATGTCGGCGCCGTTGGTGCTGTAGGCGAAGGAAAGGCCGAGGAGGCCGGCGTAGAACTTGGCCTGCTGCATCCCGTCCCCGGCGCGCCTGTAGGCCGCCTTCGCTTCCACGACGGCGATCGGAAGGTCGGGCCCGTAGCGGAGCAGGTAGTCGAGCCGCCGCCGGCGGCCGCGGCGTGTCGCGCCGCCCCTCGTGAACAGGATGCGGCCCGGGGCGATGGTGCGCTGCTCCTGCATCGCGTGCGGCGCGCTGTCCCAGCCGGCCGCGCGCAGCCGCGGCGTGACGGCCTTGCGGCAGGTGTCCGCCTCCGTGTCCGCGTCGTCCAAAGTCCGCTGCCCTTTCCCGCCCTGGAAGCATAGGGCGAAACGTCGCCGTCTCCGCAAGCGTGCCACCGTGCCGGGGCGGGCCTTGCACGGTGCAAGGACTGGCGGCGCTCGCGGCAGCGGAGCCGGTCGAGGTCCGTTCAGCGTGGCGGCCGCAGCTTCGTGACCCCGGCGAGGAGATGGTGCTGGAGGCCGCCGCGAAGGGGCGCGCCGACGCACTCGTGAAGCACAACTTGGCCGGCTTCCCCGGGGCGTCGCCGCGCTTCGGCCTCCCGCTGCTGCCGCCGGCCGGGCTCTTGGAGAGGACGGGGACACGAGCGGGCCAGCCTGCCCCTTCGAGCTTCCGGCCTCCGTGAAGGCGGCCGCCGCGCGGCTGGCAAAGGATGGCGGCGTGTCGCTGAACCGGTGGTTCGGCTCCGCCGTTGCCCGAAAGGTCGGTGCGGTGGGCACGGCGGCCGGGTTCCTCCGCTGCCGGGCGGGCGACGCGCGGCCGGAGGACCCGAGGGCGGTCCCCGCACGTGCCCAGGACCGCGCGTCCGATTCCGGCGACGGGCTTCGGGACGGCCGCCGGTGACCCACGCCGGCGCGACGGCAGGTCCCTCCGTTGCCGCCCGCCGATCTCCGGCCGGCCGATCCGCAAGGGCGCGCGGCCTTGCACCGTGCAAGCCGGCGACGGCACGCTCGACGGCCGCCGGCCGGCGTGCCAACAAAACCGCTCGGGACGGGGCCGGTCCGCCGGACGGCGTGGCCCCGCATCCCCGGTTGCCGGGGCAGGTGGAAGAGGGGATTGGATGCGGACCGGAGGCGCGCGGCGGATGGCGGCGGAGGAGTTCGACGCCCTTCTCCCGCGGCTCGGCGGGCTTTCCCCGGACAGCGTGCGCATCGCCCGCGCGGTGGTCGTCGACGGACAGCGCCCCGCCGAGGCGGCGCGCCTGCACGGCCTGACGCGCCAGCGCGTGAACGGGATCATCCGCCGCTTCGAGCTGGCACGGGGCGAGGTGCCCAAGGGGTGGCGCCGCGTCGACGTTTGGCTGCCTCCCGACCTCGCGGAATACGTCGAGACGATGGCGCGGCAGGCCCGGGAGCGGGCCTCCGGCCAGCCCCGCGGCCCCGCCCCCCCCTGAGTTGGACAGACGCGTCCGGCATCGCCCTCCCTTGGTGCTGCCCGGGGAGGCCCGGTCGGGCTTGCACGGTGCAAGGCCACCGCCCCCTGCGTCGCGTTTGCATCTGTTGACGCGACTCGCTCGGATGCCTAAGGCTGGCGATGACGGCGGCCGGAGGACGGGCCGGCCGGCATCGGCGCGGCCGCGGCGCCGGGAAGGGGGAGCGGCGTGAAGACCCTTGTGGTGATGAACGAGAAGGGCGGCGTCGGGAAGACGAACATCGTCGCCCACGCGGCCTGGTTTTTCGCCGAGCGCTTCCGGACGCTCGTGGTGGACCTCGACCAGCAGGCCAACCTGACGACGACGCTCGGCGCGCACCTCGCGGCGGTCGAGACCGTGGACCTGTTCGCCGAGGCCACCGCCGTCCCGCCGCGCGGCCCGCTCACCGTGACGCGCTCCACGCGCGAGCTGCTGGGCGTGGAGGGCGTGGACCGCCGCTGCATCGAGGTGTTCCGCGACAGCCTCCGCCTCAATGGGCCGGCCTACGACGTGTGCGTCGTGGACACGCCGCCCGCGCTCACGAACCGCACCTTCGGGGCGCTGCTGGCGGCCGACGCCGTGCTCGCGCCCATCGGCATCAACGACTACTCCATCCAGGGGATCGCCGAGCTGCTCCGCGCCATCAAGGGCGTGTCCTCGCACTACAAGCGGCCGGAGCCGCTCTTCCTCGGCCTCCTCCCCTCCATCTTCGACCGGAAGAGCCGCCGCGAGCGCGAGCTGTTCGAGAGCCTCGCCGAGCAGGCGGGCAAGCTCCTGTTCCCGGGCGTGGTGGCCAAGCGCGACGCCTACGCCAAGGCCGCGAGCGACAGCGAGCCCGTGTGGCACCAGAAGGGCTCCGCCGCGCGGGAGGCGGCGGCGGAGATCCGGGGCGTGTTCGAGACGGTGGAGAAGCGCATGAGGCTCCGGGCATGACCCGCCCCCCCGCCAAGGGCGCCACCAGGAGCCCTGCTTCGAAGACGGCGCCCGAGCCGCCGAAGGCGCCCGCCCCGCCCCGCCCCAAGGCGCAGATCGGCGCCGCGGCCTTCGGGGCGCTGCGCGCGGCCATCGGCGAGGACACCCGCGGCGAGGCGATGCGCATCCCGCTCGCCGACATCGACGAGGACCCGAACCAGCCCCGCCGCCTCTTCGACGAGGGCGAGCTCGAAAGCCTCGCGGAAAGCATCCGCGAGCGGGGCGTCCTCCAGCCCGTCGTGGTCCGCCACGGCCTCGGCGGGCGCTGGACGCTCGTGATGGGCGCGCGGCGCCTTCGGGCCTCCCGCCTCGCCGGGGCGGCCGACATCCCGGCCGTGATCCAACGCGGCGGGGACGGGGACGACTACGCGGCGCAGGTCATCGAGAACCAGCAGCGGCGCGACCTGTCCAACTCGGAGCTGGCGGCCGCCGTCGGGCGCTTCGCGGCCGAAGGGCGGACCACGAAGCAGATCGGCACGATCTGCAACCTCAAAGACTACCAGGTCGCGGCCTTCCGCAAGGCCGACGAGTTCCCGCCCGAGCTCCGCGCGCGGATGGACGAGGGCGACATGCGCGCCCTCTACGACCTGTACCGCCAGTGGACGAAGACGCCGGCTGAGGTGGTGGCCGCCCTCCCCGAGCCCGGGACCTTCGTGACGGTCACGGAGGCGCGCCGGATCGTGGGCGCGATCACGGGCAAGCCCACGGGCTCCATCGTGCTCGAGCGCGCGGCCCCCTCCCCCGCCGAGCCCCCTGCCCCGGCCGCGCCGGAGTCCGGCGGGAAACAGGCGGACGCCGGGGGTGGGCCGCCGCCCGCCGGCGACGCCCCGCC
>JAIEOO010000441.1 GCA_019750475.1 Acetobacteraceae bacterium | reverse complement strand
CCGGAGCCCGATGAATCACATATCATACCCGCGCCGGAAGCACCAATCGCGATTCCGGTCGGCGTGAAATGGCTCTAACAGCGGGGGCCGCCTGCACGAACGTTGCGGCGGCGGGCGCCGGTTCGGTAGCCTTCCTCCGCGGGCATGACCGCGGAGGAAACGAGCCGATGACGATCCCCCGCCGCGCGGCGTTGGCCGCGCCGCTGCTGCTGGCCCTGCCGGCGCGGGCGCAGCCCCGCTGGACCGGCCGGCAATTCCACAACCAGCCCGAGGACAGCCACCAGCATCGCTTCCTGGTCGAGCTGTGGGACGGCGTGCGGGCCGAGACGGGCGGGCGCCTCTCCATCCAGGTCTTCGCGCAGAACGCCAGCATCCCGGGCTCGGACCCCGCCGCGCTGCGCATGCTCGTCGCGGGGGAGCTGGAGTTCTTCACCCTGATGGGCGGCATCCTCGGCCAGGCGGTGCCGCTGATGGAGATCCAGGGCCTGCCCTTCGCCTTCCGCTCCCACGCGGAGGTGCACCGCGTGATGGACGGCCCCTTCGGCGAGCTGCTGCGCCGGGAGTGCCTGGCGCAGGGCATCGTCTGGCTGCCGCACGCGACGATGGAGAACGGCTTCCGCCACATCTCCTCGAACAAGGGCCCGGTGCGCAACGCGGACGATTTGCGAGGGCTGCGCATCCGCGTGCCGGATGGTGAGCTGTTCCGCGACCTGTTCCGCTCCCTCGGCGCCGAGCCGGTGACGGTGAACATCCGCGAACTCTACAGCGCGCTGCGCGAGGGCCGCGTGGACGCGCAGGAAAACCCGCTGGTGGTGACCGAGGTGAACCGCCTGTTCGAGGTGCAGCGCCACATGAGCCTGACGGACCACATGTGGTCGGGCTTCAACCTGCTGGCCAATGCGCGCCTCTGGAACAGCCTGCCGGAGGATGTGCGCGACATCGCCGCCCGCCACGCCCGCCGCGCCGTCGCGGCCCAGCGCGCCTACACCGACGCGCTGAACCGCGAGCTGGAAACGCGGCTGGCGAGCCGCGGCATGGTGTTCAACCGCGCCGACACGGACAGCTTCCGCCGCGTGCTGGCCGGCGGCTTCTACGCCCGCTGGCGCGAGCGCTTCGGCAACACGGCCTGGGCCGCGCTGGAGGCGGAGGTCGGGCGGCTGGGATAGCCGCTGCTGCTTGGACCGGGCTCTTCAGTAACCCTTCCGGTCGCCCTTCTTCTCGGGATCGTGGGTGTGGTGGCTGTCGCGCTCGCCGCCGCCGCCGGAGACGTCGCTGCGCGCATCGTTGGTGGGCTGGCCGGGCACGGTGCGCCCCTGCTCCCGATGGGTATGGCCATGGCTGCCGCCCTGGTGGGACGAACCGGGCCCGCCGCCCGAACGGTCCGTGTCGGGATCCTTGTTGTGCTTGTCGCCCATGTCAGCGGTCCTGCTGCCGGCCCTGGTTGTTGGTGTTCTGGATCGTGTTCGCCGTCTGGCCCTGCTGGGCGACGTTGATGTTGCGGTCCTCGGCCTGCGACTTGTCGTAGACCGGGTCGGCCTCGCCCTTGCCGGGCGTGCTGCTGCCCTGCGGCGAACGATTGGCCGGGGGAACCGGCGGAAGATGAGCCTTGGACATCGGGTGCTCCGGATCAGAAGCAGCCTGAACGCGCGGCAGGCGAGGTGGCTGCGGATGCTGGGAGGGGCGCTGCCCCTCCCAGACCCTCCCCGCCAGGAACCTCAGGTTCCTGGACCTCCGGTTCCGTTTGTTGGGAGTTGGGGAGGGGGCAGCGACCGCGCCTGATCGAGGGCGCGCGTATGATGCCCCCTCCCCAACTCCCAAAAGGATTCGCAGGGGTCCGGGGAGCCCGTGGCTCCCCGGCGGAGGGGGTATGGGGGAGGCAGCGCCTCCCCCAGCCAGCCGCAGCCTACCCGCGTGCCGCCGCGATCAGCTGCTCCGCCCGCACGAAGCCCAGATGCTCCCAGCGTGTGCCGAGCGGCCGGAAGACGCCGGCGGAGCCTTCCGGGAATTCGGCTTGCGCCAGGCTGCGGCCGAGGATCATGCCGAGCGGCACGATGTGCCCCACCATCACGCGGTTGCCGGGGGTCACCGGCTGCGCGAGGCGGCGGGAAACGGCGCGGGCATCCTCCAGCGCGTCGCCGGGCGTGTAGTCGTCTGCGATCAGGTCGCGCTCGATGCGGACGCGGTCGGCGCCGAAGGCGAGTTCCGCCGTGTCGCGGGCGCGGAAGACCTCGCTGCTCAGCACCTCGGTGACGGGGATGCCGAGCGTGCGGAAGGCCTCGCCGAGTTGGCGGGCCTGCACGCGTCCCGCCTCGCTCAGGTTGCGCTGGCCGGCGCGGTCGCCCCGGCGGCCGGTGTCCACCTGCGAGCGGTCGGTGATGCCATGGCGGAAATAGAGGTTCAGGCCGCCCGCGCGCAGCAGCGCCACCGCTTCGGCATCCGGCATGAACGGGAAGCCTTGCGCCGTCGCCGTCACGGGGAGGAGGGCGGGCAGGGCGAGAAGGGCGCGGCGGCGCATCATGCGAAGGTCCCGGGCTTGTGCGTGCCCGGGAAGCTGGGGAGCCGCCCGGAGCGCCGCAAGCGGCCCCGGCGCGGCTTGCCGCAGCCGGCGGCAACGGCGATACCGGCGGCAACGACGAATGCCGGAGGAACCCATGATCCGCACGACCCGCCGCGCCGCGCTCGCCCTGCCGCTGGCCACCCTGGCCGCGCCGGCCGTCGCGCAGTCCAGCTTTCCCAACGCGCCGATCCGCATGCTGGTGCCCTGGGGCGCCGGCGGCACGACCGATGTGCAGATGCGCGCCTATTGCGAGGCGGCGTCGCGCCGCCTGGGCCAGCCCGTGGTGGTGGAGAACCGGCCCGGCGCCGGCGGGGTGCTGGGTGCCCAGGCGTTGCTGACCGCGCGGCCCGATGGCTACGTCCTCGCGCAGATGCCGATCAGCGTGTTCCGCCAGCCGCTGATGAACAGCCGCGCCCTGTTCGACCCGCTGAACGACTTCACCTACGTCATCCACGTCACGGGCTATCTCTTCGGCACGGTGGTGCGCGCCGATGCGCCCTGGCGCACGATGGCAGAGCTGATCGAGCATGCGCGCCGCAACCCCGGCCAGCTCAACTACGGCACGCCCGGCGTCGGCACCTCGCTCCATCTGACGATGGAGCAGATCGCGCAGATGCAGCGCATCGAGTGGACGCATGTCCCCTTCCGCGGCGTCGCCGAGAACCTGCAGAACCTGCTGGGCGGGCAGATCCACATCACCGCCGACAGCTCCGGCTGGTCGCCCATGGTCGAGGAAGGGCGGGTGCGCCTGCTCGCCACCTGGGGCGAGGAGCGCGCGAAGCGCTTCCCCAACGTGCCCACGCTGAAGGAGCAGGGCATCGACATCGTCTCGATCAGCCCCTACGGCTTGGCCGGGCCGCGCGGGATGGACCCGGGCGTGGTGCGCGTGCTGCACGACGCCTTCCGCGAGGCCCTGACCGACCCGTCGCATGTCGCCGTGCTCGACCGCTTCGACATGCAGCCGAACTACAAGAACAGCGCCGATTACGCCGCCTTCGTCCGCCAGACGATGGAGGAGGAGCGGGCGCTGATCCAGCGCCTCGGCATCCGGCTGAGCTGACGGCTCAGGCGGCCACCGGCGCGCGCTGTCCCACGGTGCGCGCCAGCACCGCCTCGGGCTCCTTCACCGCGTCGCCGGCCCAGGCCACGAAGGCATCCGGCCGCACCAGGATGTGGCCGGCGCCATAGGCCGCGCGGGAGGCGGGATCGCTCGCCGGCAGCAGCGCCATCGGCACGCCGCGGCGGCGGGCGGCGGCGACGAAGGGTTCCGCGGCGTCCGGCGCGAAGCTCACCAGGGTGAAGCCGGTGCCGAGCGCGTCGAAGGCGCTCCGGCCATCGCCGAGGGCCAGCGGTGCCAGGTGGTGGCCCGGCCGCGCCGCGAAGCGATGCGCGCCGACCGCGCTGCACGCGCCGCCGTCCGGCCCCCACACCACGGGCGAGCCTTCGTAATGCGGCTCGTATCCGCCGACCTCGCTCTTCGCGCCCGAGGTGCGGGCGGCCCAGGCCTCGGCGAAGCCCACCTCGTCGCGCGCCGGGTCGAAGCGGCGGAGGAAGTCGCGGTCGGTCTCGATCGCGCGCTCGATGAAGTCGCGCGCCGTGCTCTCGAAGACCGGGCGGCGCTCGGAATCGTAGCTGTCGAGCAGCGCGTCCCCGCCCCAGCCCCGCAGCGCGGCCGTGAGCTTCCAGGCGAGGTTCACCGCGTCCTCGAAGCCGGTGTTGATGCCGTAGCCGCCATAGGGCGGGTGGCTGTGCGCCGCGTCGCCCGCCACGAAGCAACGCCCGGCGCGGTAGCTCTCGGCCACCGCGATGCGCAGGTCCCAGAAGCCGATGTGATCGAAGACGACGTCGAACCCGGCGCCCACCGCCTCGTGCAGCAGCCGGGCAAAGTCCATGCTGTCGCGCGTGGTGCCGGCGGGCACGGGCGCGTGGAAGAAGAAGGTGCCCTCGAGGTCCACGCGCCCGAAGAACCGCCAGTAGCCGTCGAGCTCCGGGTGCAGCACGCAGTAGAAGGATTTCCCCGGGTAGCGCTTCAGCAGCTCGCGCAGCCCGTCGGACTTGAACACCAGCAGCACCATGAGGCGGTCGTGGTCGGTGCGGCGCAGCGCGATTCCCGCCTGCTCCCGCAGCAGGGAGCGCGCGCCGTCGCAGCCCACGACGTAGCGGGCGCGCACCTCGCGCCGCGACCCGTCGCGCGCGACGGCGGTCACGCGGCCCTCGGGCGAGACGGTTTCGGCCGTCAGGCCGTAGAGGCTCGTGATCCCCGGCAGCTCCGCCGCGCGGGCGCGCAGCACGCGCTCCGTCTCGTATTGCGGCAGGCGCTCGTTGTCGGTGGCGTAGAAGGGCCGGACCAGTTCGCGTTGCAGCCAGTCATGCGTCCAGCGGGAGAGGAGCGTGCCATAGGCCGTCATCCCGCCGATGCCGTAGTCCGGCGGGATGGGGCGCGCCGCGCGCAGCGCGTCCTCGATGCCCCAGTTGCGGAAGTGCTCCATGGTGCGCTGGGTCAGGTTCTGGCCCTTGGGCACGCGCTGCGGCGTCGGATGGCGCTCGATCACCACGCTCTCGACGCCGCGCCGCGCGAGCTCGATGGCGAGGCCCTGCCCCACCGGTCCGCCGCCGATGATGGCGACCTCGGTCTCCAGCACGCTCATTCGGCGCTGATCCCGGCACGGCGCACGACGTCGGCCCAGCGCGCCAGATCCTGCCGCACCAGCGCGCCGAGCTGCCCGGGCGTGCCCGGCGCGGGCGCCATCCCCTGGGAGAGGAGCTGCGCGCGCGTCGCGGGCTCGGCCAGCCAGGCGAGGAGGGCGGCGTTCACCAGCTGCACGAACTCCTCGGCCAGGGCGGCCGGGCCGAACATGGCGTACCAGAGATCCACCCGCACCTCGGGCAGGCCGGCTTCGGCCATCGTCGGCACCTCCGGCGCGGTCTCGACGCGCCGCTCGCTGCCCACGGCCAGCATCCGCAGGCGGCCATCCCGCGCGAGAGGCAGCGCGGTGTGGACCGGCAGCACCATGGCGGCGACGCGGCGGCCGATCAGGTCCTGCACGGCGGGGGCGGAGCCGCGATAGGGCACGTGGTTCAGCTCGATGCCGGCGGTCAGGCGGAACAGCTCCATCGCCAGGTGCTGCGGCGTGCCGATGCCGGGCGAGGCGTAGGCGACCTCCCCGCGGCGGGCGCGGGCCAGCTCGACGAAGCCGCGCACGTCCGGCGCCGGCACGTCCGGGTTCACCGTCAGCACCAGGTCGCCGGCGGTGAGTCCGGCGATCGGCGTGAAGTCCGCCACGGGGTCGTAAGGCACCTGCCGGAACAGGCTCGGGTTCATGACGAAGGTGTTGACCTGCATCATCAGCGTGCGCCCGTCCGGCGCCGCGCGCGCGACGGCCTGGGAGCCGATGTTGCCCGAGGCGCCGGCGCGGTTGTCCACCGTCACGGGTTGGCCCAGCCGCTGCTGGAGCACGGGCGCGACGAGCCGTGCGAGGATGTCCGGGCCCGTTCCCGGGGTGTAGGGCACGATGATGGTGACGGGCCCCTGCGGCAGGCGCGGCTGCGCCTGCACCCGGGTGGCGAGCGGCAGGGCCGCCCCGGCGGCGAGCAGCGCGCGGCGTCGGAGTGCAGGCGGCATGGGCGGGTTCCTCCGGCGGGCATTCTGGGTCGGCGCCCGCCTCCGCTTCCCTTGGCGCGTCTGCCGCGGCCGCTCAAGCCCCGATCGGCGGTCCGGGTGGCCGTGGCGGGCTTCGCCTCAAGCCCGCGGCGACGCGCCCGCCGCGCGGCTCTCGGTCGCCTCGTCGGCGACCGGCAGCAGCAGGCTGGCGACCGTGCCCTTGCCCAGCTCGCTCGCCAGCAGCAGCGCGCCGCCCGACTGGGCCGCGAGGCCATGCACCATGGACAGGCCGAGGCCGGTGCCCTGGCCGACCTCCTTCGTGGTGAAGAAGGGCTCGGCGGCGCGGGCGAGCGTGTCCGGGTCCATCCCCGCGCCGGTGTCGGCGACCCGCAGGACCACGTAGGCGCCAGGCCGAAGCCCGGGCGGATCGGCCTGCGCCGCGGCCGAGATATGCAGGCGCCCGCCCTCCGGCATCGCGTCGCGGGCGTTCACGGCCAGGTTGAGGATCGCGAGCTCGAGCTGGTTCGGGTCCACGCGGACGGCCGGAAGCGCGGCGGGGACGTCCATGGCCAGTTCCACCTGCGGCCCGATCGAGCGGGAGACGAGGTCGAGCATGTCCGCCACGAGGTTGTGGAGCGACACGTTCCGCGGCTGCAAGGGCTGCCGCCGCCCGAAGGCGAGCAGGCGCTGCACCAGCGTGCGCGCCCGTTCGGCCGCCTGCAGCGCCACCCCCGCGAGCTGACGCGACCGCGCGCCTTCGGGCAGGTCGCGCAGCGCCATGTCGAGGCCGCCGAGGATGGGCGTGAGCAGGTTGTTGAAGTCGTGGGCCACGCCGCCGGTCAGCTGGCCGACCGTCTCCATCTTCTGCGCCTCGTGCAGCGCGGCGAGGGCGGCCGCGCGGGCGGCGACGGCCTCGGCCACGCGCTGCTCCAGCGTCTCGTTCAGCTCGCGCAGCTGGCGCTCGGCGCGCTTGCGGGCGGTGATGTCCACCGAGGAGCCGACGAGGCCCACGACATGACCTTCACGGTCGCGGAGCGGCGCCTTGGTCGAGAGCCAGACCGCCGGCGTGCCGTCCGCGAGGCGGACCTCCTCCTCGACCTGCTCGGCCTCGCCGTTCTCCATGATGCGCCGGTCATTGGCCATGACCGCCGCCGCCTCGGCCGGATCGTCCAGGAATTCGGCGTCAGTGCGGCCCAGGAAGGCCTCCGGCGGCCGCCCGATCAGCTCCGCCGTGCCGCGGTTGGCGACGAGGATCCGCCCCTCGCGGTCCTTGGCGTAAACGACGCCGGGGACCGATTCCATGACGGCCGCGAGCAGCGCGGCGACGCGATCCCGCTCCGCCTCCGTCGCGCGGCGGCCCTCGATGTCGAGCAGCACGCCGGGGAAGCGGAGCGGCGTGCCGTCGGCGGCGAGGTCCACGCGGCCATTGGCTTCCAGCCAGCGATAGGCGCCGTCGCGGCGGCGCACGCGGTATTCGTGCCGGTAGGGGCCGCCGCGCGCGATCGCCTCGGCGATGGCGGCCTGCAGCCCGGGCAGGTCGTCCGGATGGACGTTGGCGATGACCTGGGTGAGTGGCAGCCCCTCGCGCCCGATCGCGGGGTCGAGGCCGAAGCTCTCGGCGAAGCGCTCATCCACCGCGAAGCGATCATGCACCAGGTCCCAGTCCCAGGTGCCGATGATGGCGCCGGCGTCGAGGGCGAGGCGCACGCGCTCGTTCGCGGCCTGCGCCTCACGCTCGGCGAGCACGCGGCCCGTGACGTCGTACCCCTCGATGAAGATGCCGGTGACCTGCCCTTCGCTGTCCGTCATGGGCTGCAGGACGAAGTCCACGTGCCGCGTCTCCCCGTCACGCTCGAAGGGGGCGCCGGCGGCGGCGTACGTGCGACCGGTGCGGAACACCTCGTCGAACAGGGCGCCGTAGCCCTGCTCGATGGCTTCCGGCACGACCTCCGCGACGGTGCGCCCGACGCAGCGGCGCCCGCCGATGACGGCCACGTAGCGCGGATTGGCGAGGACGTAGCGGTGCTCCGGCCCTTCGGTCATGGCCATGAAGGAGGGCGCCTCCTCGAACAGGCGGCGCAGGCGCTCCCGTTCCTCCGCGGCGCGGCGTTCGGCGCGGACCTGCTCCGTCGTCTCGGTGCAGGCGCAGAAGAAGCCGCACACCCCCCCACCCTCGTCGCGGACCGGGGCGTAGAAGAAGGAGAAGAACGCGTCCTCGCTGCGGCCGCGGCGATGCATGCGGAGATGGATGCGGTCCATCCGCACCGGCGCGCCGGCATAGGCCTGGGCCACGATGGGCGCGAGGTCCTCGCGGATCTCGTTCCAGACCTCGAGGAAATCCTTGCCAAGGGCGTCCTGCTGCCGCTCGGCCAGGATCTCGGCATAGGCATCGTTGAACAGCAGCGTGCGCCCGGCGCCCCAGGCGACGAACATGGGCTGGTTGGCCGCCAGCATCAGCCCGACCAGCGTCTGCAAGGCATTGGGCCAGGTCTCGGGCCGGCCCAGGGCGGTCCGCTCCCAGCCATGGGCGCGGATGCGACCGCCCATGCGGCCGCCGCCGCCGAGAAAGCCTGGCACGACCACGTCATCAGCCATCACCGACCGCCTAACACAGGCCGCCGACCGGACGAAGCGTCGCCTTGCGCCGGCGCGGTCAGGCCCCCGCGGGCGACGCGGCGGGGCGCTGGGCGCCGTAGATCTCGGGCATCAGCCCCAGGTCGTGCGGGACGAGGCCGGGGGTCTGCCGCAGCCGCGCCTCATGGGTGCCGTCGGGGTGCAGCAGGTGCTCGACCCAGCCGAGCAGCCGCTCGCCATAGCCCCACTGGAAGTCAGGCCCGATGATGAAGCTGGTGGGCGGGGCCCAGAGCTGGCGGATGCCGTCCACCACGCCGCGGTCCCACCATTGATGCACATGGCCGCTGGCCACGAGGGCCGGCCCGCCGCCGGCGAACAGGGCCAGCAGCCGGCTGCGGAACTCCGGCAGCACGGGCCAGTAGTTGCGGCGCGCGTCGGTCAGGCGGTCCTCGCAGAGCGGCTTGTGCTGAAACAGCGCGATGCGCCGCGCGCCCGCGCCGCGCACGGCCGCCTCGATCGCGGCCCATTGCCCGGGCGCGGAATGCAGGCTCTGCGTGTCGAAGCCGATGACGCGCCAGCCCGGCACGTCGCGCACGAAGCCGTACGTCCCGAGGATGCGCGTCCAGCGCGCGACGCGCTCGGCGCTGGATGGCTGCTTGGCGCCCAGCAGCGGCTCGTCGCCCACGTCGTGATTGCCGGGCACGGCCACCCAATCGGCCCCGATGGCGGCATGGCGGTCGCGGGCGTGGATCAGGTCCTCGTCGCGATCGGCCCCGTCGAGCGAGAGATCCCCGGTGGCGATCATGAGGTCCGGGCGGGCGGCGCGGATCTCCTCCGCGACGCGGTCGAAATTGCCTTCGAACAGCGTCACGCGCGGCGAGAGATGCGCGTCGCTGATCTGGGCGATCCGGAAGGCCATGCGGAATCCCTGGCGGTTTCCGCCAGCTTTGCCGGGCCGGCCGTGCCGGGCAACCGGGTTGTCGCCCTTCCAGGCCCCGTCCCGGGCGGACGCGCTCCGAAAAGAAAGCGAAGGCATCGATTCCGGGGCGCGCCCGGGCCGCAACGGGACCGATCGTTCCCGTGCTGCGCGATCCTGGCCGCCGAGGGCGGCGCGGCGGCCATACCGCCTTCGCGGATCATGCTCTAGAAGCCGGGCGAGTATCCACCCTCTCCCGGGGAGCCCGTGTCCCGCGCTGTCAACCTCGCCGCCGGCAGCGTCGCCGTCGCGGTCCTCGTACTCGCCCTCAAGCTTGTCGCCTGGTGGCTGACGGGCAGCGTGGCGCTGTTCGCGGACGCGCTGGAGAGCGTGGTCAACGTCGCGGCCTCCCTCGCGGCGCTGGCGGCGGTGCGCTACGCCGCCCTGCCGGCGGACGCGAACCACCCCTACGGCCACCACAAGGCCGAGTACTTCTCGGCCGTGCTGGAAGGCGCGCTGATCCTCGTCGCGGCCTTCGTGATCCTCAACGAGGCCTGGGATGCCTGGCGGAACCCGGTCCAGCCGGAGCTGACGCCGGTCGCGGCGCTGGTCGCGGCGGCGGCGACGGCCGCGAACGCCGCCTGGTGCGCCCTGCTGTTCCGGCGTGGCCGCGCCCTGCGGTCCCCGGCGCTGCTGGCCGATGCGCGGCATCTGCTGTCCGACGTGGTGACCTCGGCCGGGGTCCTGTTCGGCGTCGCGCTCGCGCTGCTCACGGGGATGCTGTGGCTCGACCCGCTGCTGGCGGCGCTCACCGCGGGGAACGTGCTGCTGTCAGGCGTGCGCCTGGTGCGCGAGAGCGTCGGCGGGCTGATGGACGAGGCCGTGCCCGACGAGACGATGCGCCGGATCCGCGACATCGTCGGCCGCGCGGCCGAGGGCGCGATCGAGGCGCATGACATCCGCGCCCGGCATTCCGGCCGCCTCACCTTCATCGAGTTCCACCTCGTCGTGCCGGCCGCGATGACGGTGGAGCAGGCGCACGACATCTGCGACCGCATCGAGGTCGCGCTGCGCGAGGACTTGGGCGAGGCGACGATCACCATCCACGTCGAGCCGGAGGGCAAGGCCAAGCACCGCGGCGTCGTGGTGCTGTGAGCGGCGGCCTGCCGGTGCCGGTCCGGGCGGAGCCCGCCGGCCCGATCCCGGCCGTTGCCATGCCGGAGCGCCCGGTCCCGCGGGAGTGGCGGGAGGCCGCGTGGTGGGCCGTGCCGCTGTCCTTCGGCCTGCACGGGCTGGCGCTGGCGGCGACGCTGGTGATCCTCCGCCCGGCGGCCCTGCCCGAACCGCAGGACGCCGAGCCCGTCGCCGTGCTGTGGGAGGCGGCGACGGCGGAGGCGGCCGATGCGACGACGGGCGCGCCGGCGGGCCCGCCCACGGTCCCGATGCCGGCGGCGCCCGAGGCACCGCCGGCGGCGAT
>JAIEOO010000238.1 GCA_019750475.1 Acetobacteraceae bacterium | reverse complement strand
CGCGCGCTGCGCCGCCTCGCCGCCAGCGCCGCCCCGGCCGAGCCCCAGCTTCCCGCCTCCGTCCTCAAGCCGCTCCACGGCGACGAGCCGGGGCTGCGCGCCAATCTCGGCGCCACCCTGGCCCAGGACCACGCCGCGCCCTTCGAGGTGCTGATGGCCGTCTCCGACCCGGCCGACAGCGCCGCCCCGATCGCCCGCGCCGCGATGGCGGCCAGCGCGACGCCCGGCCGCCTGCTCGCCGGCGGCGCGGTGCTGGGACCGAACCGCAAGGTGTCGCAACTCGTGCACCTCGAGGCCGCCGCCAGCCACCCGGTGCTGGTCGTCGCCGATGCCGACATGCGCTGCCCGCCGCGTTGGCTGACCGCGGTGACGGCGCCGCTGGCGGACCCCGCCGTCGGCCTCGTCACCTGTCTCTACCGCGGCGAGGCGGGGGACGCCTCGCCCTGGTCGCGCCTTGCCGCCCTCGGCATCGACTGGCACTTCCTGCCCAACGCCGCCCTGGGCGAGAGCCTGGGGAAGGCGCAGGGCTGCTACGGCGCGACCATGGCCCTCCGGGCGGAGACGCTCGCCCGGATCGGCGGCTTCCGGACGCTGCTGCCCGTGCTGGCCGACGACCACGCGCTCGGCGCCGCCGTCCGGCGCCTCGGCCTCCAGGTCGAGGTGTCCCCGGTCATCCCGGCCCATGTGATGACGGAGCCGTCGCTGGCCGCGCTCTGGGCGCATGAGCTGCGCTGGGCACGCACGCTCCGGCTGCTGGCGCCCGGGGGCTATGCCGGCCTCGCCTTCACGCACCCCCTGCCCTGGGCGCTGCTCGCCCTGGCGCTCGCCCCCGGGGCCTGGACCCTGGCGCTGCTGGCCCTGGTCCTGGCGGCGCGGCTGGCCCTGGCCGCCGGGGTGGATGCCGCCCTGGGCGTGGCGCGGATGCAACGCCTGGCCTGGTTGCCCATCCGTGACTTGCTTTCATGGGCCATCTGGGCCACGGGAGCCCTTCCCGGGGGTGTATCCTGGCGCGGCGAGCGGTTCCGGCTGGCCGGCGACGGCAGCATCACCCCGGACGAGACGAAGGGCACCCCGACGCGATGATGCGCACCCTGTTCCTGCAGGCACCGAGCTTCGACGGCTTCGACGGCGGCGCCGGCGCGCGCTACCAGGCGCGCCGCGAGATCAAGAGCTTCTGGTTCCCCACCTGGCTCGCCCAGCCGGCGGCGCTCGTGAAGAACAGCAGGCTGGTGGACGCGCCGCCGCACAACCAGACGCTCTCTGACGTGACGGGCATGGTGCGCGACTTCGACCTCTGCGTGCTGCACACCTCGACGCCGTCCTTCGCCTCCGACGTGAAGGTGGCGGCCGCGCTGAAGGAGGCGAACCCCAACCTCAAGGTCGGGCTGATCGGCGCCAAGGTGGCCGTGCAGGCCGAGGAATCGCTGCGCGACGCGCCGGTGATCGACTGGGTCGCCCGCAACGAGTTCGACTTCACCGTGAAGGACGTGGCCGACGGGATGGACCTGAAGGCGATCCGGGGGCTGAGCTACCGGAACGCCGACGGCATCATCGTCCACAATGACGATCGTCCGGTCCTGGAAGACATGGATTCGCTGCCCTTCGTCAGCGAGGTCTACAAGCGCGACCTGGACTACCAAAAGTACTTCATCGGCTACCTGAAGCACCCCTACGTCTCGTTCTACACGGGCCGCGGCTGCAAGAGCCGCTGCACCTTCTGCCTCTGGCCGCAGACGGTGGGCGGGCACCGCTACCGCACGCGCTCGGTCGAGAACGTGATCGAGGAGGTGAAGTACATCCAGGCCAACTTCCCGGGCCTGAAGGAAATCTTCTTCGACGACGACACCTTCACCGACAACCTGCCCCGCGCCGAGGAAATCGCCCGCGGCCTGGGCAAGCTCGGCGTCACCTGGTCCTGCAACGCGAAGGCCAACGTGCCGCGCGAGAGCCTGAAGGTGATGGCGGACAACGGGCTGCGCCTGCTGCTCGTCGGCTACGAGAGCGGCAACCAGCAGATCCTGCACAACATCAAGAAGGGCATGCGGGTGGATGTCGCCCGCAAGTTCACCAAGGACTGCCACGAGCTCGGCATCGCCATCCACGGGACCTTCATCCTCGGCCTCCCGGGCGAGACGAAGGAGACCATCCAGGAGACGATCAGGTTCGCGATCGAGACCAATCCGCACACCATCCAGGTCTCGCTCGCCGCGCCCTATCCCGGCACCTTCCTGTACGAGCAGGCGTCGCGCGAAGGCTGGCTCGACATCGCGAACACGGAATACGTGGACGCGCACGGCGTGCAGATCGCGCCGCTGCACTACCCGCACCTGTCGCACACCGAGATCTTCGACAGCGTCGAGAGCTTCTACAAGAAGTTCTACTTCCGCGCGCCGAAGATCGCCTCGATCTGCGGCGAGATGATCCGGGACCGGCAGATGCTGGTGCGGAGGCTCCGTGAAGGCGTGGAGTTCTTCGGCTTCCTGCGCGAGCGCGCGAAGGCGCGCGCCGCGGCGTGAGCACGCCCCCGCGCGGCGACGCGGGCGCGGTGCCGCGGGAGCTGGCGGAGGCCTGGAGCCGCGCGGAGATCACGCGCGTCGAGATCGGGCGGAAACTCGGCCGCGAGGTGCGCTTCGGCGAGATGCTGGAGGCGATCCAAGAGCACAAGCTGACCTTGCCGCGCGTTCCGACCGATCCCGGCACGCCGGGGAGGCGGCTGCTCGCGGATATCCTCGCGCGTGCCTCCTGAGATCCGGGCACGGCTTCTCGTCCTCGACACGGGGCCGTTGATCACACTGGCCGCGGCCGACAGCCTGGATTACCTCCTCTATCCGGGCTTGCCGGTGGTGCTGCCGGATGCGGTGCTTTTCGAGGCCACGAACGACGCGTCGCGGCTCGGCGCGCAGGCTGTGCTCGAATGGGTTCAGAAGCATGAGGGTCCGGTACGGACTGTTTCCACCCATGCGCTCTTTGACCATCTCCAGCTGCTGTCGGCGGGTCAGGAGTCCCGTCAGAAGAATCTCGGTGAGCGCGCCGCCATCGAGGTGATCAACGAGGCAACGGAGCTCGCGCCCAACGAGCGCGTCTTGCTTCTCAGCGAGGACGACCGTGCGCTGCGGGCCGGAGGAGCGACCGCCTTCGATCGCTTCATTCCCCTCACAACGCTCGATTTCCTGACGGAGTTGGAGGTGGCCCGGCGAATCAACTCCGCCGAGGAAGTGTACCAGCGCGCCGCCGATGGCGGGCGCCTCGCATCTCGCCGGGAGGCCTTGCGCTCGCAGACGGAAGCGGCCATCGCCGCGGTGCAGGCCATCCTCCAGAAGCAGCAGTGACCTCTCGCCGCCTCATTTTCAACGCCGATGATTTCGGCCTCTGTTCCGAGGTGAACGAGGCGGTGGAGCGCGCGCATCAGCAGGGCGTGCTCACCGCCGCCTCGCTCATGGTGGCGGAACGCGGGCTGGAGGAGGCGCTGCGCATCGCGCGCCGCAACCCCAGCCTCGCCGTCGGGCTGCACCTGACGCTGACCGACGGCACGCCGAAATCCGACCCGGCGATGATCCCCGGCCTCACGCAGAAGAATGGCCGCTTCCGCGACGACATGGCGGCGATGGGCCTGCTGCTCGCGCTCTCGCCCGCCGCGAAGAAGGAACTCGCGACCGAGGTGGCGGCGCAGATGGACGCCTTCGCCGCGACCGGGCTGAAGCTCGATCACGTGAACAGCCACAAGCATTACCACCTGCACCCGCTGATCGCGGCGGCCATGATGCAGGCGGCCGCCGGCGCCGGATGCCGCGCCATCCGCCTCCCCTGGGAGCCGGGGAAGCTCGTGCGTGCCGTGGACCCCGCCGCGCCCGGCACGGCGGAATGGGCGCTGGCGCCCTGGTGCCGCACGCTGCGCCAGCGCGCCGCCAACTGGAACCTCGTCGCGCCCGATCGGGTGGTGGGCCTTGCCTGGTCCGGCGCCTTCACGGCGGAGCGCCTGCTCGGCGTCCTGCCGCGCCTGCCGGAGGGCGTGACGGAGCTCTACTTCCACCCCGCGACGCGGGGCAGCTTCGCCGGCGGCGCGCCCGGCTACCGCTACGGGGATGAGCTGGCGGCGCTGACCGATCCGCGCGTGATCGCCGCCTTGGGGAACACGCCGCGCGGCGGCTACGCGGCGATGCTGGCGTGAACCGCCTCGGGCTGCTGCTGGCCGCGGTGGGGCTGGCGCTGGCGGTGTGGATCATCGCCGCGCAGGATTTCTCCGCCGTGGGCGCGCTGCTGACGGCGGCGGGGTTCGGGCTGATCCTGGCGTCCTTCACGCATCTGCCGGCGATGGTCCTGAACGCCTGGGCCTGGGCGGTGCTGATGCCCGGCACGCAGCGCCCGAACCTGCTGCTGATGACGCATGCCGTCTGGATCCGCGAGAGCGTGAACGCGCTGCTGCCCGTCGGCCGCGTCGGCGGCGAGGTCGCCACCTACCGCGTGCTGCGCGGCTGGGGCGTCGGCGTGGCCCCGGCGGCGGGCGGGCTGCTGATGGACGTGGCCCTCTCCCTCGTCTCGCAGCTGCTGTTCGCGCTGCTCGGCCTCGGGCTGCTGGCGGCGGGCGGGGCGGTGGGGTGGCTCGGGCTGCTGCTCGGCCTCGCGGTGGGCTTCGGCTGCGCCGGCGCCTTCATCGCGGCGCAGCGCCTCGCCCTGTTCAGCCGGGTGGTGGGGGCGCTGAACGGCGTCGCCGCCGGGCGCCTCTCTGTCTTCGCCGAGCATTCGGCGCGCATCGACCGCTACGTCCGCCGCGGCTGGAGGCGGCCGCGCGCCATCGCGCTCGCGCTGCTGTGGCAGCTCGCGGCCTGGGTGGCGGGCAGCCTGGAGATCTACGTGGCGCTCTGGCTGCTCGGGCATCCGGTGACGCTGGCCGAGGCGCTGGTGATCGAGAGCCTGATCCAGGCCGTCTCCTCCGCCGCCTTCCTGGTGCCCGGCGCGCTCGGCGTGCAGGAGGCGGGGTTCATCGGCATCGGCGCGCTGGTCGGCCTCGACCCCGCGACGAGCGCGGCGCTGGCGCTGACGCGCCGTATCCGCGACCTGGTGCTCTACATCCCCGGCCTGATCGCCTGGGTCTGGGCCGAGCGGCGGCTGAGCGGGAGAGGATAGCGGCGCCCGTTGAAAGGCTATGCCGGCGCGTGGACACGAAGACAATCCTGATTAACTCGTTGACAAGGGCGCATCTGCCGCAATGACGGTCAAGCGTGAACGGCTGGAAGTGAAGGTCACGCCCGACCGGATGGTGTCTGACATCTTCAGGTCCATGGCGCGTCTGGCAGGAGTTCGCGGAGATCGGCAACGCGGCCAAGGACAGCTTCGCAATGCTGCTTGATGTCCGCGGCCTTGACTTCTTGCCGACGCCCGTCCCCATCCACGCGGAGATGGAAAAGGACCGTTTTGTTGCTGGTCCCTTCCACGCACCAAGAGCCATGGATGTAGCTGTTTCGGGTTGACGAGAGCTTGGCCAGCTTCTCGACGGCGCGGATCATCGCGCCGCGCCACGTCTCCTCGAAGTTGCCGTGCCTCAGCACTTCCACGATGAACTTGTATCGCGCCTCGAATGTAGGGATGCGGAAGTAGCCTTGTTGCGCCACGTTGACATCCATGCTGGTCACGGCGGCTAGCGCGAAGCCGAGAGCCGTTTCGGCGCGGGACCAAGCCACGACCAGATTCCCCATGGCTTGGGCGATGGCGGGGTCGTGGTTGAGGTCGGAGAGGTCATAGAACTTCATGAATGCTCCTGAAGACGACGATAAGCGCCGCGACGAGGTGCTGCGCCGGATGCTTGCGACACCCAAGCGGCCTGCGCTTAGAGAGAGGCGGGAGCGGCAGGCCAAAGCCCGCCGCCCCCAAGTCCGGTCAAAACGGGGAGGCCTCGAAAGCTACTTCCCCTTCTTGATCGTCTCCACGACGTGAGTGGACGGCTTGGTTTGAGCCGTCTTCACAGTCGTGAACCTTCCCGTCCCGGCGTTGCGGCCGATCTTGGTTGACATCCTATTCCTCCTCTCAGGGCGCTGTGTGCCCCGCCCCATAGGCTGGCGCCCCGCAAGATGATCAGTCTGTCAAGGTGAAGCTACGGCCGGCCTGCCGAGTCGCCAAAGCGCTCGTTTCGCCGCGCGGAAAAGCGGCTCATCAACGGGCGCAGGTTCCTGGCGCATGCCAGCAGGCCGGTCGGCGCGCCGCTTGCGCGCCGATGCAATGGGTGTCCTTGCGGCGGCCAAACGCGCTGACGCGCCGGCTCACCGCCGCAGCCGCGCCAGCGTGTCGGCCTGCGCCGCCGCCACCATCGCCGCCACATCCTCCGGCAGCAGCAGCCGCTCCGCCTGCAGGCGTTCGGCCGCGGCGCGGACCGCGGCGACATAGGCGGCCGCGTCGGGATAGCGCTCCTCGATGGAGGGGCGTGGGTCGCCCACCGCCTGCCGCTCGGCGCGGGTCGCGGCGAAGGGCAGCACGGCGCCGGTGTTGGTGCAGGGCATCCCGGGCGCGAAGCCCTCGGCGCGCGGATTCCAGCCCGTGTAGGTGGCGCGCGGCGCCTCGATCACCGGCAGGCGGATGCCGCCGATCGCGTTGCCGTCGGCGTCCGCGCGCGGCAGCAGCACGGTGTATTCGCCCCGCACCACCGGCGGCACCACGCTGTTGTCCACGAGCTGCGCCGGCGCGTGCATCCCCGCATAGCCCGCGCCCGGAATGGCGGGGAACAGACCTGCCGCAGGCACCAGCGTGCCGGCCGCGCGCGTCGGGTAGCGCGTCGCAGGCGGCTCCACGCCCTCGCGCATCCAGGTCTCCAGCGCGACGAGCAGCGCGCGCAGCGGCGCGCCGCCCTGCAAGGGATTCACCGGCAGGGCGCAGCGCGGGTTGCGCGCCATCACCGCGCTCGCCATCGCGAAATGCGGGTGCCCGGCGAGCGCGTAGGCCCGCACCTCGGGCGGCAGCTCGACGTGATGACCGCGCGTGTCGGTCACCAGCAGGGAGGCGCGGGCGCCCCAGAATTCGTACTCGCTGTCCACCTGCATGATGCGCGGGCAGGTGTTGGTCAGCCGGCAGCGCAGCAGCAGCCCGTCGCGCCGGCCGGTCAGGTGGTCCTCGGTCACGGCGTAGGTGAAGGGGAACTGGTCGGCCGGGTAGTGCCGGTCCTCGTGCGGGGTGGGATTGCGTCCCGGCTGGGCGAAGCGCGCATTGGTGTAGCTGCGGCGGGAACCGGGGATGTGCGGCAGCATCGCGTCATAGACCTGGCGGCCGCGCGTGTCCTCGTTGAAGCCCTGGTACAGGAAGTCCCGCACCACGCGCCCCGATTGGGAGATGCCGGTCAGCACCGCACGGTCCACCGTGCCGCGCCCCTCGCGCGCCAGCGGGTTCTCGGCCCCCGTGTTCCAGCGCAGGAAGGACGCCAGGTCGCGGATGGCGGCGAAGGCCATGCCCTGCACCGTCGGCTCCCGCGCCGTGTAGATCAGCTCGTAGAGGGCGGCGGAGTCGAAGCCGGGCGGCCGCGTGATCTCGATGCGCTGGTCGTCGAGGAAGCGGAAGGCGAGGCCCGGCGGCGTCGCGCGCTCATCGCCCGGGCGGGCGCGAACGGTCAGCGTCGCGCCGTCGCGCGTCGCGGCGGGGTAGGTGAGGCGGACCGTCTGCGGCGCGGTGAGCGGCCCGGTCGCGGCCTCGAAGACGAACTCCTCCCGCGACGGGCCGGTGACGCCCGGCACCAGCGGCGCGTCCATCCGCAGCCCGGCGCCGCGGCCTTCGCCCGAAGGAATGTCGGACTGCCAGCCGACCCAGACGAGGGTGTAGCCCTGGCGCATGAGGAAGCCGTTGCCCGGCTCCCGGTCGAGCAGCAGGTCATTCGCCGCCACATCGTTGAAGAGCTGCCCGACCAGGTCGCGGCCGCGGTTCGGCACCTCCAGCAGCAGGGTGCCGTTGCCGCGCTGCGGCCGCAGGATCACGGCCTCGGCCACCGCCTCCACCCGGCCCTGGGCGTTGCGCGGCGCGAGGCCGATGTCGGCGATGATGGCGTTGCGCGGATCGGCGGGGTCGAGCGCGATGGTCGCGCGGCCGGCGAGGCGCTCGTACCGGCCGGCGGTGCCGAACTCCCGGCCCTGGAAGGCGGGCTGCGGCGGGGAGGTGACCTCGAAGCGGATGACTTCGGCCGTCGCGGGCGCGGCGAGCGCGCCGGCCAGGAGCAGCGTGGCGAGGCGGAAATGGGTCATGGCGTCCTCCCGTTTCGGGGAGCCTACAGCGTGATCCCGTCACACGGGATCACGCTTCCGCGACTTTTGGGCGGACGATTCACCGCGCCGGCGATTCCGCCGGCACGGATCGTGCTCCCGGCGGGGGAGGATGGGCGCCCAGGCTGGGCGCACCATCGGCCACACCTATCGTTGCCTTCGTTTTCTCTGCCTCACGCCGATGGTGCCGGCGCCGCTATCCCTTCTCTCACGCCAGGGCGCCCCGCCCGGCGACGAGATGGAAGGAACCGACACCATGCGCCGCTTCGCCCCCATCGCCGCCGCCGCCCTGATCGCCGCTGTGACCTCCCTGGCCGCCGGCACCGCCGCCGCCCAGTCCAGCGCCCCCGGCCTGGTGAGCGGCACCACCCTGTCCACCACCCACGCACAGACCTTCGGCCAGAGCTGGAACCTGCCGCAGGACTTCTCCTCCATGACCGGCAGCCAGGCCCGACCCATCCTGTCCGGCCGCGACGCCGACCTGGCCCGCCGCGCCGCACGTCAGGCCCAGTTCAACCGCAACTTCCCGGGCACCCCGATCCGCGCCGAGCTGCTGGCGGCGCGCTGACCGAACCAAGGGCGGGACCGTCCCCGGGCGGCGTCCCGCCCAAGCCCCGCCCAGCCCCGGCCGCATTCCGCCGCCGGACCCCCTCGGCCAAGACCCCTTCGGTCCCCCCGAAGCGGCACCGCCGCGAGGGCGATGAGCCCGGCCAGGACTGCCTCTTCCCGGCATTCGGCCGCGCAGTCGTGGCAAGCACCCTTCATCCAGGGCCCGCCCAGGCGCCCGGAAGCGGCTCCGCCGCGAGGACGGTGCCACGTGCCAGGACGAGACCAGCGCCAGCGGAAGGCTCGGACCAACCGGCCGGGCGGGCGGTCGTGCGCTCGCCCCCCGCCGGCCCGCCGCGCGGCGGGCCGGCGGAAGCTCCGGCGGGGATCTCAGAAGCGGTTCCGCAGGCGCAGGACGACCTGCGTCTCGTCGAAGTTCGGCGCCTTGTCGAAGCGGGCCGAGCCGACGAGCGAGAGGTCGCGCGTCAGCTGGTAGTCGATGTCGCCGCGCACGCCGCCGACGAAGCCGCTGCGCGATTGCTGCGGCAACCGGGCCTGGATCGTGGGGTCGGCCGCGGCGCGGGCGTCGGCCTGGCGTTGCAGGGCCGCGCTGGTCGGGAAGATGGGCGCCCCTTCCTCGCGATAGGTGGCGTAGCCGACAGTGGCACCCAGGCGCCAGCCCACGTCGCCCACGCGGCCGCGGTAGTCGAGCGGCACGGAGACGCCGAAATACTGCTGCGGGCTGAAATAGCCGCCCTGGCCCAGAGTGAAGCCGCGCAGGTTCCGGTCGAAACCGAAATAGACGAGGTCCACGCCCGTGGTCAGCTCGGCCCCCGCCTGACGGAGGACGGGATAGGCGAAGCCGGCCCCGGCCTCGATGCGGGTGTTGTCGGCGACGCCCGGACCGGTGAGCTGGGCGTAGCCGCCGCCCAGGTAGAAGCCGCCCGGCCCCACCGGGAACTCGATCTGGCCGCGGCCGCCGGTGCGCGTCACGCCGCCCCAGTACTGGCCGGTGCGGGCGTCGCGCATGCCCGCCCAGGAGAGCAGGCTGTCCGTCACGCTGCGGCGCTCGCCGGTCAGGCGGAAGCGCAGGCTGTCGGTGATCCGCGGCGCGATCTCGACGCGGCCGAGGACGGTCGTCTCCCGGAAGCCGAGCGGGTTCGTCCCGATCTCGGCCGAGAGCCAGTCCCCCCGCGCATAGCCGAGGGTGGGGATGACGCCGCTCGCGGTCGTGGTGCGCGGCGCGGCCGGGGCACCCAACGCGTTGGTGCCGAAGCGCTGCAAGGTGCCGGCATCGCCGCCGAGGCGGCCGCTGTCGATGTTCACCGCCTCGACGCGCGCGGTGATGCGGCCGCCGATGCCCGGCGCGGCGATGCTCGCCTCCGCGCCGCCGCCGAACTGCTGCAGTCGGTCCAGCCCCGCGCTGCCGGAACGGATGCGCCCGGTCGCCAGCAGGGCGGCGGTGGGCGCCGCGCTCTCCTGCACCTGGGCGAGTTCGGTGGCGATTGCGCGGGCCACCGCGTCCTGCGGCTGAGCCGCCGGCGTGGCCTGCGCCGCGCCGCGCGTGCGCTGGAAGGGGTTGTCGAGCGGTCCGGCGAGCGTCGGCAACGGGCTGCCGGCGAGCGGCAGGCCGGGCAGGCCGAGTTCCGCCTGGCGCTGCTGCTGCGCCTGTTCGAGCAGGCGCAGCGCCCGCACCTCGTCGCCGAAGCCGCGCGCGACCCGGGCCTCGAGCAGGGTCAGGCGGCTGTCGCGCAGCCCGGCCTGCTGCGCCTCGGCCAGCAGCTGCTCGGCGCGGCGGCGATCCCCCATGGCGATGGCGGCCTGGACGGCACCGGCCCGCGCTTCGAAGGACCGCGGGTCGCGTTGCAGCACCGCCTCGGCGATGCGCAGCGCCTCCGCCGGCTGGCGCGCGCCTTCGTAGAGCCGGGCGAGGGCGAGGTTGGCGCCCGGGTCCTGCGGATTCTGCGACAGCACGGGCCGCAGCCGCTCGAAGGCCTGGGCCTGGTCGCCCGCCTCGTTCAGCCGGTCCGCGCCGCGGATGGCGACGCCGGCGCGCAGGCTGGCGAGGTCCCGCCGCTGCTCGCCGGTGAGGTTGCCGGCGGCCTCGACCTCGTTCGCCAGGGCCACCGCCTCGGCCTCCAGCCCGGCGGCCAGCAGCGCGCCGGCGATGGCGATGCGCGCCCCCGGCCCGGCGGTGCGGTTGGCCGCGA